>JBJECY010000036.1:0-14976 GCA_051871515.1 Muribaculaceae bacterium | reverse complement strand
TGTTAGTACCAAAGGTGATATCGGCATTATATGCGGCACGGCGTTCGGGCGAGTCGGGTTGAGTCTTGTCAATGCAAGCCACCGAAAGTCCGTGGAACATATAAAGCGGACCCATCCACTCCGAGTCACGTTTGGCGAGATAGTCGTTCACGGTCACCACGTGCACACCGTTGCCGGTGAGGGCGTTGAGGAACACTGGCAAAGTAGCCACAAGGGTCTTACCTTCACCGGTAGCCATCTCGGCAATCTTGCCTTGGTGCAACACTACGCCACCAATGAGCTGGCAATCATAGTGTATCATATCCCACACTATCTCGTTGCCGCCGGCTTTCCAATGATTGCGGTATATGGCTTTGTCGCCGTCTATGCTGATGAAATCGTGGCCTTTGGCTGCCAATTCGCGGTCGAAGTCGGTGGCAGTAACCTCTATTTGCTCGTTTTGGGCAAAGCGGCGAGCGGTGTCCTTCACCACGGCAAACACTTCAGGAATCGACTCGCTGAGTTTTTCCTCAAGTATTTCAAGCACTTCTTTCTCCAGTCGGTCAACCCTGTCCCAAAGCGGTTCGCGGTTCTCATAGTCAGTTCTTTCAATCTCAGCTTTCAGCTCAACAATTTCTTGTTTCTTGTCGGCAACGCTGTCTTTCAAGAACTTGCGCACTCCAACAATGCGTGCGCGCAACTCATCGTTGGTCAACTTCTCAACCTCGGGATACACTGCATTGATTTTGTCAACCATAGGCAGCAGTTTCTTCAGGTCGCGGGTCGATTTGTTGCCAAACAGAGCCTTTAAAATGTCATTAAATCCCATTTTAATATGATTGGTGTTATTTTGTTTGTTTATTTCTTATTTTATAACCATTATTTTATGCTGATTGTTGCCCGCCGATGCCATTACATCGCAAATATGGGCAACGGTGCAGGCACCGCAACCGGGGCGGCATCTACACTTCATCTTGCAAAGATAGCTAAAATGTTTTGATTATCAGCAACATTGTGCCACTCTATTGCAGCAGCACGGGCATAAAGGCTGCGGCATTGGGCGAACGTATGCGCAGAATACGCGACACGGTGGGTGCCAAGAAAGCGGCATCAATGGCACTGGTGATGCGCTGTGCCTTAACCGATGGCGCCAAGATGAATGCCGGTGCTGACATGGCGTTTGAGCGCACGTGCTTCACCTTTTGCTCTGCGTTTTGGGTTTCAACAATGGTCCATCCGGCGCTCACCGTTATTTCCACATCACCCTGATAGGCCGGCACCATCATGCGGTGCAACGCAACCAGGCTGGTGTTTACCGGATTATTGAGAATCTCTTCATAAGTGTAAGCTGCCGTCACGCCGCTCATCTGGCGCAGAAACTCGCTCGACTTGGCGCGTATCTCGCTCAGGTCAATCTTTTGGTCTTTGATGAGCGCATGGTTGAGGTAGAAATTGCGGTTATAATATCCGTCAACCCACTGACCGTTGCCGTAGATTGCCATCAAATACATGTTGAGCAGCGAGATGGCTCGGTCAGGACGGAACTCACCCGAAGGGATGTTGTATTTGGCATCAACCGGCAGGTCGTCGCAGAAATAGCCTGTTGAGGTGAGGAACACCACCACGTTGCTCATGCCCACAGCCTTGTCAACGGCATCAAGCAAACGCTCAATCTGGGCATCAAGCCTAATGTAGGTGTCATGCAGCTCAAATCGGTTATCAGCAGTTTTGCTATATTCAAACGGGGCTGCCGTGTAGCCAATGTTGAGCATATCAAGCTGTCCGCGATTGCCCAGCTTCATGGTGTTGATATAGTCGATGGCAACCGAAGTGATTTCTTCGTTCACCAATGCCGACTGCTTGAAGCTGCGGTAACGGTCCTTGCTGTTATCGGGGAAGTTATAACGGAATCTATAAAAACGATGGGCTTGCGGAATCTCATCATAAGCCTCAAGAGCCAATGCTGGCTCCCAAGCCATTGTGTTGAGTCGGTTGGCAAGCGGATAGTTATAGTTGCGGCTTTGCACCGGCGAGGGCACCTCTTTAAAGAATGTGGTGGTTGCCCACTTGCCGTTCACGTCATCAATCCAGAATACGCTGTTGGCAGCATGTCCGCCAAGCAAAATGGCTTGCTGGGCATCGGGGGCTATGGCATGCACCATCCCAAGGCCATCGTTATTCACGCGCACCTCGTCAGCTATGGTTGACACCTTCAGCGCCAACGGCGAATAGGTCTCGGTGGTGAAGTTGCCTATATATTTCGAGTCGGCAAGCACCGGGGCTGTGGTCTTTGAGGCATGGTTGAATACGCTTTTCTGGGCAATACCGTTGGCGTTGCCATAGGCACCGGTCATTATCAAAGCCGTACCAGAAGCAATGTCGAGGTTGGCACCGTTGAAGTCAACATTTTCAAAATATGCGCCTTCGCGCATTAGCCTGTTGAAGCCGCGTTGCGAGAATCGGTTCTGCAACAGCTCAATGTAGTCGCTGCGGAGTTGGTCAACAACAATGCCTATCACCAGCTGCGTGCGGCCGTCCTTGATTTGCGACATCGACGATATCGCCACCATCGATGCCACGATGCCGGTAACTAATCGGTTGACTTGTTGTTTTCTTCTTCGCTTAGCCATATATCTTGTTTAAATAATTGCTTTAATTTTTAGAGTTTCATGCTGCTCCGGCGGCTGCCTAATTGTTTCACAACAGCCCTTACTGAGCAAAAGCGCTGCAAATATACTAATTTATAGCCAATAAACACGCCACTTGCAGCGGTTTTTTGCGCCGCGGCGCTTGCACAAAGCGCCTTTTAGCTGCATTTGTCAGCTATTCAAGTCATCATCGTTGCCGGGCATAAAACGCCTATTATATTCCTCTGTGCCCTCTTGCGGCGGCAACGGCGGCGGAGTGACATCGTCCGATGATGGCTGAGGGGTTGTCCCAGCCGTACCACCCGAGAATGGCGGCGGAGTGACACCCGCCGAATTGTGCGGCATTGGCGGCGGTGTGACATCGAAAAGGTAATAGTCCTCTTCTTTTAGCTTTGCCATGTGCTTCTTGAAGTATTTAAACAACACTACCAACACAGCTATCACACCCACGAAAAACAGCACTCCCACAAAAGGCATCGATGACATAAAGGCGCATACGTCGTAGAGGCAATGAGCAATCATGGGTGCCACCAGCGCCATCACATAATTGCGCGAGAATCGGTGAGCGCCTTTGAAATGGGCAATTGAGTAATAATAGCCCATGAGCATGGCAAACAAGAAGTGTCCCGGCACCGCCAAGAACGCACGCATCACGCTCACCGTGCGCCACATTTCAAGTTGGTCAACCAAATAGAGCACGTTCTCAATGGCGGCAAAGCCCATACCCACGCATCCGGCATACACAATGCCATCGAAATATTCATCATAATATTTGTTGCGCCTCAGCACCAGCCACAGCACAAACAGCTTGGCAATCTCCTCGGGCAACGCCGCTCCATAAAACGATGTGCGGAAACAATCAAACAGCCCAACAGGGTTCTCTGTATAGTATCCTAAAATCCTCAATGGCAGCGAAATGCACAACGATAGCGGTGCCGACAACGCGCCCAACAGGAATGCCTTTACCAGTTGCCCCACAGGCTCAGGGCGGTCGTCTTTGCCGTAGATATAAAGCACCAAAATCACGGCAGGAATTATTGCCGCAAGAAATATCATCACAAACTCATTCATGGCAAATATCTGTATGTTTAAGCTTTAACTTTTTTCTTCTGTAATGGGCTGCCGACGGCAATCACACCGCGTTTCTGCTGCCATAGATAGAGGCACGAGCGGCCCAGCGAGAGCAACGCCATGGGCACAAACGCCACGTTGCCCACTTGGGGCTGCAACCACCACACCAATCCAAGCGCCACAATGATTGCCGCATTGGCAATATGATAGACCTTGAGCCACGAGCGCATACACGCAAACCACACTCCCACTGCTGGAACAAACGCCAACGGATGCACCCACAGGATATTCACATTGGGCGAGGTGCCATAGTGGGTTGATACAAAGGTGAGAAATGCCACCAACACACCGGCAAGGGCATATGCGCCAAACACCAGGCTATCAACCCAACGCAACCATTTGCCGCGGCGCAACTCCGCATAGCTAATCGCTGCCACAATCAGCAGGAGCAACGCAAACACCGTCACCGGGCGCAGCAGCCACGGCGTGGGACCCAGCGCAGCACCGTCGTCGCCGCCGTCAACCAAATTGCGTGTGGCACTCACAAGGGGCACCCGCTTGCCATCTTGCTCAATGGTGGCATCGGCGAGCGCTTGCTGCAACTTGATGGGACTGAACATCTGTTCACGATAAGTGAGCTCACGGTCGAGGTTCATTCCCAGGACCAAATCTATGCCAAATTGTTGCCACGGATAATTGCGGTCAAAATAAGCCATGATGCTGCGGAACGTGGCATGCTGCTCTGCGGGAGCACCATAGCGCAGGCTCTCGCCAACGGCTTGCTCAATGATGTCACGGGGCTTGGTGGCGCAGTTGTCATACGCCCAATCGTAGCGATAAGTGGCATTCTCGGGCATTGAGTTCCACCACAAGAACTCAATCACCTTGCGTTTTTGCTCGCCGTTGAGATTGAGCACCTGTTCCACTATTTTGCGGTCCTCATAGCCCTGGGTGAGATAGCTGCTGGGATAGGCAGCAAGCATATAGTCGCAATCGCCTTTCACAAACCTGTAGATGAAACCTTTGGCGCGGAAATTGAAGATGCCATAGTTAAACAGCAAGTCCTGACCCTTAATCTGCACCCTTATCATGGTGTGGCCATAAAGTTCATAGTTGCGGCTGCCGGGATAACACGTCACCACCGAAATCACCGTCTGTTCCTCAGAAGGCATCGCCTCGGCATCGCGATTCACCTGACGAGCGCCCTCGGCCGCCACCTGAGTGATGTCGGCAGTGTTCTGAGCCTTAACGCCCACCACCGCCAGCACCGTCAGCACGGCTGCAACAATCAGACTTCTTATTTCAATACGTCTATTAACCATATTTTTGTTTACCACTTTTCTTCAGTCAAAATATTGTTGTTTTAGTTGTTCATTAGCTTTCTTGTGTGGCGACTTTCCTCACAAAACAGCGCAGTTAGCATCACATCTGCCCTTGCGAGCGATACTCGCTTGGCGACATGCCCACATGCTTCTTGAAGTATTTGCCAAAAAACGACTGGTTGGAGAAATTGAGCTCGCGGCTCACCTCCTGAATGGTGAGCGTTGATGAGCGCAACAGCTGCTTTGCCTGCAAAATCACATAATCGTCAATCCAGTCGCTGGCAGTGCGTCCGCTCACCTTCTTCACCACCATTGAGAGGTGCTTGGCCGAGATGCACAGCTTATCGGCATAATACACCACCGAGCGTTCTTGCTTATAGTCCTTCTCAATGAGCGAGTAGAACTTAAAGAAAGTCTCCTCGTTGCGCGTGCGCTTAAACTTGCCATATGAGAAACGCTCCTTATAGATTGACAGCACCTCATAGAATATCGACAGCAACAGGCCGTTAAGCTCCTTTTTGGCATAATGGCCATGCACACTCTTCACCTTACGCCAAATAAAAGCATAGAACTCACACAGGCTGCGAGTCTCGTCGGGCATGAGCTTAATCACCGGACTTTGTCTGAAATCCATGAGTATGGGCAGCACCGAGGTGATGTCGGGCAACAACTCCTCTGCCACCTTGTTGCTGACCAAGATGAACACTCCACGGAAATTGTCGCTCGATTCATAGCCATGAACTATCGACTCGGGCATAAGCGTCACAAGCTCGTTCTTGCAAATCTTATATTCCTGTAAATTGACCTTTACCGATGCCGTTCCCTCAAGGCACATGGCAAATAACGGACGTCCCAACTTCCACGGCAAGTGATTGAGCGTAATCACGTTGATGTCGTCAAACAACACCAAATCGTTGTCAAAGCTAATCACATGGCCTGTGTTCTCAAAATCTAATACGTTTGCTAATGATATCACAATTACTATTACTTGTTTTCTTGTTTTTGGTACAAAAGTACGCATTTTATAACAAACAAACCAAAAAAATGCCGCCTAATTAGCACAACACACCCTCAATTGGCACAAAAATACCCAAACCAGCGCCGTTGCGCCCCACCCCCACACACGGCTCACAGCCTTGCACCCCACCAAAAACCGCCGCCCCAATGCGGCTGAATGATTTTAGCATCGGCACCATCAAAATAGTGCAAAAAAACTTGTATTTGACGCAAAAACAAAATAACTTTGCGATAGTAATATTTGCTACGCCAACCTAAAAGCACAACAAATGTGAAACTAAAGCTGCCGGCAACGAGCACCGCCACCAAAACCCAGCCCTCTTAGGCTTTGTAAAAACAAGCGACACTCTCCCGGCAAAGCAGAAAATGCGCGTTTTTACATTTTTTAATAATCCGATAATAAATTTTTGATTCATTTTAGGTTGATAATTAGTAATTTTGTAAAAGAGATAACAACAGCTAAACAATACCAACTAACTATTATAATAATACGATGGT
The DNA here is from genome assembly GCA_051871515.1 of Muribaculaceae bacterium. Classification (GTDB taxonomy): domain Bacteria; phylum Bacteroidota; class Bacteroidia; order Bacteroidales; family Muribaculaceae; genus SFTJ01. The sequence continues at coordinate 8,441 of JBJECY010000036.1, read as the reverse complement.
AAAACAAATCTACAATGGCACTATTCACACCCCTTCGGGATGGGTGAAAGACGGCTCTATAGTATTTGAAGACGGCAAGATACTGGAGGTGAAGAGCGACAGCCGCATCATAGAAGGCGCCGAGGCAATTGATGCCAAAGGGGCTTATGTAACCCCGGGCGGAATAGAGATTCACTGCCACGGTGGAGGCGGCCGCGACTTCATGGAGTGCAAAGAAGATGCATTTGTGACAGCAGCAGCCACCCACCTCAAGCACGGCACCACAGCCATATTCCCAACCCTCAGCTCTTCGTCGCAACAAATGATTGACGAGGCCGCCGAAGTGTGTGAACAACTTATAGCCCGTGGCAACACCACCATACAAGGCCTGCACCTTGAAGGTCCGCACCTCAACATCAAGAAAACAGGCGGACAAATGCCTGAATACATCTGCGACCCCGACCCTGCTAAATACATCCCAATGATTGAGCGCTTCAAGTGCATCAAGCGCATTGACGCAGCTCCCGAGCTAAACGGCGCTCTTGAATTTGGCAAATTTGCAAGTGACCACGGCATTGTGATGGGCATCGCCCACACCACCGCCGAGTTCCCCGAGGTGCTTGCAGCATACAACAACGGATACTCGCTCGCCACTCACTTCTACAACGCAATGGGCGGCTTCCACAACGTGCGCGAATATAAGCATGAAGGCACTGTGGAAAGCGTTTATCTCATTGACGATATCGACGTGGAAATGATTACTGACGGCTGCCACCTGCCCGACACCATCATCCGACTCATCCACAAGCTCAAAGGCGTGGAACGCACAGCCATCATCACCGACTCTCTGGCTTGCGCCGGCAGCGACAGCAACTACATCTTCCTGCCTGGTGCCATCATTGAAGACGGCGTGTGCAAGGTAGCCGACGGTAGCGCATTGGCAGGCAGTATCGCCACTATGGACCGCCTCATCACCACCACTCATCGCGCCGGTGTGCCATTGCACGACACCATACGCATGGCTTCTGAAACACCTGCTCGCATTATGGGCATCAGCGACCGCAAAGGTCAGTTGGTTGCCGGTAAAGATGCCGACATCCTGTTGCTCGACAGCGAAGCCAAGCTGCAAGCCGTGTACTCAATGGGTAACCTTGTGCAATAACACCCTTGCGCTAACACCGCCTTTTTTAAATAGCATATTGATTAAACTATTTATTCAAAGCCTCGCCATGCCCCACAAAGGTTCGGCGAGGTTTTTCTTTGCCCTTTCTCTCTTTCAACCACAAAGCCCTGCTCTCTTTCCGCAACAAAGCCCTTTCTCTCTTTCCGCAACAAAGCCCAGCTCTCTTTCCGCAGCACAAACCGCATCGAAATGCAACAAACCCCGAAAGGCGATAACACAACCCAACTCATTTTAAAAACATTAACCATTTTCATTGGGCGTTTTCTCAACTATTATTGCTAACTTCGCATTGTCGGCTACTAATTACGCACATTTTTGCTAACCGCAACACCTCCGGTTGCTTTTCCCCGTCTTGGCAGAGACGACTGTGAAGTCAGGAAAACACTCCGCACAACAATGGAAAAGATTAAAACTAAAAATGACACAAGCACAACAATCAGGCGAATATGCACGTTGCTGACTTGCATACTGATGCTGTGCGCCATTTCAATAACCAGGCACGGCAGCCTGTTCAATTACAGCATTGAAAGCCAGCATGACACCGACACCGCAACCGTCAGCACCACCAAAGACGGCACAATTGTGGTGAACTCCACCAATGTGGCACGCGACATTCACGGCTATGGCGGCCCAGTGCCTCTAAAGGTTTATGTGAAAGATGGAGTGATAACGCAAATTGAGATTCTCAATAATGCCGAAACACCTGCGTTCATCACTCGTGTGAAAGAAGAGATTGTGAGCCAATACATTGCCAAAACGCCTGAGCAGGCAATGAGCTTGGAGGTTGATGCCGTTTCGGGTGCCACCTTATCATCAAGCGCCGTGGTTGCCACCATTGGGCGCAGCCTCAACGAACTGCAACAGCACGCCGACGTTGCATCAACGCCATCGCTCAGCAAGCACGCCAACATTTACGCCATTCTTGCCGTGCTCACAGCGTTGGCTGCCGCCTTGTTGCCGCTAAAGGTGAAAAACAAACGCTACCGCCGGGTGCAGCAGCTGTGCAACATTGTGTTTCTTGGCATTCTCTCGGGTTCGTTTGTGAGCTATTCAGCCATAGTGGGCGTTCTCGCCAACGGCTTCAGCAGTTCACACATTGCCCTGATGATAATGCTCATCATCTCATTCATCTATCCCCTGTTTGGCAAGCCCGGGCATTACTGCGCTTGGTGTTGCCCGCTTGGCTCGGCACAAGAGCTGCTGGGCACATTGAGCAAACGCAAAATCAACATTCCGCGCCATTGGCACGAGCGGCTCACATGGTTCAGACAAGGGCTGTGGTGCGTGCTTATGCTCATGTCGTGGATGGGCATTGTTCTTGAATGGATGGATTACGAATTGTTCACCACATTCATCTGGCAATCAGCCTCTTGGGCAGTTATTGCAGCAGCCGCGGTGTTTGCCATCGTAAGCCTGTTCATCAACCGGCCTTATTGCCAATTTGTTTGCCCCACCGGAACTTTATTGAAATCACTCTAAAAAACCCCACATAATGAAAAACCTTCAGATTATAAGTATTTTATTAGCCGTGGCAGTGGTGCTGCTTTCTGCAAAACTGCTTTTGGTTGAACATAAAGAAAACTCATCAAACATGAATGAAACATCAATTGAAGATGCTGTGCTCAACAACATTATGACACGAACCTCAATTCGTGAGTACACCGACGAGAAAATCAGCGAGGAACAAATCACCCAATTGCTGAAAGCCGGTATGGCAGCCCCATCGGCAGGCAACAAGCAACCTTGGCAACTGATTGTGATTGACGACAAAAACACCAAAGACGCCATCACAGCCAACATCTCTCCGGCTCAGCCAGCCGCCAAAGCGCCGTTGGTGATTGTGGTGTGCGCCGATACCACTCTGACATTCCCGGGCGATGGCCACGACTATTGGATTGAAGACTGCTCGGCAGTTACACAGAACATTCTGCTTGCAGCACATGGCATGCAGCTTGGTGCCGTGTGGCTTGGTGTGTATCCGCAGATGAACCGTTGCAAGTTTCTGAGTCAACTGCTGTCGCTGCCCTCAACCATCATCCCTCTTGGCATGGTGGCAGTGGGACATCCTGCCGAAAATCCCGCGCCAAAAGACAAATGGGACGAGAGCAAGATTCACAAGAACTCTTGGGACAACACCACCGCCACAGTGCAGGCTCATGCCAAGGAATGGAAGAAAGTGAGCGTTGCCGAAGCGCGTCTGGGTGCATTTAACATCTTCAGCAGCGGCGCGGCACTCACCGTGGGCAAGCAAGGCAATGTCAACTCAATGGCTATTGGCTGGGGGCAAATAGGCACCCTCTGGGGCAAGGAGCGCAACGTGTGCACCGTTTATGTGCGTCAAAGCCGATTCACCAAACATCTCATGGACGAGAATTCCACTTTCACCGTTGAGACGTTCCCGGCCGAATACAACAAAGTGCTCTTTGGCTATCTTGGTCGAGTGTCGGGACGCGACGAGGATAAGGTGAAAGGCAGCGGATTGACTTTGAAAATGCTCGACAGCAACACTCCGGCATTCGACGAGGGCAACCTCATCATTGAATGTCGCAAAATCAGCGCTGTTGACATACCTATGGCAAATATGGATGCCGCAGTGGTTGACAGCTGGTATAAGAACGGAGAAGATGCCGGCAACATCCACACACAATACATTGGCGAAATCACCGCCGTATGGATTAAGAAATAACCCTCTTTGCCCTAACGGCGCAAACACTTGCGGCCAAGGCTACCACTCTGGCATACTATATAGAAAAAACAGCACCGCTATCCTCCTGACAATCAAAGGATAGCGGTGTTTCTATTTTAACTTTGTGCTATTTAGCCATTCAGGGTAGCAGCAACAATAGTTTCTTCCTATTTTTTAATCGTTATTTAGCGTATTGAATAACTGTTTTACCATCTCTCCAGCCTTCTGAAATGTCGTCAATCAACAATTTATGGGCATTTGAATTAGCCAGAGTAAGTGTCCGTGATGAGACTTCGGTGCCTGACTCACCAAGCCAATCGAGCAAACAGGCATCAGCACTCACATCTGTTGCAAGCATTTTCACACTCGACAACTTCTCACAGCCATAGAAGATTTCCCTATAACAATAATCGGCCAATGTAGTAGCAAGGAGTTCTGGGGCAGCCTGGAGCGATGTGCAACCTGAGAACATACCACCATAACAATAGGTAGCTAATGTGGTTGCAGGAAGCGCCGGTGCTGCCTGGAGTGATGTGCAACCTGTGAACATATTACAATAACAATAGTCGGCCATTGTCGTTGCAGGGAGCACAGGGGCAGCCTGAAGCGAGGTGCAGCCTGAGAACATACTATTATAGCAATAATTAGCCAATACCGTAGCAGGGAGTGCCGGGGCAGCCTTGAGCGATGTGCAATCTAAGAACATACCATTATAACACTCTTTGGCCAATTCCATAGCAGGGAGTTCTGGGGCAACCTGAAGCGATGTGCAACCTGAGAACATTAAAGCATAACACGATTCTGCCATTGTGGTGGCAGGGAGTGCAGGCGCGGCCTGGAGCGATACACACTCAGAGAACATATCACAATAACAACTATCGGCCAATTTTGTGGCAGGAAGCTCTGGAGCCGCCAAGAGTGACGCGCAACCACAGAACATATCACTATAACATTTATTAGCCAACGTGGTGGCAGGCAGTGCCGGGGCGGTTCTCAACTGGCTGTTATATTGGAACAGGAATGAAAATCTTGCTTCCTCGGTGCTTACTGTCAGATAGTTCTCGTAGTCGATGAGCGTGCGTATGTCACCTTTGCAGTCAACAGGCACTTCTGCGCCGAAAAGGATATTGAAATACGTCTCATCGGTTGTTGCCGTACCGCAGTGGCTCTTGCCGCGCAAACGCAGGTCGCCCAATGTGCCGCCAAAGGCAACTTCGCTGACCGACGTGGTGAAGCGTGTCCATTCGCCATCGCCTACCGAATACTCAAAATATTCATCTGTTCCGAATGTAAATTCTTCTCCCATCTCAAGGAGCATAATAAACTCCTGTTCACTTTCAGCCGAAAATGTGAGGCAAGCATCTTGGTCACGAGTGCAAGACGCAAGAATAGCTACCATCCCCAACATCAATAATATTAGTTTCTTCATCTTTTTCCTTTTTTTATTTCTTCCTAATGAAACTTAATTGGCGTAGCTAATTTCAGCATTACCCTCTTGCCAGATGTTAGGAAGAACATCTTCAATAGTTGTTAATGCATTATATATGTCCTGATTAGCCAAAGTCAATGTTCGCGATGAGGCATTAGAGCCTGCCACTTCAAGCCAGGAACGCAAACAATCTTCTGCACTCACATCAGTAGCAAGCATTTTTACTGCCGGCAATTTTTTACAACCGTAGAACATTGAATTATAACAACCCTCTGCCAGTTTAGTGGCTGGGAGTTCAGGAGCAGTTGTGAGCGCTGAGCATCCCGAGAACAAAGCACAATAACAATAATTAGCTAATGTTGTGGCAGGGAGTGCAGGTGCCGCCTTGAGAGCCGTGCAACCAAAGAACATAGCATCATAACACCTTTCGGCCAATGTTGTGGCAGGAAGTTCTGGCGCGGTCTTGAGTGCTGTGCATCCATAGAACATTTGGGAATAACACTCCTCGGTCAATGCCGGGGCAGGGAGTGCCGGGGCAGCCTTGAGCGATGTGCAACCAAAGAACATTTGGGAATAACACCTTTCGGCCAATGTTGTGGCAAGGAGTTCTGGGGCAGCCTGAAGCGATGTGCAACCTGAGAACATAGCTTCATAGCACGCTTCGGCCAATGTAGTGGCAGATAGTGCCGGGGCAGCCTGAAGCGATGTGCAGCCTGAGAACATGGCATCATAACAATGTTCTGCCAATGTTGCGGCATTCAGTTCGGGTGCCGTCTGAAGCGCTGTGCAGCCTGAGAACATGAAGGAATAGCACGATTCAACCAATTTCGTAGCAGGGAGTGCCGGAGCAGTCTGAAGCGCCGTACATTCATTGAACATGTAGGCATAACACTCCTCAGCCAGTTCCATAGCAGGCAGTTCGGGTGCCGCCTGAAGCGCCGTACATTCATTGAACATATTGATGTAGCACTCTTTAGCCAATGTGGTGGCAGGGAGCGCAGGTGCCGTCTGCAGCGATGTGCAACCTGAGAACATATCACGATAGCAATTATCAGCCAATGCCATAGATGTCAGTTCCGGGGCAGTTCTCAATTGGGTGTTTTGCTGAAACAGATAACAGAATCTGGCTTCCTCGGTGCTTACCGAAAGATAATTCTCATAGTCGATGAGCATGCGGATATCGCCTTTGCAATCAACCGGCACTTCTGCTCCGAACAGGATAGTGCAATAAACCTCCTCTGACGTTGCCGTGCCGTGGATGCTCTTGCCTCGCAAACGCAGGTCGCCCAATGTGTCGCCAAAGACAACATTGCTGACCGAGGTGGTGAATCGCGTCCATTCGCCTTCGCCTACCGAATATTCAAAATATTCATCTGCGCCCAATGTGAACGCTTGGCTTGCGTCAAAGTTCATTGAAAACTCCTGCTCACTCTCAGCCGAGAAAGTGAGGTAAGTGTCTTCGCGAACTTCTTGGTCATCAATTTTTTTGTCCTTACCACATGATGCAAGCACAGCTAATATGCCCAACATCAAGTAAATTAGTTTCTTCATCTTTATTCCACTTATTTATGTCTAATGAAGCTTAATTAGCGCAGCTGATTTCAGCATTGCCCTCTTGCCAGATGTTAGGAAGAAGTTCTTCATTAGTGTTTAACGTCTTATAAATGTCCTGATTAGCCAAAGTCAAGGTTCGTGACGAGGCTTCGGTGCCTGCCTCGTTAAGCCAATCAACCAAACACGATTCGGCACTTACATCGGTAGCAAGCATACTAACTTTTGTCAGTTTAGTGCAGCCCGAGAACATTTGGGCATAACATGATTCAGCCAATGTGGTGGCAGGCAGTTCAGGGGCAGCCTGAAGCGAGGTGCAACCTGAGAACATACCGCCATAACAACTATTAGCCAACGTAGTGGCTGGCAACGCGGGGGCAACTTGAAGTGATGTGCACCCTAAGAACATATCGTAATAACAATTATCAGCCAAATCAGTTGCCACGAGTTCAGGAGCAGTCTCGAGCGATGTGCAACCAAAAAACATTTGGGCATAGCATGATTCAGCCAATGTGGTGGCCGGGAGTGCCGGAGCTGCCTGAAGCGATGTGCAATCAGAGAACATATCACAATAACAACTATCGGCCAATATGGTGGCAGGAAGCTCTGGCGCCGCTTGGAGTGATGAGCAACCACAGAACATATCATTATAACAATTATTAGCCAACGTAGTGGCCGGGAGTGCCGGAGCAGTTCTCAATTGGCTGTTTTGCAGGAACAGGAAACAAAATCTTGCTTCCTCGGTGCTTACCGTCAGGTAGTTCTCATAGTCAATGAGCGTGCGTATATCACCTCGGCAGTCAACAGGCACTTCTGTTGCAAAAAGGATTGTGGAGAAAATATCATTAGTCGTTGCCGTGCCGTGGATGCTCTTGCCTCGCAAACGCAAGTCGCCCAATGCGCCGCCAAAAGCAACTTCGCTGACCGACGTGGTGAATCGTGTCCATTCGCCATCGCCTACTGAATACTCAAAATATTCGTCTGCTCCCAACGTGAACAATTGGCTCATGTCAAAATTCATTGAAAACTCTTGCTCACCTTCAGCCGAGAATGTGAGGCAAGCTTCTTGGTCCCGAGTGCAAGATGCAAGCATAGCTACTATGCCCAACATCAAGAGAAATAGTTTTTTCATATTTGTTATAACCTTAATTATTATCTTTGGTGCGTTGCAATGATACGGATTTTATCTCAAACCCCTGTTATTATAGATTAAGAATTGTCAATATTTATAAAAGTTTAACTATTCGCACGCTCATCAGCACTTTATGCAGCATGATTTAGTGCCTTTGGCTTTTAGCCACCTTGCAGCCACATAACCTTTGAACTGCTCCAAATCATTTTCTCAAAAAAAATCACTCTGCACATTTGCAAAATTCAACTATACTCACTAACTTTGCACCCGTTAAACCGACATGGTGAGATTAGCTCAGCTGGTTAGAGCGTCGGATTGTGGTTCCGAAGGTCGTGGGTTCGAATCCCACATTTCACACATTCAGTTTCAGAGGATTCAAGCAAAAGTTGAATCCTCTTTTTTATTTACACTGTTTAGCCGTCGCTTTTTTGGGCTCAGTAGTTATTTAGTGTGGGTAGGCGTAAAGCTTAGCAATGCGAAA
>JBJECY010000035.1:0-3154 GCA_051871515.1 Muribaculaceae bacterium | reverse complement strand
GCCAGTTCTACGAATATATCAACCGTCGCATAATGGAACACGTCAATGCCGAATCTACAGGCAAAAAACCCTACGTCTTTCTTTACGGCATCGGCTCTATGTTCCCATTTCTCCGCACAAGTGTATTCTTATCGGGCTACGAAGAATTCAACGAAACGAGCAATTATAAAATCATCGTTTTCTATCCCGGCGAGAGCGAGGGAAACTCTTTCAGCCTTTTCGGGAAGATAAACGACCAGCACACTTATCGGGCTATCCTGCTTTTAAACGATTAATCACACCACTCACACTCCATTGCTATGAAGTTAGAAAAAATATACGCCAAAGACATCAACCGCGAAGTAAATCCTGCGGTCAATGCAAGCAACCTCTCGCAGCAGACGGTTGCAATAGAAATTGGTGAGTATGTCTTTACCGACGATATCATCAACAACCTCTACAAAGTGCTTTCGGCAATCAAAGACCGCACTTACAGCCACAACGGTATGTGGATTAGCGGCTACTTCGGCTCCGGTAAATCGCACTTCTTGAAGTACATTAAATATTGTCTCGACCCACGCTTCAGCGCACTTGCAATGGAACGTTTCAAGAAAGCCGTTGAGGAGCGCGACCCGCTGCAAGTGCCCGACAGCCACTCGGAAGTTACCGTTGCCGACTGCAACGAACTTGCCTCATGGCTCCATTCCGCCAAAGTCGATGCAATTCTTTTCAATATTGGTTCGGTTCACAACGTACAAGGTGCACACGACCGCGTGTTCATTGATGTGTTCTGGAATGAGTTCAACCGTATGCGTGGCTACAACAGCGTCAATCTTGCTTTGGCTCAATATTTTGAGAAAGTGCTCGACGAAAAGGGCAAGTTTGACGAGTTTAAGGAGAGAATCGCTGAAATGGGCTTCAAATGGGAAGAGGAATGTATCTCTCTTGCCACCACCGAACTCGACCTTGTCCTTGAAACCGGCAAAGAACTTGTGCCGACGCTCACCACAGATGTTATCCGCGAAAAAATCGCTACCGACACCATCAACCTGAGTGTAGAAACCTTCGTAGCAGAACTCAAAAGCCACATCACACGCCAAGGCGACAACTACCGCATCGTGTTCCTCGCTGATGAGATTAGCCAGTTTATTGACAACCGTGCCGGACTTCTCCTCCAATTGCAGCAGATTGTCTCGGATATAAACCTGCCATGCGAGGGCAAAGCGTGGGTGGCTTGCACCGCACAGCAAGACCTCTCGGAAATTGTGAGCAGTTGCCAAATCAACCAAACGAGCGACGACTACGGCAAGATTATGGGACGTTTCCAAGTGCAAGTGTCGCTCAAAGGCACAAGCACCGAGTATATCACCCAACGCCGTATTCTCGAAAAGACCGCCGATGCATCGCTCACACTCAGCGACCTCTATGCACAAAAGAAAAATGCCATTGAGGCTCAATTCAACCTGCCTACGGGTTACCGCATCTTCGCCGACGCCGACGACTTCATCAACTATTATCCGTTTGTGCCATATCAATTCACGCTGATGGGCAACATCTTCGACTCCTTCGTGGCAATAGAGTTTGTCAACCGAGAAGTGAAAGGCAATGAGCGAAGCATCATCAAGGTTACTCACAGCACCGCCAAAGACACCAAGGAGCAGGAAGTGGGCGACTTTATCTCGTTCGACCAGTTCTATAACGCCATGTTCAGCCAAGGGCTATCAAACAAAGGCACTAAAGCCGTTGCTCCGGCTGAGAATGTGGCAAAAGCATATCAAAAACCCGATTTCGCAATGCGTGTGGTTCATGTGCTGTTTATGCTCTGCTATATGAGCGAACAGCACCGTATGGCATTCTCGGCTTCTGCCGACAATATCACCACGCTGCTTATGCAGGACATCGACTGCCAAAAACTGACGCTCAAAAACGATGTGCAGAATGTGCTCGATTTCCTCATTGCCAATAATATCATTCGCAAAGAAACTCGCGGCACTATCGAAGTGTATAGTTTCTATACTGAAGACGAGCGCGAAGTGGCAAGCACTATCAAGTCGCAGACTGTAGATGCCGATTCGCGTGCCACCGTCATTACCAACATCTACAAAGAATATCTTGCGCCCTCCAACCGTGAGAACTACTGCAACACCAGTTTCAACGTGGCTGTAAGCATTATGGATAAAATGCTCTATGGCGGCTCGGCTGACATCAAGGTTAATTTCGTGTTTGAGAGCCAGGTAGATGATGTGAACCAATATGCCTTCACCAATGGCCGCGACGGACTTATCTTCTACATGGCTGAACTCTATCGTGAGGCCGGCGACTTGAAGAACATATTCCACTGGTATTGCCAAGTGGAGAAATACCTGCGTATTCAGACGCAATCCGAAACTCGCAGCCGAACTAATGCAGAGTTCCGTGCGCAGGCTAATGCTCTCTATCGCGACAAGATTGTGCCTCGCTTCCGCGAAATGTTCGACAAGTGTGTCATCATTTCCGATGGCAATATCGTGGAATCTATCACCATAAGAGGCAAGGAACGCTATCGTGCTGCCGTGCAACGTCACCTCGGTGATGTATATCCCTCGGCTTCGTTGGTCACTTCGAGCGTATTTCCAACCACGACCGATGCTCTCCGCCAGAAAATCAATCGACCTATCCACGCCGATGAGTATGGTGCCATCAATCCCATCAACGAGGCTGAAAAGGCGGTGAAAAACTACATTGACCGACAGGGAGGCATCGATGTCGTTCTCACCGACGTTGTGGCAACCTTCCTGAAACGCCCATACGGTTGGAGCGATTTGGCTACTATCTATGTGGTGAACGAGCTCGTTCGACGTCGCATCTATGAATTTGCCTATAACAACAATACCAACGTTGACCGCAGTGTTGTGGCAGCAAATATTGTCCGCGAAAAGAGCAAATTCACCATCAAGCCGGCTCGTGCCATCTCGCAGGAATTGGTCAACAGTTTCACTGCCGCTTGGAAAGATATTTTCAACGAGCAGACCGTGCCGGGTGGTACCGATGCTATTGAAATTTACAATGCTTGCAAAGAGAAACTCAATCGGAAGATGCAAAATGAGCAGCAACTGCTCAGCGAGGTTTCCGCTTATCCGTTTGCCGAATCGCTGCAACGTGTGGTGGCAAAACTCACCGAGTGGCAAGCCGTGCG
>JBJECY010000034.1:0-3159 GCA_051871515.1 Muribaculaceae bacterium | reverse complement strand
CTTATCTTGGCGTGACGCTTGGTGAGAGCAGGTGATGCCGAGGCTTCTTATTTGGGCGTGACGCTTGGTGAGAGCAAGTGATGCCGGAAGAAAAAGCATCGGCTCCCAAACACTCTCTCGCTGTTCATTCATCATCACGTTTCTCGTGCCTGAGCCTTGTGCCAGGGCAAGGCAATGCGCCTTGCCGCACCGTGACACAGATGCGCAAGGTGTGCCGCAAGTGTTTTCTCGCTAATCAACAATTGAAATAGCGCGTGCACCGCTGAGAAACGCCCGTTTCAAAAGGATATGTGTTAAAAAGACTATGAATACAAAGAATTGTCACCGACTGATGTTGTTGCTGCCAATGCTTGTGGCATGTGTGGCAGCAAGTGCCCTTGTTATTCCCGCCGGCACGTTTTATTTCGATAACTCACTCACCGGATATGATGCGGTGAAGATGGTTTACGGCAGCGACTCGCGTGCCGAGACTTATGTGGTGAGCATGACGCATGAGAGTGACAATTTATGGAGCATCACCTTTGATGCCGCCGTGCCCGATATGTATCGCTACACCTTTGCCGCCACCACGTTGCCCGATGGCAAGATTACCGACACGTTTAGCAACGTGAAGAACGACATCAGCAACAATCGCGGCGAGTATCGCACGGCAACCACGTCGGCCGACATTGTTGTGGGCGGCGTGTTTACTCCCACCAGCGGCGACAATTGGGCGCAAGGCTCGTGGAAACTGCCCACAGTGAGTGAGGTGGGCTACTCGGGCACACTGCCTGTGCTTTATATCAACACTGACGATGGCAACGACATCACATCGCGCGACGAATACGTCACCGCAACCTATTACATTGATAATCTTGGACTTGTAGGTTATGAAAGCATTGGCTCGGCCGATGCTCCGCTGGCTTTGCAGGTGCGCGGACGCGGCAACTACACATGGACCGGATTTAACAAAAAACCATACAGGCTGAAGTTTGATGCCAAGGCTAAGCCACTGGGCATGAACAGCAGCCGCCACTTTGTGCTGTTGGCGAGCGCCGACGATGAACTTGTTTTTCTGCGCAACACTGTGGGCTTTGAGCTGAGCCACCGGCTGGGGCTGAGCTACACCCCCGACCAACAACCTGTTGAGGTGGTGATTAACGGTGATTACAAGGGCATGTATCTGCTTGCTGAGAACATACGCGTTGCCAAGGACCGCGTGAACATCTTCGAGATGGACGATGAAGCCACCGACGACGTTACGGGCGGCTGGATTGTGGAAATTGACAATTACGACGACCCGGCACAGGTGAAAATCACTGAGGGCAACGGTGCCACGCTGCGTGTCACCTATCATTCGCCCGAGGTGCTGAGCACCGAGCAGGAGCAATATCTTATCAACCAGATGAGCGCCATCAATAATGCCGTGTATGTGAGTGACAAGACTTCGCAGCAATGGGAACAATTGGTTGACCTTGAGACACTTGCGCGCTTCTATATTGTTCAGGAGATTATGGACGATGCCGAATCGTTTCACGGCAGCTGTTATATGCACAAAGATCGTGGCGACGAAGCTAAATGGATGTTTGGCCCAGTGTGGGACTTTGGCAACGCCATGCGCCGTAGCAGCGATAAGTTTATCTATACCAATCCGCCGTTTGGGCAAACCTGGATAGGCGAGATGGCTAAGTTTGAGCGTTTCCAGAACATGGTTACCGCCTTGTGGCGGCAGTTCCTTGGCAGTGAATATGATTCGCTCAACGCTTTTATTGACGAGTTTATGGGCAAGATAGCTGTTGCCGCACAATATGATGCTCAGCGATGGCCCGAATATGGCGCAGCCAATCCCTATGAGCGTTGCAACCAATTCAAGCAGATGCTTCAAGCCAAGGTCGATTGGCTCATCACACAGTGGGGCGAGGCCGATGCCTTGCCGGGCGTTGATGCCCATGCCGCAGTGGTGGTGTGGAGCCGAGGCAATGAAGTGGCTGTGACAAGCGATGCCGTGATTAGCCGCGTTACGGTGTGGGGTATCGACGGCATGAGAGTTGCGCAGGCAACTCCGGGAGCAGAGGTTTGCTCGCTGCAATGTCCGTTGGGTGTGTATGTGGTTGAGGTGACGCTTGCCAATGGCACACGCCACGTTGAGAAAGTGGCCATCACAGCCGCACGTTGATGCTCTTTGACGGGGGGCTGATGCAGCTCTCTTTTATCCCTAAATGTTTTTTCGGTTTCGCAAGTGATTGGCAATGATGTCAATCTCACGCTCCATGCGTGGCACGGGAATAATGGCGTAGTTGCTGTTCATGTGGTGCAGCACCACAAGGTTCATGCGGCTTATTTTCAGGCCATAGTTTTGTTCGAGGATGTGCCTGTAAAGGTTTTGTTGCAGGCAATAGTGTGAATAGGACGTGTCGGTGAGATGCGATAGCCCGTTGATGCCTTTTGCCCAGCGGTTTTGCTCGTTAGGGTCAATCTTGTTGCTGCGTTTCCAATCGTAGATTTCAAACGTGCCGTCGGGCAGTTGGCACACCAAGTCAATTGTGCCTGCAATGCGCAATGCGGGGTCAAACACACACCACTCGGTGCGGAACGGCGTGAACTGCACGTTGCGGCAAAACGCCTTGAAGTGTTGCCACTCGCGGCTGATGTCAACGTTTGTTTTGCGCGAAAGCAGTTTGCCGCAGTATGTGAGTGTGCATTGCAGCGTTTGCGGCTCAATGTTTTGGCTAATGTAATTCTCTATTTGCTTGTGCATGAAAGTGCCGGCTTGGCTTGCAAACGACCCTTTCGATTCCCATTCTTCGCACAGCAGTGCGGCGGCATGCTCGTCGCCGTTGCATTTGCGCAAGCTCCAATATTTGTTGTCGAAAGGCTTGAAGAACATCGCCACCACGCTGCTCACCGGCGTGAGTTGACCTATCTCACTGGCGGTGTAGGTGTGGGTTGATGCTTCAAAGCTTATTTGAAGGTCTTGTTTAAAGCTCAATGACGATGAATTTAGGTTGCGTTGCTGCATAAAGTGCTGTGTTAGTAGTGGGTATAATAATTAATGTGGCTGTGCGGCATCGTTGTTTTGGTGCCAATAACGTGCCGTTGCGCCGTGTGTTGCCGTCAACAAAAAAGGGCTCAGTAGCAAAAAGGTGTGGTTATAAATAAAAAATGTTACCTTTGCAGTCA
>JBJECY010000033.1:0-15669 GCA_051871515.1 Muribaculaceae bacterium | reverse complement strand
TCTCACTCTTTATCATCGGCGACAACGATTAAGCCACCGGCCACGGCGTTATGAGAGAGATGCTCCTTAAGGGTGCGCATCTGCCCACGCCATAGTAGCCGGCAAATGTTAAAAAACACTCGTCTGCATAGCTTTGTATTGAATTTTCGGCGGTTTTTCTTGACAAAACGGAATGTGATGCGTAATTTTGGGGTTATACATCAACCCCCAAGAACCATGAAAGTGAGGTTTCGCATATTTACCATTCTGCTGATGAGCTGCATTGCAGCTTCATCGGCAAAGGCAATGCCGATGCTCGGCCGCATGCATGGCCTCGACCTCTACGACTCCGAAGCTCGTTGGTACGACTCCCTAATAGGCCGCACCTCCACGATGGACCCAAAATTAGAAAAATACTACAGCCTCAGCCCCTACACATGGTGCGCCGGGAACCCGGTGAAGTTTGTTGACCCGAGTGGGAACTATGTTATTGGCAACGATAATCAGCGAGTTACATTCAATAAAGAAACTGGTAAGCTCAGCGATAATTTATCAAACACGCAATTCGTGACATTTAATGCAATGCTAAAAACAGAAGTAGGAAGCCAGCGTTTAAATGATGTGCTTGAAGCCGAGTATTCGATAGGATTTAGGATAGAAAGCACTTCCTTTGGCAAAAAATGTGGAGAGACAAAAACATTTACTACTTTTGATAGTGAATCGGGTGAAAAAACAATTGCCTTTGTTAATATTGTCTTGTTTAATGAAGAAATATCTGAGATGTTGGAAAGAGAGCCATTGTATAAGGACAATGGTTTAACATTGGAAGATGCGATTGGGGCTATCGCTACGCATGAAGCAAGACATGCAACAGACAAGAATGCGAACGTAAAATTTGAGCCATCCAAGAATAAAAGAGAAGAACTGGCAGGAAGTGACGAAAAAGAATATATTAATGAACGTATAAAGGAAAGATGATATGAGAAAGATTTGTAGTATATTTTTATTATGCACCTTTGGAGTGATAGCATCGCCGAAGGAGGACATCTATAGAACGGTGTTGATGAGTTTGTATCAAACTGAATTGGAGTATTCGTATACGAAAATATATAGTGGTCTCGAAACGGCATTATCTGAGCACAAAGGGTATCAAGAATATGTGGTTATATCGGATTATAGTGAGATGCCTGTGCAAGGTGTAAGTTCTGACAGTTTTGGCAAAGAATCTGCTCCTTATCGACAATATTTTGACACATTGTGTGAGTTTGATGAAAGCGTAGGTGTGTATGTGGCACATGCCAAATATTCGAGTGCAGATACAGGTATAAATATCATCAAAGAAGGAAATGATGTATGGTATTTTAACCGCAATTTGAAAGGGCAGCAGATGCAATCGGTGAAGATGTTATGGAAGCTTTGCCGGAAAAATAATTATGACAAAGGTAAAATGCTATATATGATGCGGGCATTTGTTATGGCAGCTGCCGATAGAAATATCTGCAACTTTTTAGAACGGACGTATGATATCAACCAACTATATGATTACCTGAAAATCGATAATGACACGCAAAAAACCTATCTCGACTTGACAGACGGAGCAGAACACCCGTTCTGCAATTTGCAAAATTCGGGAGTGAGCTTTGCCAGATATAAGGCTACCGGAGAGGATGATTATCTGATTTATTATGATGGCTCCATTATACATTATAGTCCTGATATGCTAAGATATCAATTCGCATTTGTTCGTAAAGCATTCTTGCTATATTCTCAAAAATCAATAACCGAAAAACAGCTGATTAGTTTTCTTGAAATTATAATGTCAAGATAATGAAGGAATACGCTCGATATTGCAGAGACGCGTTCTCTGCCATTCGAGTTCGCACAATAGAGTTTCGTGGTCTATCCCTAACGAAAATTAATCTGGACGATTACGACGATTAGGTGCTTACAATAGTGACGGACATTGCCACTGCTGCGAGTTCGACCAAGAACAATCGGCGATTTGCGAAGAAATCAACATGCAAGATTATATTAACCAACTTAATAATTGAGATTAATGACAGATAACAGTATTAAATACATTCAACCGACATCTAACGACCATTTACTTTGTGTTAACATTAGCAAGACTTTTGATAATAACGAAAGAAAGGACGTTTATGATTGCGCTCGCCATTATTGGCGACTAAATGTTAACCGTGCGGAAAAGGCTGATTATGTTCTTGCTGTTGTTCATGGCATAGTAAAAGCAGTGTTTAAGCCTACTCGTTGGTATAAATCTGAAACTTTCATTAGTAAGTCTGTTCGTTATGAATTTGACGGCATTGAGGTCGAAGATTCTTCATTCATTGGTCTTTGTGTATGGAATGTTGTGAACCATCGGTCTCAAAATCCTGTGTCATATATTAATATTTGATTGGGAATTACGGCATAGCCGTTGAGCCTGGGTCTCAATCCTGAAGGACTAACTTATCGGCTTGCCGCTTTGCTCGCAAAGAATCCCTAACGCATTGCCTCGGAGATACCTCCGGGGCTTTTTTTATGCAATGGCCTCCCATCTTTTTCAGTGCTGTCAACGAGAGATTTACACCGCCATATTGCAGCCCCACGAGGCACAAAAATTCACGATTTCATTTTGCGAATACAACACGTCATTTTAACACCAATTTGATAGCAAAAGTTCAGGTTTTTGACGTTAAATTTTACATTTTTTCGCATTTTTCTTTCATTTACGCAAATTAGTGTTTATATTTGCAGCGAGTTAATATAGGTATAAACACAAAAACATTGAAAAAATCAATCAATTTCAAGAATGAAAACAAAATCAATTTACCTATTCATTGTTGCCCTACTCACAGGAGTTTGTAGCGCAATGGGGCAAACAATGAAAGTGTCAGGCACTGTGTACACCTCAGAGGGGCACAAGCCGGTGATAGGCGCTACGGTGCTTGTGAAAGGCACCAAATTGGCAGTTGCCAGCGACATTGACGGCAACTTTGTGATAAACAACGTGCCAGCCGACGCCAAGAGCGTTGTGGTGAGCTACGTGGGCATGAAAAAGGCCGAGCAGGCAATAAGCCCATTGATGGAGATAGTGCTCACCCCCGACAGCGAAGTGCTTGATGAAGTGTTGGTGGTGGCCTATGGCACTGCCAAAAAAAGCAGCTACGCAGGTTCGGCGTCGCTTGTGAAAGGTGATGCGCTGAAGGACATGCCCATCACCAGTTTTGAGAATGCCCTCACAGGCAAGGTGGCTGGTCTGCAAGTAACCTCGTCGAGCGGACAGGCCGGTTCGGCGCCAAGCATACGCATCAGAGGCAACGGCTCGATGAATGCGAGCAACGAACCGCTTTATGTGATTGACGGCGTGCCCGTGGTGAACGGCGACGTGGGCCAGATGAGCGGCTACACCTATAGCACCAACAACGTGATGAACTCGCTCAACCCCGAGGACATTGAGTCAATCTCAGTGCTGAAAGACGCTGCGGCATCGTCGCTCTACGGTAGCCGCGCTGCCAACGGCGTGGTGCTCATCACCACAAAAAAGGGTAAGCAAGGACGCACCGTGGTGGCCCTGAAAGCATCGGTGGGCTTCACACCAAGCTGGGCAACAAAAAACTATGAGGCAGCAAGCACTCAGGAACAGGTGAACATGCTCTACACCGTGTTTCACGACTACCGCACCTCAAGCGGCCGCACACCCGAGGCTGCCAACGAATATGCTCTGAGCCAACTTAACAAGAAATTCAATAAGCACGGCTATCAGTTCTCAACCTCTGGCACAACAGCCTATGAGAACGTGATAATAAGCGACTATGACAATTCGGGCCGCGCCAACCGCTATTTTGATTGGGATGATGCCTATTTCCGCACCGCCGTGTATCAGACTTATGACCTGAGCGTGAGCGGCGCCAACGACCGCACCAACTATTATTCGTCGCTGTCGTACACAAAAGACGACGGACGCGTGAGAACCAACAGCTTTGACCGCATCAGCGGACGCTTGAACCTGACTCAGAAAGTGGGCAATTGGCTCGACTTTGGCACAAACGTGAGCCTAAGCCGCACATCAAAGAGCGGTTACAACGACACCCGCAGCACCGGGTCAAACCTGTTTATGCAAACGCGCAACTTGCTGTGGGGACTTTATTGGCCCACTGACTACAGCACCGGCGAAGATTGGACCAGCCGCTACGGCAGCTACGCCTACAACTCGCTCTACTACAACAACGAATGGGAAAACGAGAGCGTGAACAATCGCATCTCGGCTGTTGAAACTCTCACACTGCACCTCTTTGAGGGGCTCGACGTGAAGAGCATCTTCTCGTATGACAACACCACGGTGAAGGACCACATCTATTATAGCGCCAACCACTTCAGCGGAGCTGCCAGCAGCGGCGAAGTGCACGAGATGCGCACCGTGTATGAAAAGATTGTGTCATCGACCACCGCAAACTATAACAACACCTTTGGGCTGCACAACATTGGTTTGCTGGCAGGCTTTGAGGCTGAGAAAAACACCACCGACTTCACCCGCGCAAGCGGCGAGGGTCTGCCCACCAGCACGCTGCACACCGTTGCCACTGCCGGCACAGTGAAAGCAAATGCTTATAACTGGGGCAACTCGATGGTATCAATACTCTCAAAGGTTGACTATAACTGGAATCAGCGCTATTTCTTCTCGGCATCACTGCGCCGCGACGGCTCGTCGCGCCTGAGCCCTGACACCCGATGGGGCAATTTCTGGAGTGTAGCCGGAGCATGGCGCATCATCACTGAACCTTGGATGCAAGACGTGTCAGCGCTCAGCGACCTGCGTCTGCGCCTCTCTTACGGTGTCAACGGTACTCTGCCCACCAACAACTATGGCTACATCAACCTGATGAGCTACACCAACAAGTATCTGGGCAACCCTGGCGGCACCATCACCACTATGGCCAATAGCGACCTCTCGTGGGAAACCAGCTACACCACTAACGTGGGCATTGACTTTGGCGTGATTAACAACCGCCTGCGCGGAACAATTGAATACTTCGACCGCAAGTCGAAAGACCTTCTTCAAGATGTGCCCATCTCAACCGTCACCGGATTTGGCTCGGTGTTGAGCAACATTGGCGAAATCAACAACCACGGTCTTGAAATAGAGCTCAACGGTGACATCATCAGAAACAAGAACATCACTTGGAGTGCCGGAATCAACGCCTCAATACTCTCAAGCAAGGTGAAGAAGCTTTATAACGGAGCCGACATCATTTGGTATGACCCAACCGGCGACGACGACCGCGCAATGTACCTCTATCGCGAGGGCGAATCAACTCTGGCATTCTACGGCTATGAATGGGCAGGTGTTGACCCATCAAACGGCAAGAGCGTGTATTACGTCAACGAGCCGGGCAACCCCAAAGCAGGCGACTTTGAGTACAACGGCCGCGGTGCCACCTACGACTACGACAACGCCAACTACACCATCATTGGCAACGCAGTGCCCAAGATTAGCGGCGGTTTCAGCACCAACGTAAATTATCGAGGCTTTGACCTGGGGCTCAACTTCATCTATAAGTTGGGCGGCAAAATCTACGACGGAGCCTATAAAGACGTCGCCGACGACGGCTATTACTGGGAACGCATACGCGCCAAGAGCTACTACGACAACATGTGGACCCCCACCAACACCTCTGGCACTCAACCTGCGCTCAGCGGCAACGACCTCACCGACGCTATGCAATATAGCTCACGACACATCCACAGCGCCAACTTCCTGCGCCTGAAAAACCTGTCGATTGGCTATAACCTGCCAAAACAAGTCATCAGCAAAGCCATGCTGAGCAGCGCAAAGGTGTTCTTCAACGCCACCAATCTGCTCACCTTCGCAGCATATAAAGAGGCTGACCCCGAGGTGAACAGCTACGGCACTCGCGGATGGGAAACACCAATTGGCAAGACCTTCACTTTTGGCATCGACCTGAAGTTCTGAGGTCAGGTTTAGGGACCGTGTAACCCACATATTTTCACAAATAACATCATAAAAAACAATATATATTCATAGCATGAAAATATTAAGAATTAGCATATTGATGATTGCTGCTGCGCTGTTCAACAGCTCGTGCGATGACTTCCTTGACATGCAACCCACCAATGCAAGCAATGCCGAAACAGCAATCGCCACAGCCGACGATGCCCAAGTGGCCATCAACGGCGTGATGCGTGCCATGACCTCGAGCGTGTATTATGGCCGCAACTTCATGATTTACGGCGACGCCAAAGGCGGCGACCTCACCATCTACAGCGCCGGCCGCGGACTTGATGCGCTCTATTCGTTCAACCACTCTGCCACCAGCGGCAGCTACAGCGGTTTTTGGACACAAGGCTACTACTGCATCTCGCAGGTCAATAACATAATCTCAAACATAAAAAGGCTGCAAAACGCCGGCAAAAACGGTTTCGACACCTATTTGGGCCAAGCCTACACGCTGCGTGCGCTTTTCTACTTTGACTTGGTGCGCCTCTACGGCCTACCCTATAATTACGACAAGAGTTCCTACGGCGTGCCTTTGGTGACCGAGCCAATCGAGGCATCGGCACAGCCCTCTCGCGCCACTGTTGAAGAGATTTATAAGCAAATAATCTCCGACCTCAAGACCGGAGCCGAGTTGCTGAGTGCCGACAAACGCGCCGTTGACAGCTACATTGGCTATTATGCCAACATCGCCTTGCAAGCGCGCGCTTACCTCTATATGGAAGATTATAACAACGCACTTAACGCAGCCAAAGAAATCATCGACTGCGACCGTTATGCGCTCTATAAACCAAGCACATGGGTTGACTCATGGCGCAAGCAATATGGCTCGGAGAGCATCTTTGAGCTGGGCATTGACTCTGACAACGACCTTGGCAGCAGCTCACTTGGATATTACTACATGCGCTACAAGCGCGTGAGCGGTGCTCAAGGATGGTTCCTTGCCAGCGATTATTTCTTGGAGCGCCTGGGTGAAGACCCTGAAGACGTGCGCTGGGGCGTGATGGACGTTGACGAAGAAGACTATGACTATGGCACCGGACGCCGCGGAGCCTGCTACAAATATATGGGTAGCACCGAGTTGCACGGCGACGGAAAAGAAACGCCAAGTGCCGTTAACATCAAGGTGATAAGACTTTCTGAAATCTATTTGATTGCTTCCGAAGCAGCGTTGGCGCTCAACAGCAAAGACGATGCCGCCGAGTATCTTAACGCCATCCGTTGCCGAGCTCCTAACCTTGAACCCGCTAACGAGTCAACCATCTCTGTTGATATGATTCTCAACGAGCGCAGTAAAGAGTTCTTTGGCGAAGGTCAACGATTCTTTGATATGATAAGGCTCAACCGTGAAATTGAATTTAACGATGACTTCCAAGACGTTCCGGTGAGCTCGCGAGAGAAAGTGATTGACCGCACCTATTATAAGATTGTTTTGCCAATCTCACAGGACGAAATCAACGCTAACGCAGGCATCAAAGGCCAACAAAACAATGGCTATTAAAACCCAACAATAAAACATACGGAGGCTGCACTCGCAAAGTGCAGCCTTTTTTGTTTGTATCTCCCCCTCAGTTTGGGCAAATAAAAAAACTCTCGCAGATGGTTTTTGTGAATGGTCGTGGGTGTGGCATGGTAAGGTGATGGTTGGGCGGCGCGTGACGCTTGCCCGAGATGGTTTTCTCAGGTGACACAGAAAGTCGGGGCGCAGTTATTACGTCTCTATTTTCCAATCTTCTATGGTGTGACTTTCGGCATTGAAGTTGATGCCGATTTTGGTAATTGGCAATCCGCAGAGGGCGAAGCGCGAGGGATAGTCTTTGAGGTTGATTTGGTTCATTGCCGCCTCAGCTGACTTGTTGAGTTTCAGTTCAATGAGGTACAATGCCTTGCCGGAGTTCATAACCATATCAACGCGACCGGTGGCAGTGCGCACTTCCACGTCAACATAACGCCCCAAAAGAGAAAATATCACATAAAGTAATTGTTGATAATGTCCCTCGTAATTGGTATTGTCGCATTGTGGAATGGTGAGCAAATAAGCCTGCAACAAGCGCAACATCTCGTTGAGGTCATCGTTGAGCAGCGCAATGTACATATCGGCAACCATAGTGACACCTTTGTATGTATCAATTTGAATATAGTTAGGTAACAGGCTCTCCATCAAGCCGATACGTATTTCCTGATTAGGAATGTCAAGGATGTAAACGCGGATACGGCGGTCATAATCTTTTATGGTGAAATAGCCCGACTGATACAGCAATGGAATTATTGATGTCATGCTCTCTGTGGGCGCATCAAAAGCCGATGCCATTGAACGAGTTGGCTTAAGCATCGACGGCAGCACGTTAAATTCCTTCAGTTTTTCAATCAGGAATGTTGGTGTTCCGCTTTCAAACCAATAACTGTTTAGCATCTTATCTAAGAAGGCGTTGAGCAGGCTGAACGGGTTGAAAATATCGGGCGAAGGCCATGTGAAATGATAGCCGTCGTATTGATGTTGAAGCTCATTCATCGCTTCATCGGGGGTAATCTCAAGCGCGCGAGCAAACGCATCGATATAGTCAGCCATCTGCGTCAACACTTCTTCCTTAGTGATTCCGCAAATTGCAGCATACTCAGGCAACATGCTGATGTTTCTGAGGTTATTCAGCTCACTGAATATACTCAACTGCGAAAACTTGGTGATGCCGGTGATGAACACAAACTTAAGGTATGGGTCGGAGGCTTTGAGCGGCGAATAGAAGTTTCGCATCACATTGCGCAAGACTGGCAACAAATCTTTTTCATGAGCCACGTCGAGCAACGGAGCGTCGTATTCATCAATCAGAACCACAACCTTTTTGCCGGTTTTAGAATACACCTCACGAATCAAGTTTGCCATTCTAACATTCGGGTCAACATGGTCAGATGACAAGCCAAGACGTGCCTCGTTTTGCTCTAATATGTACAGCAGGTATCGTTCTAATTGGTTCTTGTCAAGATGCTTAGCCATCGACAAATCGAACCGCAGCACCGGATATTCAGTCCATTCTTTCTCAACGGTTTCAATGTATGTTCCCTTGAAAAGCTCCTTTTTGCCTTCAAAGTAGGCTTGGAGAGTAGAGACAAGAAGCGATTTGCCGAATCGCCGTGGGCGACTCAGAAAGATGTATTTGCTAAATTCCAGCATTTTGCAGATATATTCAGTCTTGTCAACATAGAGGCATCCTCTGTTAATCACCTCTGAATACGTCTGAATACCCACTGGCAGTGGTTTTAATTTCTTGTTCTCCATGCTTGCCTCCTTTTTAATCATACAAATATACGCAAGTGTTTTGGAATTTGGAAAAATCAAGCGAAAAAACTTATAGCGACCAATTTTAGTGTGTATTCTACTCTAACAATCCGTATTACACATTCCAAAGAAAGCTGACACTATAACACTTACGGCTCAACCAATGTTTCAATAGCATAATTGCGAGATGTTCATAACGTCTATTAAAAGCATCCACAACGGCAACAATTAAAACATCCCCGGCCGAACAGCTTGCATAAAATGAGCCATACAGCCGGGGACAAACAAACATTCATCTTTCACAAGTGAGGTATTATTGCAAAATAAAGCTCACTGGTGCATAAGCCTTGATATTGACTTTTATCTTATTACTTTTCACTTCCACATCATCACCTGTTGGGGTGCCTCGCAAGTCAACCGGGATGGCACGACTCACACGCATAGTGCTCGGCAACGTCACCTCAAGCGGAGATGCAACGCCGGCTTGTTCCCACACACGCAACAAAGTGCCCTGATTTCCATCGGGGTCGCTGCCAAAGGCGGTCACCAACACGCCACGACGAGAAAGGCTAACACCCGACGCTTGTTTTGGCAATCTGCCCTTTTGAGCACTCACATTGGCTGCAATGAGCGGATTACGCGCGTCAAATGCATAATCCATCATCATCTCAGAGCGTTCAGCAGCCTGCGTGCCTGCCTTAATGGCCCACATGCGCACACGCGATGTCCACGAACCGGTGTACCAATAGCGGAAGTTAGTGTTCCATTGATTGTTATAGAGGTTGAGATACACCACAGGCTTTTGCGGAACGTAGTCGTTTGAGAACTTCCAACAACCAGGTTCGCCAAGGCTCACAAGCGGATGATCAACCGGACAAACGGCAAAGCCTGCTCCATCGTCACCCGTGATGGTGACACCATGATATGCAGCATAGAGGTGTCGGTTGGCGCCTTTTTGAATGTCGGTGGCAGGATTCATCACTCCCAACTGCCTATAAACAGCGAATTGCGGATTGTTGATGGCAAATGGCAGACACAGCCAGTCGGCCTCGGGCCAATTGTCCTTTGCCTTGTTGATGAGTTTTATCTCCATGTCGAAATACGGCATACCCTTGCACAATGTCACGGTCAGCCGCACGGCAGGCAAGTGGCGAGCAGTGTCGGGAGCAGACACCATCACTGCCTTCTGCTCATCGCCAGTAGAAGTGATGCTGAGAGTGGCACTCAGTGGCGATGCTGCACGGTATGGCACCTTTTCCTGTGAAATCATGCCCGGTTTGTGCATACCCGGATGCGGCCAATTTCCGGCGCGGTTTTGTTGATAAGTCATAGTGTAGTTGAGCGTTTGTTCAAAGGTAAAACGCTCGTTAAGATACTGCCCCATAGTCACTTGAGCATTGTCATCTACCCAATTGCGGCCAGTGGTTTTGTCAATCAGCGCGCTAATGGTGCCTCGCGAGGCATCAAACTCTATGCGGTAAAACTCATTCTCAATTGCACGTTGAGCAGTGATGTCGGTAGTAGCCTGCTTGGCAGGATGCGACACCAACTTATATCCTGAAGCAGGAACATCCTTCACCAGCATCTTGCCCCAAGAGGTGTTGACCCAACTGCTGCGCTTGTAAGGCAACGGATTATAGACAAGCAACGAGGGCTTACTGCACTTCACGTTGGCTGTGAGCGAGTCGATATTATCATTCATCAACCTATTGGTGATTGCCGATGCCTTGCGCACGTAATTAGTCTTGTCCTCCCACGAGGCTTCAAGGTTCTTAAATGCATCGGCAGGCAATTTCTTAAATTCTTCGCCATAGGTGTTCACCGACTGTGCACCACCCCAAGTGTGCTCGTCATAAAGCAAAATGTTTTCATAGGTGCTTGCCACATCTTGCTTGGCATCGGGCATGCTGATTCCCCAGATTGAGAGTTGCGCATTGAGTGCTTCGGCAGCAGCAATGAGCGAACGCGTTTGTTGCAGAGTGCTTATGCCACGAGGGTCACACATCAAGCCATGAGCCCAAGTATCGGGCATATCGGCAGTAAGCACAGGGATACCGGGATTCTCGCGCATGATGGCATCATAGAAATCGTCCATTGTGCCCATACGCACCTTCACGCCCGGCATCCTTTGCTTCACATCGTCAAAGAGGTCCTTGATTTGCTTGGCAGTGGTTGGACCCGAGTTGTCGCCGGTGACCAAAATAGCAGGCCACACCTTATATTTCCAATCTTTGGCAGGCAAGAGGTTCTCGCCCATCATAGGGTCGTCTGGCGATTGCCAGCTTGGGGTCAAAGTGGCGGTAGTGCCATAACTTGGCGAATAGAAAGTGAGCACACGCGAGCCATCTGGACCTTGCCACCAGAACAATCCGGGAGTGGTGACATAACCGCTTGGCCAATTACAACCAATGTGGATGAACTTTACGCCGGCGTTGGCAAGCACTGTGGGCAGTGCAGCCGAGTGCGAAGGCTCATCGGTCATCTTGCATGAGCGCGACAACGGCAGCCCATATTGGCGATTGAGCGTTGATGAGAAATTCAGTCCGCGCACCATATCCTCAACACCACACACATCGGTGATGAGAGTGAAAGGCAAAGCATGGCATATAATTTGTCGCGAGCGGAATCGCTCGTCAAGTCGGCGTCGGCGTTCCTCGGTTTGACCATCCCAATTGGCCATGGTTTTCGACAGCACCCAACCCGGAATGGTCCATGCAAACTGCTGTTCCTGAGGCAGCGAACGAGTTTCATCCATGGCATTGAGCGCACGGTCAATCATATCGGTTTGATAATGCCGCACAATCTCGCTCACGCGGTGAGTGTAACCAATGTCGAAGTGAGTCTTGCTTATCACAATTATCTCCTCAACGCCTTTTGAGTCGGCGTTAAGCGACTGGCATGGCAGCAACAGCAGCACCATTGCCGCAAATTTAGCGAATAATTTTCCCTTCATGGCAAATTACAATTTCTTGTACAAAAAATCAGTTTTTAGCGTCAACAAAATTATATGCTTGCAACCACAAGCAAAATAGACAAAACAATTATTTGTGTGCATTATTTTACGATGGCACAGCTACCACACCGCCGCAAAAACGGCGCAATTTATTGGCAAAGTGCTTTGATATGAGAGATTAATGGCGTAACTTTGTGTGTGCAAAAAAGCCATCGGTGCATCTTATATGCGGTTATTTCACGCAGGCTAAACCAAAAACCATGCATCAGCTCCTCCCCAACATTAGGAGCTATGGCTATTGTAACCAAACGAAAAAATCATAAAACCCCATAATTTGTTCAAGAAAAACTCTGCACTATGAAACGACTATTTGTGATATTGGCGTGCGCTACGGCATTGTGCGCAGGGGCACAACAAAAGCCCAAAGCCTACATGGTGAGCAATGCCCACTTCGACTCGCAATGGAACTGGGATGTGCAAACCTCAATAGGCGAATACATCCCCAAGACCCTCAACACCAACTTGATGCTGCTTGAGAAATATCCCAACTACATCTTCAACTTTGAGGGAGGCATCAAATATCAATGGATGAAAGAGTATTATCCGATGCAATACTCCATGATTAAGCCCTATATAAAAAGCGGACGATGGCACATATCGGGAGCATCGTGGGATGCCACCGACACCAACATTCCTTCGCCCGAGTCGTTCATTCGCAACATCATGTATGGCCAGCACTTCTATCGCAACGAGTTTGGTGTGCTGTCAACCGACATATTCTTGCCCGACTGTTTTGGCTTTGGCTGGACACTGCCCACCATTGCCAATCACTGCGGGTTAATAGGCTTTTCAACTCAAAAGCTGCAATGGCGCAACCATCCGTTCTACGAGGGCGGAAGTAAGATACCGTTTGAACTGGGTCTGTGGCAAGGCGTTGACGGCGAACGCATCATGTTGGTTGCCGATGCCCACAACTACACCTCTCGTTGGAAAGAGGGCACCGACCTCACCAACGACGAGCGTCTGCAACAATACATCGACGCTAATGCCAAAAAAGGCATCAACGCCGTTTATCACTACTACGGCACAGGCGACACTGGCGGCAGCCCCACATTGGCAAGCGTGCGCGCAGTGAATCGCGCCGTCAACGGCAACGGTGCCATTGAGGTGATTAGCGCCACAAGCGACAGCCTTTTCCGCGCCTATTTGCCCTACGACAAACATCCTGAGTTGCCTGTTTACAACGGCGAACTGCTGATGGATGTGCATGGCACAGGATGCTACACCTCGCAAGCAGCCATGAAGTGGTACAACCGCCGCAATGAGCAACTTGGCACCGCAGCCGAGATGGCAGCATCGGTGGCTCACTGGATGGGCGGCATAAAATATCCCACACAAACCCTTGCCGAAAACTGGAAACGGTTTATTTGGCACCAATTTCACGACGACCTCACCGGAACCAGTATTCCGCGAGCCTATGAATTTTCATGGAACGACGAGCTGTTGAGCATAAAGCAGTTTGCCAACATCCTCACCACCTCAGTGGGAGCCGTGAGCCGCAACCTCGACACCAGAACCAAAGGGCATGCTGTGGTGCTTTTCAACCCATCAGGACACACCGTAAGCGACATTTGCGAAGTGAGCATTGCATCGCCCTCGCCAGTGAAAAGTGCAACAGCCACCAACGGCAAGGGAGAAGCACTGCCCACGCAACTCATTGACTATGACAACGGCGTGGCTCGCATACTCATCAGCGCCACATTACCTGCCATGGGCTTTGAGGTGTGCGACGTGCAGCTTGCCACCGGCAATGCCGTGCCGGCAGCACAAGAACATACCTCAAAAATTGAAAACAGCGTTTATAGCCTGCGCATCAACAGCGATGGCGATATAGCACAACTCATTGACAAGCGCAACGACAAAAACCTGATTGCCTATGGCAAGGCTTTCCGTCTGGCACTATTCACACCAAACATGTCAAACCAATGGCCTGCTTGGGAAATAATGCGTAGCACCATGGAAGCAGAAGGCGCAACTTTGGCAAATGCCACAGTGACACTTGTTGAAAACGGAGAACTGCGTAAAACACTGAAAGTGGAACGAACTTTTGGCGCTGCCAACTCGCAAATCACCCAATACATAAGCCTCAATGAGGGTGCGCTTGCCGACCGCATTGATGTGCGCTGCATCATCGACTGGAAAGAGACCAACGCACTGCTCAAAGCTGAGTTCCCAATGGCAGTGGCTAATACTAAAGCAACCTACGACCTCGGCATTGGCAGCGTGCAACGAGGCAACAACACCGACATTGCCTATGAAGTGCCGGCACAGCAATGGGCCGACATCACCGCCGCCAACGGCAGCTATGGCATCTCGGTGCTCAACAATGGCAAATATGGCTGGGACAAGCCTGCCGACAATGTGTTGCGACTCACACTGCTGCACACTCCGGGTACTAAAGGCGTAGCCAACTATCAAAGCCGCCAAGACCAAGGCGTGCACCACTTCACCTATTCAATAGTGGCACATCAAGGTTCATGCACCGATGCCAACATAGCCGCTAAAGCCGATGTGCTAAACCAAGGCATCAAGACTTTCTCAGCACCCAAGCACTCAGGCTCACTGGGCCGCAGCTACTCGTTTGTCAACATTGACAACAGCAACGTAACGCTCAAAGCACTAAAAATGGCAGAAGACGGCAGCAACAGCTATGTGCTGCGATTCTTTGAAACATCTGGAAAGGTCACCAGACAAGCGCGCGTGAACTTTGGCGCTAACATTGTGGCTGCTCAAGAAGTTAACGGTATTGAAGACCCCATTGGCACGGCAGTCACACAGGGCAACACGCTCAGTTTCAGCATCAATCCCTATTCAATAAAGACTTTCAAGGTGCAGCTTGCTTCGCCCGAGAAATCATTATCACCCGTCAAACAAGAAACCATTCCACTTCCCTACGATTGCATGATGGCAAGCTACGATGCCATGGCTCGCGAGGTAAACTTCGACGGTAGAGGCAACTCGTTTGCCGCCGAGCTGCTGCCCAGCACAATTGAGCACCGCGGCATCAACTTTGTTTTGGCACAACCCGACACCCTCTCGGCAATGAAATGTGCTGCCCAGCAAATTCCGTTGCCACAAGGATATCAACGCCTTTACCTGCTTGCCGCATCAACGCATCGCGACATGGCATGCAAAGTGACATTCACCGGCGCATCGCTGAAAAAACCGGTTGAGAACACAATTGAAGTGCCTGCTTACTCAGGTTTCATTGGTCAATGGGGTCATCATGGCCACACTGAAGGTTTTATTAAAACCAGCGACGTGGCTTATGTGGGCACACACCGCCACAGCATTACAAAAGGCAACCTCTATTATGACTATGCCTATATGTACATGATACCCATAGACTTGCCTCGTGGAGCAACCCACATCACTATGCCAAGCAAC
>JBJECY010000032.1:0-15698 GCA_051871515.1 Muribaculaceae bacterium | reverse complement strand
TCTCCGAATACGTCTGAATACCCACTGGCAGTGGTTTTAACTTCTTGTTCTCCATTCTTACCTCCTTAATTTAATATACAAATATACGCAAGTGATTTGGATTTAGAAAGAAAAGGGTGAATTTTTCAATCCAATGGGCTATTCCGCGAGTCCTAAAACAAAAAAACTGTTGCCGTAAGCAGAGAAAACAAGTAGGCAATGAGGCATTTCTAAGCGCGTTTTTGTAAAACTTTATCGTTTTGTAATGTAAAAATTGCAAAAATATTAGGCGCAAATAGTAAAAAATTACTAATTTTGCGGTCGAAATAATGAACATGTAAGGAAATCCTTAACTGTTAGTTATAGATAACAAAGATGGAAAATACTCAAAATAAGGGTTTTACGTTTGCCTATGCGTTACACAGCGCTATGGCGGTTTTCTTGTATCCTGATATGAGCTAAGCTAACGCAAGTCATGTTGCTCTGCATCAAGCAGGTGATATGGCTTTTGATTTTTTCATCACTGAATCCAATTGCCGAGGTCACGAGCCAAGCGCCATTGCAGCCAACGAGCCGACACAAGCGCTGCGCCGAGCGGCAACAACGGAAACAGACGGCCACAACAGCAACTATTTTACTTATCAAAAAAAATAAAACAGAAAACAAACATAGTATTATTAATTTAAACTCAATTTATGGTAAAGAAAATTAAGTTTCTTATTGCAATGATGGTATTCACCGTATCATCAGCAATGGCACAATTGACCACATCGAGTATGGCCGGTAAGGTTGTAGCAGAAGGTGATGGTTTGATTGGCGCAGTAATTGAAGCTGTTCACACGCCTTCTGGAACTCGTTACACCGCAGTGTCAAACGAGAAAGGTTTGTTTACCATCAATGGTATGCGTGTAGGCGGTCCTTATGAAGTTTCAGTAAAGTATATTGGTTATGAGACCAAGAAATTTGCTGGCATAACTCTTGAATTGGGCGAAACTTACAGCCTGAATGCATCAATGACTGAAGATGCAGTGCAACTTTCTGACGTGGTTGTTACAGCTCAAGCCACAAAATTCTCAACCGAAAAGACTGGTGCTTCAACCAACATCACCAGCAGCCAAATCACAGCAATGCCTTCGGTTAGCCGCAGCATCACTGAT
Source organism: Muribaculaceae bacterium (assembly GCA_051871515.1). Lineage (GTDB taxonomy): Bacteria > Bacteroidota > Bacteroidia > Bacteroidales > Muribaculaceae > SFTJ01. The sequence continues at coordinate 14,562 of JBJECY010000032.1, read as the reverse complement.
TATACTCGCTTATCACCTTACGGTGGTAACGGCATGACATTCTCAGGTAGCGACGGCCGTACCGCCAACTTCACTGTGGATGGTGCAAACTTCAACAACAACTTTGGTCTTTCAAGCAACCTCCCTGGCGGTGGCAACCCTATCTCTATCGAGGCTATCGAAGAAATGCAAGTGGTTATCTCGCCTTTCGATGTTCGTCAAACCAACTTCATTGGTGGTGGTGTTAATGCCATCACTAAGTCAGGTACCAACACCTTCAAGGGTAGCGCCTATGTTTTCCACAAGAACGAAAACATGCGTGGTAGCGCTGTTGACGGTGAAGAAATCAGTGGTGCCCGTGAAAAAGACCGCAAAACCACTTATGGTTTCACCGTAGGTGGCCCTATCATCAAGAACAAGTTGTTCTTCTTCGTAAACGGCGAAATGGACAAGACTCCTACCGTAGCCAACCGTTGGAGAGCATCAGAAAACGGTGTTGCTGACGCCGATAACTACATCTCTCGTGCCACTATCGCCGACCTTCAAAAGGTTTCTGACCACTTGAAGAGCAAATATGGCTACAACACTGGTTCGTACACCAGCTTCCCAGCCGACGAAAGCAACTACAAGTTGTTGGCTCGCTTAGACTGGAACATCAACGAGATGCACAAGCTTGCTCTTCGTTACAACTACACCAAGAACCGAGCTTGGAATGCTCCTAACGCAAGCTCTATGGACGGTGGTACTCGTATGTCAGGCGGCCGTACTTCACAATACGCTATGTCATACGTCAACTCAATGTACTCAATGGACAACTTGGTTCACTCGTTCTCTCTCGACCTCAACAGCCGTTTGAACGACAAACTCTCTAACCAATTCTTGGCCACATATTCTAAACTCGACGACGTTCGCGACACTGAATCAGATGATTTCCCATTCATCGATATCCTGAAAGATAACCAAAACTACATCTCAGCTGGTTATGAGCTCTTCAGCTACAACAACGCTGTGCACAACACCATCTGGAACATCAAGGATGACGTTACCGCTTATCTTGGCGCTCACAAGGTGACTGCCGGTGTATTGTTTGAACACCAAATGGCCGACAACCAATACATGCGTAATGGTACAGGTTACTACCGCTACACCAGCCTCGACGACTTCTTGAGCGGTGCTGCTCCTGAAGTAGTTTGCTTGACCTACGGTTACAATGGCGAAACCAGCCCAGCTGCTCGCGTTAGCTTCAACAAGGTGAGCCTTTATGGCCAAGACGAATGGAAGGTTAGCGACAACTTCAAGTTGACCTACGGCCTCCGTCTCGACTCTTGGTTCTACAACAACGGTGACCTCATGACCAACCAAAAAATCTACGACCTCACTTATGTTGTTGACGGCGAAGAACGTCACATCGACACTGGCAAGTGGCCAAGCTCAAAGATTTCTGTTTCGCCACGTGTAGGTTTCAACTGGGACGTATTTGGCGACAAGAGCTTCAAGGTGCGTGGTGGTACAGGTTTGTTCACCGGACGTCTGCCTTTGGTATTCTTCACCAATATGCCAACTAACTCTGGTATGGTTCAATACCAAGCACAAATCAATGCATCGAATGCCGCAAAGAAGGGCTTCACAATGGACGAATTTGCTGGTGGCCTCTTGACCCGCACTCAATTGCTCGACAAGTTGGCTTCTCTCGGTTACCCAACTACCATCGACCCATCACAAGGCTCACTCCCATCGTCAATCTCAGCTGTTGACCCTGACTTCAAGATGCCACAAGTGTGGAAGACTTCATTGGCTATCGACTACTCAGTTCCAGTATCATTCCCAATGTCAATCTCTGTAGAAGGTATCTTCAACAAGACTGTTAATGCAGCATCAATCCGTGACTGGAGTATGACCGATGTAGGTGGCTATGCACGCTTCAATGGCGCTGACAACCGCCCAATCTACCCAACTGACTTCCGTCAAGGAACCAAGGCATTCGTGCTTGAAAACACCAGCCGTGGTTATGGCTGGAGCGCAAGCGCTACCGTTAACGCACGCCCATTCAACTGGTTGTCAGTTATGGCTGCTTACACCCACTCAGTATCTAAGGAAGTTACTTCACTCCCAGGTTCAGCTGCTGAATCAGCATTTACCTATGTTCCTACCGTACAAGGTCCTAACAACATTCGCCTGCACAATGGTGTGAACGTTACTCCTGACCGCTTTGTGGCTTCACTCACAGCTCACGACAAGGGCAACAACCACTATAGCCTCATCTATGAAACTTGGCGCGGCGGCTACAACTACTCGTTCATGACCACCAACGACATGAACGGCGACGGTTACAACTACGATGCAATCTACATCCCAACCGATGATGAAGTTGCAAAAGGCCAATTCCGCTTCGTTTCAGAGGACGACAAGACCCGTTTCATGGACTATGTTCACAAAACAAAATATTTGAAGAACAACCAAGGCAAATATGCTGAAGGCTACAGCCTCTACTCTCCATGGGTACATCGCATTGACTTGAGCTACAAGCACGACTTCAACCTGAACATTTGTGGTGCTAAGCACACCCTCCAACTGAGCTTCGATGTTAAGAACGTTCTCAACTTCTTCAACTCAAGCTGGGGCGTATCTAAGTACTTGAACCCTGCAATCGGTAGCGATGCCCGCATCCTCAAGTATGAAGGCGTTGACGCTGAGGGTTACGCAACATTCTCTACCCCATCAGCAATTAGCAAAGACACTCAAACATTCGTGCTCAACCACGCAATTGGTCAATGCTGGTATGCTTTGATTGGTGTTAAGTACACTTTTAACTAATAACACTCTTAACGAATAGTAATCATGAAATTAAAATATATTCTTCCTGCATTCATCGCAATGTTTGCTGCATTGGTGAGCTGCTCTGACGAGGATGAAGTAAAACTTCTCGATGAAGTTCGCGTATCATCATCTTATGTGGCACTTCCTGTAGATGGCGGCAACAACACCATCACTGTGAACGCAGTAGGTGACTGGAGCATCGACGCTTCGTCAGTTCCCGAATGGTTGACCATTTCTCCTATGAATGGCTCAAAGGGCGAAACATCGGTTCAATTCTCGGCCGACAAAACCGTTGACGGCCGCACTGCTGAACTCCTTTTGAACTGCGGCAGTGTCACTCAACGCATCAACGTTATTCAAGGCTTGGCAGAGGTTAGCGACGCCACTTGTGCTGAAGTAATCGCCGGCCCTGAAAGCAAAACATACCGTGTGACTGGTGTGGTAACTGCAATTGCAAACACCTCTTATGGTAACTTCTACATGAACGACGGCACAGGCCAAATCTACATCTATGGTACTGTTGACGCAAGCGGTCAATACAACTGGGCTAAGTTTGGCATCGAAGTAGGTGACGAAGTAACCGTTCAAGGTCCTAAGACCACCTACAATGGCGTTGTTGAGCTTGTTGATGCAACATTCATCAGCGTAAACAAATCTCTCATCAAGGTTGAATCGTCACACTTGGTTGGCGACGAAGAGACCACAGTGATTCCTTTGGAAGGCGGTGAATACCAAATCAACCTCAGCTGCAAGGGTCAAGGCGTGTCACTCGACATTCCTGAAGATGCTAAGAGCTGGCTCTCAATCCAATCAATCCAATCAACCTCAGGCGCAGCAACAGTAATCGTTAAGGCTGCCGAAAACAAAGGCGGTGACCGCAGCACCAAGTTAGTGTTCCACACCACCGACGGCAAGAAAGATTACACTGCCGAGCTCGCCATCTCACAAAAAGGCGCTATCCTTGAAGTGTCGATTGCTGAGTTTAACGCTGCTTCTGTAGGCGATACTTTCTATCGCATCTCAGGCGTTATTTCAAATGTTTACAACGAAGCTAAAGGCCGCTTCTACGTTAAGGACTGGTCAGGTGAAACCTATGTTTACAACATGGCTAATTTTGCCGATGCCGGTGTTAAGGCTGGCGACATTGTTACCATCGTTGGTAAGCGCGACCAATATAACGACGTGATTGAAATGACTTCAGCTTACTTCGAAAGCACTATCCCTGTTACTGAAGTATCGATTGCCGAATTCCTCACTAAGGATGATTCTAAGGAAGTTTTCTATATGATTACCGGTACTATTACGGAGATTAAGAATTCTACCTATGGTAACCTCTACATCACCGACGGCAATGGCAACACAGTTTACGTCTATGGTTGCTACTCAGGTTACGGTGCAACTGGCGACAACCGCAAGGAGTTCCTCGGCAATAACAACATCGTAGTAGGTGACAAGGTGACAATGATTGGCTACAAGGCCACTTACAACGGAGAAATAGAAATTTGTGGTGGTACCTGCTTCTCATTTGAGCACGCTGTTGTTGAGGAATAATCATTCTCAAAGCTAATAATTTAATCCTATCATAAGCAAGGCTGATTCATTGCATCGACAGTGAATCAGCCTTTGTTTTTTCTATGCAATTTATTTCTTGTGTCCGGAAAGGCATCAATAGAGTTTTAATCCTTTCTTAATGCCTATCATACTATCGCATTATTTCTCAATTTATAATGCCCCAAATCTGCTGCTTCCAACACACAATCCTTGTCATTTTTTGACCTAACAACAAAATCATCCGTCCCCACGACCGCAAATCTACGCGGAGGAAAAATGACCCACAATCAGGGCAACTATCATTTTGAGTTCAGCGACTCAACCACCGTCAGCAGAATCCAACCTTTAACCTCAGTGGTTATGTGACATCACCGACAAAAACAACCTATCGCTAACACGCAAAAAATATTACAGCGCAAACCTATCACCCCACCAGTGGCAAGTCAGCTCTCCATAAAAAGTGGCGCACACGCAGGTGTATGTATGCAGCAACGGCTCCTCAGCGAGTGCCGCACTTGGCGGTGTGCTCGGTAGGGGAGCCGTTGCGTATATGCAAAGTTTATTTAACTGTCAGTTGAGCAATCTTCTTTAAAAGGTACTCCGGGATTTACTTTACTTCCCAGATTTCGCCGTCGAGAATCATATCGCGCAGGCAAGTATAGCCCTTGCGTGCAACCACGTCAGCAACCTGCTTTTCAACCTCGTCGTTGTAGGTGAGTGCTTCCACGTCGCGAATCACACCAACAGCCAAAGGCAGGTCGTGTCCGTCCATCATTGCCAGTTGTTGATGCAGGAAGTTGCTCTGGCAACGAGCGTCGTGAGTGAGCACGTCGTCGATGGTGTAGCCATCTTGACCAATGGTCACTGCCTTAAGGCCGAAGCCGTCTTGCACAATACCCTTGTCTCGGTCCTTGCCAAAAATCATCTTCTCGCCGTGAACCAAGTGAATGGTGCGTTCGTCGCGAGTGGCACGGTCAGTGATATAGTTGTGGATGCCGTTGTTGAAAATCATACAGTTTTGCAACACTTCAACAATTGAGCAACCACGATGCTTGGCAGCTGCCACCATCACCTCTTGTCCCACTTTAGGGTCAACGTCGATGGCGCGTGCAAAGAATGTGCCGCGAGCGCCAAACACCAGTTCAGCAGGCACAAATGGGTCTTCGGTAGTGCCGTAAGGCGATGATTTGCTCACAAAACCGCGGTCGCTGGTGGGCGAATATTGTCCTTTGGTGAGGCCGTAGATTTTGTTGTTGAGCAAAAGCACGTTGAGGTCAATGTTACGACGCACCTCGTGGATGAAGTGGTTACCGCCAATGGCAAGGCCGTCGCCGTCACCGCAGATTTGCCAAACAGTCATTTTGGGATTTGCGGTTTTGAAACCGGTTGCCACGGCACCGCCACGTCCGTGAATGGTGTGGAAGCCGTAGGTGTTCATATAATAAGGCAGGCGCGAGCTGCAACCAATACCTGAAATCACTGCGGTGTCGTGAGGTGCAACGCCCACTTCGGCCATGGCTTTGTGAAGGGTTGCAAGAATAAAGTGGTCGCCGCAGCCTGGGCACCAGCGCACTGATTGGTCACTCTTATAATCGGCTGCTGTGTAGGTTTTGTTTTCTTCCATGATTATTTGCCCTCCATAATTTTAGTTACACCGTCGATGATTTCTTGCACCAAGAACGGTTGACCTTGTGTCTTGTTGATGCGTTTCACGTTGATTCCTGCCACACGGCTTTGCAGATAGTCGGCAAGTTGGCCAGTGTTAAGCTCTGCCACAATCACGTTTTTGTAGCTTCTCAGCACTTGCTCGGTGTTCTTAGGCAGCGGGCTGATGTATCTCAGTTGTGCCATTGCCACCTTTTTGCCGGCAGCGTTCATTTCCTCAACGGCAGTGTAGAGGTGTCCAAAGGTGCCGCCCCAGCCCACAAGCAGGGTATCAGCATCTTTGTCGCCCATCACTTCAAGTTCAGGAATGTGGTTTGCCACGTTCTCAACCTTGTTTTTGCGAGCCAGCACCATCTTCTCGTGGTTGACAGGGTCGTTAGAGAGTGCCGAGGTGTTATAGTCTTTTTCAAGACCGCCAAGACGGTGTTGCAAACCTTCTTGTCCCGGGATTGCCCAGTAGCGCACATCCTCGCTGTTGCGCAAATAAGGTTTCCAGCCTTGACGCACTTCGTCGGTTACGAAATTAGGCTTGATTTCAGGATAGTCGCCAGCTTCAGGCACACGCCAAGCCGATGAGCCGTTGGCAATGAAAGCGTCGGTGAGCAGAATAACAGGAGTCATGTGCTCAATGGCAATGCGAGCAGCCTCAAATGCCATGTCGAAGCAGTCGGTTGGCGATGTTGGTGCAAGCACAACTATTGGCGATTCGCCGTTGCGGCCGTAAAGGGCTTGCAGTAAGTCGGTTTGCTCGGTTTTGGTAGGCAGACCGGTTGATGGTCCGCCGCGCATCACGTCAATCACCACCAATGGCAACTCAGCCATAACAGCCAAGCCTATACCTTCGCTCTTGAGCGCAAGACCGGGACCCGATGTTGATGTCACGGCCAGGTTTCCGGCAAATGCAGCACCAATGGCCGAGCATACGCCGGCAATCTCGTCTTCCATTTGGCAAGCCTTCACGCCCAAATCTTTGCGTTTGGCAAGTTCGTGCAGAATGTCGGTAGCCGGAGTGATTGGGTAACTGCCCAAGAACAACGGACGGCCGCTCTTCTCTGAAGCCATAATCAAGCCCCAAGCAGTGGCTTTGTTACCGTTGATGTCGGTGTAGATGCCTGACTTGGCAGCATCACTCTCAATGCGATAGGTCGAAACCGAAGCATGTATGTTGTGGCCATAGTCGTAGCCGCCTTGCACCACTTTGGCATTGGCCTCGTAGATGGCAGGTTTCTTGGCGAATTTGTTTTTGAGCATGTGCAGAGCGCTCTCAAGTGGGCGGTCAAAGAGCCAGCATACCAAGCCCAACGCAAACATGTTGCGGCACTTGAGTGCGGCTTTGTTGTCGAGTCCCGAGTCGGCGAGCGCAGCTTTCACCATTGTGGTCATTGGCACTTCCACTATTTGTGCGCCAATCTTGGTGAGCCCAATTTCGTCATAAGGAGTTGAGGTGGTGTAAAGAGCCTTGTCGAGGTCCGACTGTTTGAATGAGTCGATGTCGATGATGGCAACACCGCCGTCTTTAAGAAACTTAACGTTTTGCTTGAGTGCAGCAGCGTTCATTGACACCAGCACGTCGCATTTGTCGCCGGGTGTGTGCACGCCGCGGCCAATATTAACCTGGAATCCCGACACGCCATTGAGCGACCCTTGTGGAGCACGCACTTCGGCAGGATAATCGGGGAATGTGGAAATTTGGTTTCCTATGCCGGCCGACACATTTGAGAAAATGTTACCAGCCAACTGCATACCGTCGCCAGAGTCTCCCGAGAATCTCACGACTACTCTGTCAAGCACCTTGACATTCTGTTTTTCTAACATAAGATTTTATTTACCGATTTTTATTTTCGTTTACCTCAATAGGTTTAATTTCGTTGTATAAATATAGGGGCAAAGGTAATGTAAAATTGAACAATAATGAATTATTTAAGGAAAAATTTATTTAATTAATTGCAAAAATGTAATCAATTGTTTTTCTATTCATTAATTATACAATTTTCTTGTAGCGTGACGGTTGCCTAAACGGGTGCGCAAGGCAATGAAATGTGGCACAGCATCTCAATGTGAATTGGTGCGGGAGCACGGCGTTGGCTCAATGCCAAGGCAGGGGTGCCGGCTATTGCAGTGCCGCGAGTGTTATGGGAGAATTAGCCAATAAGCTTATAGTTAATGCCGCGGTCAAGCAGGAAGTCGAGCACCAGTTTGAATTGCGCTTCAACGTGTTCGGGCATCACCATCTCGTTGGTGCGTGGCGCAAAGCGCTGTTGCAGAGCCACCGGCAGCCTTATGAGGTCGGTACGCAGCACACGCGACAGCTGATAAGCTTCATCTTGTGGCATCACGGCTTTGATGCTGCGTGCCGGATTGGGCGTATCGGGGGTGTTGTAATAGTCAAATTGCACTATGAATCGCTTATCCATGTTGAATCCCGCCACCATTATTGCCCACACATCAAAGTCCTCGTGCGACGAGGCAATTATCTCTTCTAATACCAAAGTCTCTCTCATAAATGAATCTGAATAATAAATCTCTTCTTGCAGCGATAAAGGTAAATCAAATTGATGAAAAAGCCAAAATTATTGTGCTGTTTTTTGTTTGCAACAACGCATGTGGAGCGCTACAGCAGGCGCATGATTACAACACACGCCAACGCACCAACTCACACCCTGTTTCACCCTCCTCTGTTGTTACCCAAATCAGGCTCTATGTAACTAAATTGCACAAAAAAACCAGACGGAAACATTTCAAAAAATGCGCTCCGTCTGGTTAAACTATTATCAAGCAGGGTTATTACGCCCCACCCGTTTTATTATTGCAATGTACCTGCATTTGCTGCATTAATCATAGCCTCAGAAGCATAGAGATACACTTCCACGCGGCGGTTTTGTTGCTTGCCGGCAGCTGTTGAGTTGTCAGCAACAGGATTTGCTTCACCAAGACCCTCAATCGACTTGATTTGGCTGGTGCTCACACCCATACTGGTGAGATAGGTTGAAACAGATTGTGCACGTTGCAACGAGAGAGCCTCGTTCTTAGCCATGCTTTGCTCGGCAGTGCAGCCCTTCCAGCCTGCATTGTCGGTATAGCCCTGAATAGCAACGTCCATGTCGGGGTTTTGCTTGAGCACTTCGTTAGCAAACTTGGTGAGCGACGACTTGGCAGCAGTTTGCAGTGTTGAGCTACCTGTTGCAAACAGGATGCCGCTATCAAAAGTCACCTTCACAGCCTGCAAACCGTTGGCGTCAGTCACGCTCTCAACTTGAGCATTCTCAATAGCCTCGGCTTGTGCCTTTGCTTTATCCATCTTCTTACCAATGAGCACACCGGCAGTTGCACCAACAGCTGTACCAATCACGCCACCAATGGCAGCGCCCTTGCCTTTGCCAATCAATGCACCGATGCCTGCTCCAAGAGCAGCACCACTTCCGCCACCAATGGCAGCGCCTTTTTGAGTGTTGTTCATTGAGCTGCAGCCAGTGCCTGCCAACAGTAACATTGCGCAAAGAAATGCACTAAAAATCTTCTTCATAGTCGTTCTTGTTTGATTAAATGTTTATTCTTTTGTCCTTTTTTTGTTATTTGGTATGCAAAGATACGCATTTTATGATAAGCAAAAAAGTGTGCAGCAAAAAAATGCAGTGCACACGCTTGTGCCACCATCAATGCTTTTCACTTTTTAAGACAACAAATAGGGCAAAAAGTTTAAACACTCAGCCACATTTTTCACTCATCACAGCACACCCTTGGTTGAGGGCAGCTCGTAGCGGAACACGTCGCGGCGTATGGCACTGCGCAAACTGCGTGCCAATGCCTTAAAGATGCCTTCAATCTTGTGATGCTCGTTAGTGCCACGCGCGCTGATGTAAAGGTTCATGCGGGCGCTGTCACTGAGGCTCTTAAAGAAGTGCAGAAACATCTCGGTGGGCATTTCACCAATCTTCTCGCGGTGAAACTCGGCATCCCACACCAACCAAGGACGGCCGCCAAAGTCGAGTGCCACGGTGCATTGGCAATCGTCCATGGGCAGCACAAAGCCATATCGCTCAATGCCGCGCTTGTCGGCCAACGCCACACGCAGGGCATCGCCCAATGCAATGGCGGTATCTTCAATGGTGTGATGCTCATCGACCCACGTGTCGCCTTTCACCTTTATAGTGAGATTGATGCCCGAATGGCGGCCTATCTGGCACAGCATGTGGTCAAAAAAGCCTATTCCCGTGCTTATGTCGCAACGGCCGGTGCCGTCAAGGTCAACGTCGATGCTGATATCTGTCTCGGCAGTAACGCGGCTGATGTGCGCAGTGCGGCTGCCTGCACGCAGAAAGTCACTAATGCGCTGCCACGATGTGGCTATCAGCGCCGTGCAATCGGTGAGCTGAGCCTCGGCAACGCGCGCTACCGCCTCGGCAACGTCATCGGCAAGCAATATGCCTTTTGCGCCAAGGTTTTTTGCCAATTGCAGGTCGGTGAGGCGGTCGCCTATCACAAAACTGCCCGCCAGGTCATAGTCGCCGGTGAGATATTTGCCCAGCAAAGCCGTGCCGGGTTTGCGCGTGGGCTTATGCTCATGCTCAAATGTGGTGTCAATGATAATATCGTTGAAGGTGATGCCTTCACCGGCAAACGTGCGCAGCATCAGTTCGTGTGGTCCAACAAACGTCTCGGTGGGGAAACTCTCGGTGCCCAAGCCGTCTTGATTGGTCACCATCACAAGCTCAAAATCAAGATTGCGTGCAATGAAACCCAGATTATGCATCACGCCGGGCACAAACTGCATCTTCTCAAACGAATCGAGCTGATAGTCAACAGGCGGTTCCACCACCAAAGTACCGTCACGGTCAATGAACAACGCTTTGCGCTTGTTGCATGATGAGTTATTTTCCATATTCGGCAAGGGTTTTGATAAGACTGTCATTTTCAGGCAACGTGCCCACGGTGATGCGCAGGCAATCTTGGCATTGCTCCACGCGATGGCGGTTGCGCACAATTATTCCGCACTCACGCAGATAATTATATATGCCACAAGCATCACTCACCTTCACGAGCACAAAATTAGCATCGGTAGGATAAATGTGCTGCACCATTGGCAACGACCGCAATTGCTCAATGAGCTTGCTGCGATTGTCAACAAGCTGTTGCACCCAGCGCCCCACGCGGTCATAGTTTTGCAGCGCCTCAACAGCATACTCCTGAGTGAGACGGTTCACATTATAGGGATATTTCACCTTATTGTAATAGTCAATTATCTCAGCCGAAGCAAAAGCCATGCCCAAGCGCACCGCTGCACTACCCCACGCCTTTGAGAACGTCTGCAACACAATCAGATTGGGCAATTGGTCAAGCATTCCAAGCATGCTGCCTTTGGTTGAGAAGTCGATATATGCCTCATCAATCACCACAATGCCGGCAAACGCATTGCAAAGGTCAACCAGCTGTTGCCGCTCAAAGGCATTGCCGGTGGGATTGTTGGGCGAGCATATCCACATCAGGCGAGTGTTGGCATCGGTGGCTGCAAGCATTGCCTGATTCGACAAACCGAAATCGGCGTTCAGCGGCACACGCCTATATTCCACATCGTTGATGTTGGCACACACCTCATACATGCCGTAGCTGGGCGACATTGCCACCACGTTGTCAACGCCGGGGCGGCAAAAGATGCGGTAAGCAAGGTCGATGCACTCGTCGCTGCCAACGCCAAGGAATATGTTCTCCTGCGGCACGCCTTTTATCTGCGATATGAGCTGCTTCACCTTCACCTGCAACGGGTCAGGGTAACGGTTATAGGGATTGTTAAACGGGTTCTCGTTGGCATCGAGCCACGTCGATGCCTTGCCGGTGAACTCGCTGCGCGCCGAGCTATATGGCTCAAGGCTGAGTATGTTGGGCCTTATGAGTTGTTTCAAATCCATTGTTTCATTCTGTTATTATGGTTACACCTTTTTTCACTTATTGCTGTCGCACATTCTCACCGTCACGGCCATGCGGTGAGCCATAAGGTCTTCATTCTCAGCCATCACCTCAATGGCATTGGCAATTGAGCTTAGACCCTGGCGAGTGAGATACTGAAAGGTTATCTTTTTGGTGAAGCTGTCAATGTTCACGCCGCTGTAAGCCTTGGCATAGCCACTGGTGGGCAAAGTGTGATTGGTGCCCGAGGCATAGTCACCGGCACTCTCGGGCGAATAAGCCCCAATGAACACGCTGCCAGCGTTCTCCACTCGCTGAGCCAGCTCATGGGCATTGATAGTGTTGATTATCAGGTGCTCAGGCGCATATTCATTGGCAAACTGCATTATCGTGTCGTAGCAGTTGAGCAATATCACGCGGCTATGGCTGAGCGAACGGCGCATCATCTCTTGGCGCGGCAGTTGCGCCAGACACTCCTCAATCACTTCAGGCAATCGGCTGGCTAAATCGGCATCGGTGGTGAGCAATATCGATTGGCTGTCGGGGCCGTGCTCAGCTTGCGAGAGAAAGTCGCAAGCCACATAGCGGGCATCGGCGTCGCCATCGGCAATAATCATCACCTCCGACGGACCGGCTGGCATATCAATAGCAGCAGCATCGCGGCTCACCTGCATCTTCGCTTCCATCACAAAACGGTTGCCCGGACCAAATATCTTAGCCACGCGCGGAACGCTCTGCGTGCCATAAGCCATTGCTGCAATAGCCTGAGCACCACCCACCTTATATACCTCGGTAACTCCGGCAAGACGGGCAGCAAACAATATGGCAGGATGCACTTTGCCGTTTTTGCCCGGCGGTGTGCACAGCACAATGTTGCGGCAACCTGCCAAACGCGCCGGCACAGCAAGCATCAGCACCGTTGAGAACAGCGGCGAGTTGCCTCCGGGTATGTATAAGCCCACGTTAGCAATGGGCACGGCGCGCTGCTCGCAACGCACCCCAGGCTTGGTTTCAACCACTATCGGCTGCATCACCTGTACACGGTGAAAGCGTTCAATGTTGTCGGCAGCCACCTTAATGGCATCTTGCAGCTCGCGGCTCACTTGCGCCTCGGCTTGGGCAAACTCTTCTTCGCTCACACGCAGCTCGTCAAGCTCCACGCCATCAAACCGCTGCGCATAATAGCGCAACGCCTCGTCGCCACGCTGCTTCACGTCGTCAATTATTGCCGCCACCGTGGCTTGCAGCTCGCCGGTGTTTTGCACGGCGCGAGCCATCAGCCTCGGCCATTCGCTGCGCTCGGGATAACTTATTGTGGTGACATTGTTGTTAATCGCTTCTTCCATAACGCTTTGCCTTTCCTTTTATAAAACCATTTTCTCGATATCGAGCACCAAGATGCCTTCGGCTCCTGCCTGCTTAATCTTGCCTATCACTTCCCAGAAATGTTTCTCGTTGACCACCGCGTGCACTGAACACCAGTCCTTGTCGGCAAGCGGCAATATTGTGGGGCTCTTGATGCCCGGCAGCAGATTCACCACCTCATCAAGTTTCTCGCGCGGCACATTCATAAGCACATATTTCTTGCTCTCGGCAGCCTTCACCGCCTCAATGCGGAATAGCAACTCATCGAGCACCTCGCGCTTCTGCGGCGTAAGCGGCTTCTCATTGCCAATGAGCACCGCCTCTGACTGCAACACGGTCTCAACCTCAATAAGATTGTTGCTCACCAGCGTGCTGCCGCTCGACACAATGTCGAAAATGGCATCGGCAAGACCAATGCCCGGAGCAATCTCCACCGAACCGCTGATGACATGAATATCGGCACTGATGCCGTTGTCGCCAAGAAACTCGCTGAGTATGTTAGGATAACTGGTGGCTATCTTCTTGCCATTGAACCATTGCAAACCGGCATATTCCATCCGTGCCGGAATGGCAAGCAACAAACGGCACTTGCTGAAACCTAATTTGCGAATAATCTGCACATTCTTCTTTTTCTCAAGCATCTCGTTTAGCCCAACAATGCCAATATCGGCAGTGCCGGCTGCCACACTCTCAGGAATGTCGTCGTCGCGCAAAAACAAAAGTTCCACTGGGAAATTGCGCGAGGGCACCAGCAAAGTGCGCTTCACCGCCACAAGCTTGATTCCGGCTTCTGTGAGAAGCTCCATCGTCTCGTCATACAAACGACCTTTTGATTGTACTGCTATGCGTAACATATTCTTTATTCTATTTTTATTTTTGTTATTGTCACTTATCTCAAAAAAAATCACCCGACACCCGGCTCATCAGAGCGGGACATCGGGCAAAACATATCGTATTATTTGCAATTGAAACTCTCAATCAATACACACACTTTGCTGCAGCATCCCGCTAAAGGATTCTGTGATGATGCAAATGATGTGAATGGACTGTAAACATTTTTCTATTTACTTTTTGTTTTTATCTCAATTATCCGCAGCAAAGTTAATATATTTGCTGCATTTTGCAAACAAATCACCCAAAAAGATTGCAAAAATTTTAAAAGAAAGATTCCAATAAGAAGTGCAACGGCCAAAGTCCACTCTCCATCGCAGGGGAAGGCCGCGCTCAACGGGGGCTTCGCAAGCCCCCGTTGAGCGCACCACTGAGAATGGTATTTTTTTAGCG
>JBJECY010000031.1:0-3238 GCA_051871515.1 Muribaculaceae bacterium | reverse complement strand
CCTTTTTCCCGAACTGGCAAAACATTTTCCAATATTTTTAAGGCAAAATTTACGCGGGCCGCCCCAACGGCCCGTGGCTCAGCGACTTACGCGACGAAAAATTTTCACCCGCCGCCTTCCAGCCCGAAAAAAACGGCCATCACCCACGGAGCAAATTTTTCCACGCGCCGCCCAATACGGAAAATCTTTTCATCACCCGCCACACACAAAAAACACTATCCGCCGACGGCACAAAAAATTTCCTATCAAGCACTGCCCTGCATGCGCATTTCTCACACGCCCCACTCAATCTCAAAATTATTCTCATGCACACGCCACACTCACGCACAAAACTATTTTCATGCACTGCCCCACGCAAAAAACACAATCCGCCCGGCGGCACAAGCCCCGAGCGGATTATTCCATTATTATATATAAATGTGTAAAAGCTTATTTTGCTTGCGAAAGCAGATATTGCTTAAACGGCCCGAATGCCGACGACATGCGCACACTCATCTTAGGATTATTGAGGAATGCACTCAAACGCTGTGGCACATCAATGTTGCCGCCAATAATGCCATCAACAACACCTTTAAACTTAGCAGGGTGAGCTGTTTCAAGCATCACACCCACTTCGCCCGGTTTAAGTCCTTCAACAAGGCTGCGATAAGCCACTGCGCCATGAGGGTCGAGCAAATAGCCACACTCGGCATAGACTTGCTTAAGTGTTTGCGCAATCTGTTCATCGGTGTAAGTGAAACCTTGTATCTCGGCAGTGATTTCTTCCCACGAATTGTGGTAAAGGTCGAGGATACGAGCAAAATTGCTTGGGTTGCCCACATCCATAGCGTTGGCAATAGTGGCAACCGATGGCTTTGGTTCATAGCTTCCGGTTTGCAGATATTTATACACAACGTCGTTGTGGTTGTTGGCAGCAATGAATCGCTTAATTGGCAATCCCATAGCCTTGCCAATGAGTCCGGCAGTGATGTTGCCAAAGTTTCCGCTTGGCACAGCAACCACCACATTGCTCAGGTCTTCACCCATGCTTGCCAATTGTGCATAAGCATAGAAATAATAGAACATCTGAGGCAAGAAGCGAGCCACGTTAATGCTGTTGGCACTTGTGAGCATCATGGCATGGTTTAGTTCATCGTCCATAAAGGCACTTTTCACCAATGCTTGACAATCGTCGAACGTGCCATTGACCTCAATTGCAGTGATATTCTGACCCAAAGTGGTGAATTGAGCTTCCTGAATACGGCTCACCTTGCCCGAAGGATAGAGCACAAACACTCTCACGCCAGGCACTCCCAAAAAGCCATTGGCAACAGCGCCGCCTGTGTCGCCCGACGTTGCCACAAGCACATTCACCATGCGATTGTCGCCCGAGCGGCGGTTGAAATAACCCAACAAACGCGCCATAAAACGAGCCCCAACATCCTTAAACGCCAATGTAGGGCCGTGGAAAAGTTCAAGCGAATAACGCGATTGGCTCACCTTAACGAGTGGAATATCAAAGTTGAGCGTTTCTGAAACAATGTGCTTCAGGTCGTCGGTGCTGATGTCTTCACCAAACAAGTTATATGCCACGGCAAACGACATTTCTTGCAACGACATCGAGCTGATGTTGTTGAAAAACGCCTTTGGCATCTTATTGATGTGTTCGGGCATAAACAATCCCCTGTCGGCAGCGAGACCTTTCACTACCGCCTCGCCAAGTGTCACACTTGGGGTTTTGCCATTTGTGCTATAATAATTCATTGATTGATATGTGAGTGAACTGGTTTTACTTGTAATATTTATTTTCTAAGAAATTCTCTGATGTATTCATCGCCTGTCATCATGCCATAAACACCGTTTTGCGCCGAGATTTCATCGTAGCAACTCACGGCATCAGGCTCATCACCAGGTCGGCAGATGAGAAAAGGCACTGGATTGGCAGTGTGAGTGCGCACAGCGCAAGGTGTTGGATGATCAGGCAACACCGATATAGCAACCGGGAATGGCAACTTGCTCACGGCATCAACAATTGGTTTGCAGATGCGGCTATCAAGATACTCCACGGTGCGGCATTTGAGCTTGTAATCGCCTTCATGACCAGCCTCGTCGCTTGCCTCAACGTGCAAGAACACAAAATCGTAATCGCCACTGATGGCATCGATGGCTGCTTGCGCCTTGCCCTCATAGTTTGTGTCATATAACCCGGTGGCACCAGGCACAATTATGGGTTGCAATCCGGCATAAATGCCAATGCCCCTGATAAGGTCAACAGCCGATATCACAGCGCCGCGTCCAATGCCATAAAGCTGAGCCATAGGCGTCATCGACGGCCTGTAACCGGGCGACCACGGCCAAATACTATTGGCCATATCCTTACCTTGGGCAGCACGAGCCTTATTGAGAGAATGCTGCGGCAAGATTTCCTGCGACTTGATTATCAACTCGTTGATGAGCTGAGCCGTTGGCTGTGCCGCGCTGTTGCCGGCGCGCACAAGCACTTGTGCAAACGGCGTACCTGGCACATCGTGAGGTGGAGTGCACTCAATGTGCTTGTCACCGCCTTTGATTTTGAGCAGATGCCTATATGACACTCCGTTGAAAAACCTCACCCTGTCGGATGCAAGTTTCTCGTTAAGAAAATCTATCAGTTGGGCAGCTTCTTCGTCGCTGATGTGTCCTGCCGAGTGGTTTTTGATTTTGCCATCCTCCACACAAATAAGGTTGCAGCGCATAGCCATCTCGCCGGGCTCAATCTCCACGCCCATGCTGGCAGCCTCAAGCGAACCGCGGCCCTCAAACACCTCATCCAAGTCGTAGCCCAAAAGCGACAAGTGAGCCACCTCGCTACCCGGATGATAGCCCTGAGGCACAGTGTGCAGCATGCCGCAACGGCCTTGGCGACACAAGCTGTCGATGGTGGGTTTATGAGCTGCCTGCAACGGAGTGAGTCCGCCCAACTCTGCTACAGGCTCATCGGCCATACCATCGCCCAATATAATTATATGTTTCATTATCAATATTTTCTCGTTTTATTACCAAAAAGCATCGTTCAACATCCAAGATGACATTCTTCCGTGAATAGTGCGGCAAACAACGCCACACACGGAGCGAAGGTCAACGAATGTTGGCAATGCTGATGATGTCAGCAAACACGCCAGCGGCGGTCACCTCGGCACCTGCACCATAGCCCTTTATCTCCATTGGATAATCGTGATAGCGGTCGGTGGTGATAAGAATCACATTGGTGCTGCCCTCA
>JBJECY010000030.1:0-16558 GCA_051871515.1 Muribaculaceae bacterium | reverse complement strand
CAGTGGTAGAAAGCACCGACTATTACCCCTACGGCACACCATTCACCACAGCCAACTCAGTACAGCTTTATAAATACGGCACAAAAGAGTTAGACCGCATGCACGGCCTCGACCTCATTGACAGCCAAGCCCGTTGGTACGACTCGCTGCTCGGCCGCACCTCCACGATGGACCCATTAGCCGAAAAATACTACGGCCTCAGCCCCTACGCCTGGTGCGCCGGGAATCCGGTGAAGTTTGTTGACGAAAACGGGCAAGAGTTTGGCGATATCTATTACACTCGTGATGATGCAGCAATTGATTTCGGCAAATGCTATAATGGAATATCTATAATTGAAAAGATTGAATATGTAACAAATATTTATATATTTCTTGAACCTGAAGGTACAGTAGCATTTACCGACTCTTGATGTAGCTTTTAAAGTTGCATTGCCTATTCTAAAAGCAACGTATAACACAGATTTTAAAGGGAATATGCCTTTTAAGGGATATCTTGCAGATAATGCTATCCGGGTTATTTATGGAAGTTCGCCAAGGACTGCTAACGGAAGATATAAGGAGGGTGGTTTCCCTTATATTGAGCTAAACAAACGAGATGGACGGGTAATGAGAATGATTCATACAAAATAAGAGGTAGCATTATCGCTCATAATGAGAATGTCATACCGCAAACAAAAGATTCACAATCTTGAGGTAAGTCAACACTCACGATGGTGGCAAGCGGTTTGTGAGGGTGATGTATTTGCCGCATGAGGGTGTTTTATTGTCGTGAATTTGTGTGGCTGACGGAATTTTTTCACTACCTTTATGGCAAACTAAACCGTTACCTGCCATGACAAGAATAGCAATAGCACTCATAGCAAGCCTGATGCTGCTGCCGCTGCACTCGCAAGAGGTGGCAAAAGGCACGATTGTGGAATTTATTCACAACCAAAGCACTGTGTATCCTGGCACTGTGCGCACCGTGAAGGTGTATGTGCCGCAACAATACAGCGGCAAGCGCCCTGCCTGCCTGTTGGTGTGCATGGATGGTATTCTCTATGATGCTGCCGCAAAAATGGATACGCTCATAGCGGGCGGCGATATGCCCGTTGCCATTGGCGTGTTTGTTGAGCCCGGAGTGGTGAAAGATGGCAACGGAGAGGTGGTGCGATATAATCGTTGCCGCGAGTTTGATACCGTTGACGGCACATGGGCACACTTTCTTGAAAAAGAAATTCTGCCTCGCGTGGAAGGCATGGTTTTGCCCGATGGCAGAGTGGTGCACCTGTCGGCCGATGCTAACGACCGTGCCATCACCGGCGCAAGCAGCGGTGGCATTTGCGCTTTCACGGCAGCATGGATGCGCCCCGATTTGTTTAGCCGCGTGTATAGCGCAGTGGGCACGTTTGTGGCTATGCGTGGTGGCAATGAGTTGCCGGCACTCATTCGCAAAACCGACACCAAGCCATTGCGCATCTTCCTTCAAGATGGTGAGAAAGATGCTTGGAACGCGTTGTTTGGCAGTTGGTGGGAGTATAACCAACTGATGATGTCGGCGCTGCAATTTGCCGGATATGAAGTGGATGCTGCTTGGGACAAAGGTGGCCATAGCATACGCTATGGCACATTGACGTTTAATCGCGCCATGAAATTTCTGTGGAACGATTGGCCCAAGGGAGTGAAAGCGGGCAAGAGCGATAACGATATGCTTGCTGCCATTGTGAAACCCGGCGAGCAGTGGCAGTATGTTGCCGACTATTCGGCGCATCGCGATACTTTTTTTCTTGAACCAAGCACAGTGATGGCGCACCACAAGGGCATGATTAGCAGCGGACATTATTTTGCCGTGAGCCCCAATTACCGCACGGTGGTGCAAAGCGAACCCACCGGCAACTGGCTGGTGCAGTATGTGGTGAAGGGCAAGGAACTCACTTGCGGCGAGCGTTTCTATTGGCTGCATAGCCCATTGGGCGGTGAGAACAGCGAGAACGGCCCTATGGCGTTCGACACGCTGGGCAACCTGTATGTTGCCACAGCCATAGGCGTGCAGGTGTGTGACCACAACGGCCGTGTGCGGGCCATTCTCACGCTGCCCGGCGGTGCCATAACCGGCATGTCGTTTGTGGGTCACAAGCTATATGTGGTGTGCGGTGGCAAAATCTATTGCCGAGTGATGAAAACCACAGGCTACAACCGCTACGATGGCGCGATTGAGGTGAAATCGCAAGGTCAGGGTTGAGCAGGCGAGGAAGTCATGCGCCTGAGTATTCGGCATTAGGTTGCTCGCCCTAATTACTATAAATAAACGTTGCATTTCTAACAATAAAGGTTAAAAACAGCACCAATATTGCAGTTTTCAGATATCCAAAGTTTGCGCGTTATTGCAGCTTGTTTGCTCTGTTGGCTTCTGATTTTCCGAATCGGTTGAAGAGGCCTGCCAAGATGGTGCCCGAGATGGAGTGGTAGGCGCAAGAGAGGGCGCAAGGCACCACGCTGAGCGCCGACATAGGATTGGCGGCAATGGCTGCTTGGGTGGCAAAGAAATTGTTGGCAAGCACGGTTGCCATTCCGGCGTTTTGCATGCCCACCTCAATGCTGAGGGTGCGCTTCTTGGCGGTGTTGAAGTGGAACAATTTGCCCACCATATAACCGAGTGCGTAGCCCGTGGTGTTGTGGCAAAACACCACAGCCATAGTCACGGCTATGATGCTCAGTCCGTCGCTCATGAGCTGCGGATGAACAGTGTGAATCACTCCGCCCACAATCATGCACAAGCAAGACACACTCACTGCCGGCATGATGCTTTGCAAATCGTTGAAATAGGGCTTGCTGCCCAAGAAATGGTTGAAAAGGAATCCCACAATCACGGGTATGAGCGTTATCATGAGGATGTTCTGAAACATGCCTATGGCATTCACCTGCACTTGCGTTCCGGCAAGCCACAGCACCAGCAGCGGTGTGACAAACGGAGCCAAGATGGTAGATACCGTGGTCATGCCCACTGAGAACGCCACGTCGCCTTTGCACAGATAGCTCATTATGTTGCTCGATACGCCGCCGGGGCAACAGCCCACCAGCACTATGCCCACCGAGAGATAGGCGTTGAGCCCAAACACGCGGGTGAGTGTCCACGCCACCAGAGGCATGATGGTGTATTGCGCCACGGCACCTATGGCAATGTCCATTGGGCGGCGGGCAAGCACCTTAAAATCGTTGAGAGTGAGCGTGCAGCCCATAGTGAGCATTATGATGCCCAATATCACACTTGCGCGGCCCTCGCGCTGCACCCAGCCAAACGTGTCGGGGAAAAACAACGACCACACAGCCACCCCAATCACAAACCACGATGCATAAGCAGCCAAACAGCTACTTATGCGTTGCAATAATTTTAGCATATATCTCTTTTACAGTTTTCTCACCTTTTGCTCACAAGGTGCTTTTTAAGTTTTCATTGTTTGTTGCAGCCATATTGATGAGCGTAAACACCGCCTCGCGGCCCTCGTTGCACAGCAGGTCGATGATGCTGAGGTTGGGCACAAAGCCGGTGCGCTCGGCCCACAGCTGATAGTATGGCACATCGGCGGTGCGCTCGTCAATGAGCTTGCCGCCAGCCTTGCCGCGCAGGTCAACGGCTTGCGCCGGCACTTGCTGCTCCAGACTGCTTGCAATGGGCAGGTCAAGAAATTCAACCACCAAGCGGTGCAAGTCCATGTTCAAATCAATCAGATAACGTTGACCGCCCATGATGCAGCGGTGCAGGTCGTCAGCTATATAGTCGAAAAACGGACTTTTGCCATACGATGAGAACAAGGCTCCCCAATGCAGATGCCGCCAGTTGCCATGCTCCGATATCATCACATCGCACATGGGTGTGTGGCTGTTGTAGTTGGTTTTCACAATGGGCACCACCAGTTGCTGCACGCCGTTGGGGCCGCATATCATGGCATGGTTGTGTTCCCACTTGTGAGTGAGGGCCTGCTCAGAGCTGCTTATCACGCATTGCTCGGCAGCAAGCATGGCAGCATAATAGCGCACACTGCCCAGATAGGCACTGCTCATGGCCACGCATCCATATTCTCGCCTCAGTTCGCTCATCAGCGTCACTCCGGATTGGCGCTACGGAAGGTGCGCTCCCAGCGCACGCCGCCCTTGTCTTTGTCAATGCTCAGCAGTATGAACATTGGCGTGCCCACAATGTGGTCCTCAGGCACAAAGCCCCAATAGCGCGAGTCGAGCGAGTTGTCGCGGTTGTCGCCCATCATCCAGTAATAATCCATCTTGAAGGTGTAGCTGTTAGCCTCCTTGCCGTTGATGAGTATATGGCCGTCTTTCACCTCCAGACTGTTGCCCTCGTAGTTCTTTATGCAACGCTCGTAGATGGGCAGATTGTCAATGGTGAGCCGCAAATTGGCTCCCTTCTTGGGAATCCACACCTCGCCATAGTCAGAGCGGGTCCAGCCATAGTTGCGCGTGATGGGATAAGGTGGGAACATCTCCTGCGTAGGCACTTTCACCACGGCAGTAATCCACTGATATTCAGCAGCAATCTTCTTGCGCATTTCCTCGGTGAGAGGCACCTGATAGATGGGCGCGATGTTGCCGTCGCTGTCAACGCGCATGCCCAAAGCCTCAACTCCGGGAGCATCTTGCAAGTCAACTTGCAATTGCGCGCGGTCGTCAACGCTCACGCCAAGGTCGGTCCACACATCATCGCTGATGGCACGGCCGTCGGTCTGCACAAAATAGTTGAACTGCGCAAGGCGCGGAGTGGCAATGGCGTGGCCGTTGATATACACCACATTGTCAACAATCTGAAGGCGTTCGCCCGGCAAGCCAATGCAGCGTTTCACATAGTTCTCACGGCGGTCAACAGGCCTAAAGATGACATCGCCATAAGTGGCCTTATCGTTATTCACCGCGTAGTGGCCATACATGTGAACGAGAGTGTAATAGTCGGGGTTCTGCACCTTGAGCGACACGGTGTCGCCGGCAGGGAAGTTAAACACCACAATATCGCCGCGCTCAACACTACGCAAACCTTTCAGACGGTGATATCCCCACTGGGGTTTGTCGAGGTAGCTCTTGCAGTTGAGCACCGGCAAGGTGTTCTGTGCCAAAGGGAAGTGAATGGGCGTGTTGGGCACCCGAGGACCATAGACCATCTTATTCACCCAAAGGTAATCGCCCACAAGCAGCGATTTCTCGAGCGACGACGACGGTATCTGATAGTTCTGACCCACATACAAGAAAAGGAAATACACCAAAATAAGGGCATAAACAATGGCATCGACCCACGTCATGATTTCTTTCACGACTTTGTTTTTGGTGTGACGCCACCATGTCCACGGAATGAATTGAGTGAGATAGATGTCGGCAAGCAAAAACCAGAACACCAGCACCCAAGGGCTGCCGAGCCATATCACCCAGGCTACAAACAGCACCGAAACCACGGCAAACCGCACCCAGCGTGTGGCCTTCACGCGGCCCAGGCGCTCCTTCAGCCCACCATGTTGCAACTCGTCGGCGGCTTTCTTGTCATCAAACTCTATTGGGGTAGTATGCTTATTCTCCATCGCAATTACGTTTAATTCTTATATATATACATTTTGACTTGCAAAGATAAGCATAAAACGCCGAGTATGCCGAATCAACGCATAATAAAAACTTGTTAATTGCAATAAAAAGATTGCAACAACAAGTGCCGCCGTAATCCCCAAACCATCGCAAAGGCAACTGATGCACTCAGCCGCCCCAAGAACCCCCGCCCTTGAAAAACGGTTTCTGATTAGCAGAGAGTTAATAAATAATCGCCCGCGAGTTTTATATTATTAGCAGAATAAATTTTGTTTGCTGAGTATTTTATGCCTTTGGCTGTGTATTAAATTCTTTGGCTGAGTATATGCTTTTGGCTGTGTATTAAATATCTCTGGCTGTGTTTTATGCCTTTGGCAATGTATTAAATTCTTTGGCTGTGTATATGCTTTTGGCTGTGTATTAAATATCTTTGGCTACCTAAGATTATTTCTTAGGCAGTCACTCTTGCCAAATGGCAGCCAAAAAGGGGATATACCCCACCCAGAACCAAGTGCAATAGCAATGATGGGGTGGTTAGAGTTCAATCAGTTCGTCGTAGCCGAAGTCGCGTTTTGCTGTGGTGCCAATCACTGAGTCCCAAAGCATGGGCGAGATGCCGCCTCCGGGGCGTTTCACGGTGATGTTTTCGGGGGTGAGTGTTTCGCCTTTGGCGATTGCTCGGGCTGCCACGATGCTTTTGCGTGCTACAACGATGTTTGACGTTTCGCTGGCTGTGGCGTGTTTCTCTTGCGTGCCAATGGCTTGCTCCACGTTGCGAATGGCATCAACCATGGCTTTCAGCTGCTCGGGCTCGAGCGATGCCCGGTGGTCGGGTCCGGGCAGGTTGCAGTTGAGGGTGAAGTGTTTCTCAATCACTTTTGCGCCCAACGCCACTGCCGCAATGGGCACTTCAATGCCGCGGGTGTGGTCGCTATATCCCACGTTCACGCCAAAGGTTTGCTTGATGGTTTGCATGGCTGCGAGGTTCACGTCGCAGAATGGCGTGGGATATTGCGTGTTGCAGTGCAGCAGTGTGATTTGTTCTTTGGTGAGGCCGCCTTGATAGAGCACTTGCAGGGCGGCGGCTATCTCATCAAGCTCGCACATGCCGGTTGACATTATCACGGGCTTGCCTGTTGAGGCTATTTTGCGCAGGTAGGGCAGGTTGGTGATTTCGCCTGAAGGAATCTTGTAATAGTCCATATCCAACTCCTGGAGCACGTCGATTGACACCAAGTCGAACGGTGTGCTCATGAAGCCAATGCCCACTTCCTGGCAGATGGCTTTGAGCTTTACGTAGTCAGTGAGCGGCAGATGTATTGCCTTGCACATTTCCAGTTGGCTCTGTGCCTCGCCGGTGGTTTCTTTTTGGTATTCGGCTTTAGGGGCATAGGTCGATATCACCAGTTCGGGCACGGCGGTTTGAAATTTCACATAGTCGGCGCCAGCCCATTTGGCTTTGTGAATCATTTCCACAGCCATATCGTAGTTGCCGTTGTGGTTCACGCCGGCTTCGGCAATTATCATCACTTTGTTGGGTGTCATCATTGTTGTTGGGGTTGATTGTCGTTGTAGAAGATTACTTCTTTGAAATATCTTGTCATGAGGGTCTGGTCGCGCCAGTTGTGTCGCGGCAGCGCGTTGATGTCCTCGCTTTCTTCAATTATCATGGCTGCGATGTCGGCACCGGCGCTGATTGAGCAAATCACGCCGCCGCCAAGGCGCGGGTTTATCTCCATGAGCAGGAACGTGTCGTTGTCGAGGTCGTGCAGAAATTGCAAGGTGACCGCGCCCTTCAGGTGCAGAGCGGTGAGCACATGGTGTGCCTGCTGTTCAAGCGCTTGGTTGCGGCATGTGATGGTGCGCGTCACTTCGCCTCCGGCGGTGGCTATGCGCAAGCGTGGCACGGCGCATTTCACCTCGTTGTCGAAGGTGCCAACATAGCAATCTACGGTATATTCCTGGCGGTTTGCCACATAGTGTTGTATTAGGTATTGGTCAAGTGGCAGAGGTGCTTGCTCCACATCGGCTGCCGAGTGTGCCACTATGATGCCGCGCGAGGCGCTGCCGGTGCGAGGCTTCAGTATGGCAGGATAAACAATATTGTCGCTGCTGTAAGTGGTGGGGATGGCTATGCCGGCGGCTTGAAACAGCTGTGCCGACTTCACCTTGTCGAACATGTCGTGGCTCAACTGGGTGCCCGACACTGGCACAAACACGTTAGGGTTGCGCTCGGCAAGGCGCGCTGCCACTTCAATGGCTGGGTCAACAAAGGGCAGCACAATGTTGATGTTGTGACGGCTCACAATGTCGTCAATCTCGGCATCCACTGCCGGGTCGCTATATCGGGCGCCGACAATCACTGTGCCAACCGAGGCAATAGGCTCTTGCGCGCTAAGCTCATGGCTGAAGATGTGCACATTCACGCCCAGGTGCTTGCCTGCGCGCATCAGTTGCTCAGCCATTGCCACGCGCTTGGCTCCGCCAAGCATTAAGATGTTGATGTTACGCTTTATCATTTGCGCTGTGATGCGGTTTTTTTGGGGGGGATTGTCAGTTATAAAAAACTGTGTTGCTAAGTTTCTTTGCTCTTGCCCGCGCCGTGCGGGCGGCTTGCTCATTGGTTGTAGATGCCCGATTTGTATTTGGCAAGGTTATCTTTGTTTGAGAACCATTCCACGGTTTCGGCAAGACCCTGTTCAATGGAGTAGGCCGGACGCCATGATGTGAGCGAGGTGATTTTTGTATTGTCGCCCCACAGACGGAACACCTCAGACTTGCCCGGACGTATGCGTTGCTCGTCGCGCACCCAATTGACGTCGGCGTTCATGATTTTTGCTATAAGCTTCAGCGTGTCCATCATTGAGATTTCGCTGTTGGTGCAGATGTTTATTTCCTCACCCTCAATGCCTTGTGCCTGAGCCAAAGCCAAGAATCCGCGGCAAGTATCTTTCACATAGTTGAAGTCGCGTGTGGGCGACAAGTCACCCACTTTAATTTCGCGGGCACCGTTGGCAATCTGTGTGATGATGGTTGGGATGATGGCGCGAGCCGACTGACGCGGACCGTAGGTGTTGAATGGTCGGGCAATCACCACCGGCAGGTTAAAGGCGTTGTAGAAGCTCTTTGCTATGGCATCGGCTGCAATCTTGGTTGCCGAATAGGGCGACTGAGGCTGACGCGGATGTTTCTCGTCGATGGGCACATATTGTGCAGTGCCGTAAACCTCGCTTGTGCTGGTCACCACCAGGCGCTCAACGCCCAGGTCGCGACAGGCTTGGCAAATGTTGAGCGTGCCGCGAATGTTGGTATCAACATAGCTGTCGGGTGCCACATAGCTGTAAGGGATGGCAATGAGCGCAGCCAGATGGAGCACCGTGTCGCAGCCACGCACAATCTCGCGGCAATAGTTGGGGTCGCGCACGTCGCCGCACACCACCTCAAGGCGCGGGTGTTGCATCTGGTCGAGCCAGCCCCAATAGTTAAACGAGTTATACTGGCTCAGGGCTTTCACGTTGAAGCCCTCGCTAAGCAGCAATTCCACAAGATGTGAGCCAATGAAGCCATCGGCACCTGTTACAAGCACATTTTTCATAATTCGGGTTGTTTTTATTATGCAAAAATACTAAGAATTTCATTACATAGCCAATTTTTGTGTGATGTGTTGCTTAAAAAATGGCACAATGCCCCATTTAGTGCCTGCAAACGCGGCTGAGCAAGCAAGTTTTTGCTGCCGCAACAGCGGTGGGTTGCCCCCCTTCGCTAACAATGAAAAAACGCGCGTGGGGCTGCATGAACAAAATCACGCAGCCCCCATACTTTTATGTCTTTCTGAAAAAATATGCGTTATTTGCGGTGCTCGGGTTTGAGCGGCAGGTTATAGCGGTCGCTGCTCCATTTCACGCCCGGCAGCCCCACCTCGGTGCACGTTTCAACAATGCAACTGGGGTCGTCGAGCCAATATTGGCGCAGTGTTTTGCCGCCGCACACCGGCAGTGGCTTGGTGTCGTCGGGGTTGATAATCATGCGCAAGCCATTGCACAGGCTCATCATCTCAAAGTCGCCGCGGCTGTTGCCGGCAGCAAACATGGGCACTGTTTTGATGAACGTGCGTATTGCCTCGGCTTTGCCGCGTTGCACGGTCACGGGGCGCACCATGGCGCTGGTGGTGTAGCCATAGCTGTCGATGGCAGCACGCACGCCAATCACATGGTCGGTGGTGATGCCCAGCTCGCGGCTGCACATGCCTTCATAGAGCAGCTCGGGCGAGGCGGTGACTATATAAACGTCAAATCCAAAGTTCTTAAGGTTGTTGATGAGTGCGCGCATCTCGGGGAAAATCTGGTTGTTGAATTTCTCCTTGAAGCAACGCAGCCCTATTTGCTCAATCTGCTCAACGGTGAGGCCGGCAAACAGGCTCACCATCTCGTCGGCATAAGCCAATTCGTCGTCGCTGTTCACCATGGCGCGCTCCAACTGATTCATCTTGCGCAGGGCAAGGCTGTCGCTGCGGTGTCCGTAGGTCTCGGTGATGTAGTCGATGAGCGCCTCGTCGCACATGTAATGGGGCGACTGGCCCAGCACGGTGCCGTCGCAGTCAAACACTGCCACCTTGTGGGTGGTGACCTTGCGGCTATCTTCCATAAAGGCCTTCAGGCGCTTGTTGGTGGCTTGGCTGAAGCCGTTGATGTTCTCATACTTGTAGGTTTGAGCCACTGTGCTCGCGGCCAACAAGCAGATTACCGTAAAAATAAGGATTCGCTTGATACTTCTCATGTCTTTAATATTAAGTATTATCACATTTCACGTGAGCAAATTTACTCACATTGACCCGAATAACCTCGCAAAAAGTGTGAATTTAACTGAAATGTTAAGTTTTCGCTCATTTTTTTGTGGTTTTTGCGTGCCCGGCGGGGCGCTTTGGCTTGCGTCGTACTTTAGCTGAACGAGCCTTGCAGCCGTGCCCCGCAAAATGCCGTGGCTTGGTTGCGTTTTTTTATTGCAATGTTGCTTGCATAATGTCGCAGAATTTGTGTATTTTTGGAGCAAATAAGAATAAACCTTTTTAAACCGACAATTGAATTATGATGATACGAAGTGTGCAACAAGTTGTGATGGGCGTTGTGCTGATGATGTGCGTAGCTCCGGCTGCCTGGGGTGAGCAGAAACCTTATTTCTCGCAGGGTGCCGACATTGGTTGGGTCACCGAGATGGAAGACCGCGGCCTCACGTTCTACAACCGGGCCGGCGAGCCAACCGACTGCTTTGTGCTGATGAAGCAGCTGGGCATGGACTGCATACGCCTGCGCGTGTGGGTCAATCCGCAAAAACGCTATAATGCCACTGCCGACGTGGTGGCTAAGGCAGTGCGTGCACAGCAGGCAGGCATGGATGTGATGCTCGATTTCCATTACAGCGACAACTGGGCCGACCCGGGGCAGCAACGCAAGCCGCGCGGATGGCGCACATTCACCGCTCGCCAAGTGGCTCAGGCCGTTTACGACCACACCACCCAGGTGCTGCAATCAGTGAAACAGGCGGGCGTGAAACCGCGATGGATTCAGGTGGGCAACGAAATCACCAACGGACTGCTGTGGGACACCAACAGCAAAACCAGCGGCGCACTCTACACCGAGACCGAAGGCCGATTGCCGCACCGTGCCAACAGCAAAAACTTTGCACGATATGTGGCGGCAGGATGCAAGGCCGTGCGTCAGCAATTGCCCGAGGCACAAATCATCATTCACCTTGACCGAGGCATGGATATGGGCAAATATAAGACAGCCTTCGATGTGCTCAAGCGCCATCACGTTGACTACGACATTGTGGGCATGTCAATCTATTCGCAAAACGAGGCAGGAAGTTCGTTCTATAATCCTCTCACTGGCACCACACAAACCGCTTCAACGGTCACTGACGTGATGAACGCCATGTTTGCCACCATGGATTTTGTGTATGACACCTATGGCAAGCAAAGCATGATTACCGAAGTGGGCTTTAAGTGCGGCGAGGAAGAAGTGGCTCAGAGCGCAGCCTATATGCGCCAGCTCATGGATATGGCGCGCCAGCACGCCCATTGCTTAGGCATTTACTATTGGGAGCCCGAGAGCAGCATGCAGTGGAACCGCTATCCCCTTGGCGCATTCAGCAACGGCCGTCCAACAGCAATCATGGATGCCTGGGCACGCTAAAGAGCCGTTTAACTAAACCCTAAGGCTCACGCAAGCATAAGGGAGCCATTGCACCCCGCCAAGAAGCCCCTCACATCACAGGGAACACCCCCTTGTCGTGTGGTATTTTTCTCCAATGTGTTTTTGGTTTATTGTAGGGCAAAATGACAATATTTAAGTTATTGTGCCTGCTTATTGTGGTGGTTGTTTTTGGAGGGTTTGAAAACACGGGGGTGGTGAGTATGGGAATGGAGGAAAAGCATTATTTTTACAAAAAAAGAGAAAAAACTGAGGCAGTGTTGTTAACATTGGCTGTTTTGGTTCGTTATAGAGGTGAATAGCGACCAACTGATGGCAATGAACAGTGTTGAATTTGAAAATATAGCCCCTGCGATGCGCCGCCTATCGCTGCTGGTGGCACGCCGTATGGGAATGTCGAGCGATGATGCCGATGACATAGCCCAAGACGTGCTCATCAAGCTGTGGACAATGCGCGGCGAGCTGCACAGGTTCAAGTCGCTTGAGGCTTTGGTGACGGTTTCAACCAAACATCTTGCCATTGACATGTGGCGGCGAAGCTCGCGCAGCGAGCCCCTCGACGAGAGCATCACCGCCGAACTGCTTGACCAAACGGGCTCTCCGCATCAGCAGCTTGAAGATGTTGAGAACAGCGAGTGGCTGCTCAATAGGCTCAGCCAAAGTCCCTCGAAAGAGATGATGGTGCTGCGGATGAGGCAAGTGGAGCACCGCGAATACAGCGAGATTGCCCGGTTGCTTGCCATTGGCGAGACTTCGGCTCGGTCGCTGCTGGTGAGAGCAAGAAAACGATTGTTAGAAGAAATTAAAAAACGAAACGCATGAATCAAAACGAACATCAACATATAGCCACGCTGCTTGAGCGGTTTATGAACGGCGAGAGCACCCTGCAAGAGGAGGAGCAACTGGCGCAGTATTTTGCCAGTCACCGCGTTCCTCGCGAGTGGGAGCCGTATAAGCAGATGTTTCACTATTTCTCGCAGGGCATGCCGCTCAACGAGGCTCCTGCTTTGCCGCGCCGTCGGCACCCGGGAGTGGTGATTCTGCGTTGGGCTTGTGCCGCTGCGGTGGTGGCTATCATGGCAGGTGTGGCGTGGCATTTGATGACGCGCCGCCACAGTTCGCTGCCTCAGCCGCAAGAGCCAATGGTGGCTGCTGTGGAGCACGACCAACCGCAAGAGCCGCTTGCCACCACGCAAAGCATTGAGCTGCCCATTGCCGTGCAAAGTCCTCAGCCACGCAAGGCAACTCATCGCACCAGGCATCACCGCCGTGCACACCACGACGAGGTGCTGCGCTGCTCTGAGAAGGTTCAGCAGAACCTCAACGATTGCCTGGCTGCCACCGAAATGGACATCAACGCCGTTGACGCAGCCATCTTGCTCAGCGAGCAGGAACAGGCAATGCTGCTGATGGCTATTGATGCCGCCCTCAACGAGGCTGTTGGCTTGCCCGAGCAACCTCAGCCCGATAGATATATAGTGGCGGTGCCTTGACGGGCATTATCTTACGGCTAAAACATAGCGAAGTTTTATTTTTAAACAAAATATTCACATATCACCTCCCTACCACAAAAAACAGTAACAGTATATGAGACGGTTAAAATGGCTATTAATAATGATGATTGTTGCTGCCACAGCCGCAGCACAATCGGGCATAGAAAAGGCTTTTCATAAAATTGAAGTGTCGTCGTACCGCACCGGCCGGTTCCGTTTTGCTCCCAACAGCGATGCCAACACGGTGTCGGAGTGGCAGCGCGGCTTCACCTTCAATCTGCCGGCAAAGCAGAAGTCGATGCTCGAGGCAGTGAAAGACGCGTTTACCAACGACAATGTCGCCTATTACTTTAGCGAGCAACAACCTGACAAAAACAACCGCACCTACACCTATCCCATTGACGGCAAACATGAGTTTATTGGCGGCAAGGACAATTATCTGATGCTTGCCTGCTTTCGCGACACCGAAAACCCGGGCTATCGCACCTTGTATGCCATTGAATGGGTTGAGACCGAAACGGGTTACAGCGGCAAAGCTGTCACCGTGTACGGCTACAAAAGCGACACCGAGGACACCAAGCGCACCCGCAGTTTGTCGCAGGTTGTTGTGAACACAGGCGGAAATTCGAGCGATGTCACAACGTACACAATCGATAGCTCGGGCAACATCTCATCGTCAGTGGTGAGCCGCAACGTGCCTTCTTCGCAGGGGAACAAGCAGACCGCTGAAGGCATTGGCGAGCAGAAGCACCATTTTGTGGCGTTGCACAACGGGCGCCTGATGGTGACCAACGTGCAAGGCGGCAATCTGCAAGCCACCAGCGGCAAGGAGTGCGTGTTGTTTCTTGAAGAGCACATTGTGTCGCTGCTGAAAGGCTGCAAAGCATTGGTCGATGGCAAGAAATACGACCTCAAGAAAAATGCCGTGCTCATCAACGGTAACCAAGTGGGCACTCTCTTAGGCACCACCGTGCCCACAGATATTGTGAAACCTTGCATTAGCATCGACATAGACCTGCAAAGCGCAAAGCTCGACGACTCAACGCTTTTCACCCACGCCGAGGGCTATGAGTTTAAAAATCTTGGCTATGACAATTACCGCATCTCGGCCGACGTGATGTTAAACGGCAACGCTCCGCAAACAACCGGGCATTGGCTCAAAAAGTTTGATATGCTCACTGACTGGTATGAGAAATCGCTAAAAAACAACAATCTGAGCATGACAGCAGCCTATGCGCAAAAGATAGCCGAACTATGCTCGGAAGCCAATAGCATGCCGTTTGAGCAACAGCAGTTGGCGGTGAAACGCATAGCCGGACTGGTTGAGCAGACGTCGCAATCAGGCAAAAACATCTCAGCGCTCAATAAGTTGTGCGAAGCACAATCGCTGTTGGGCGAGAAAATCGCCAATTCAGAGAGCCAACAGTTCGCCTATTTAGATGAAGATATCAACGAGATGGGTAAAGAAGAACTGCAAGAAGCAATCGATGAGATTGAACGGAAATTTGAGGCGTTCAACCGCCAAAAAGAATCAATCGACGAGATTCTCAACAGCAGCAATGTGTCGAAGTCGGAGAAACAAGCATGGTCAAAGATAATTGAGGACATAAATGATGACATCAGCCGCATCATAAATCAAAAAAACAGCATTATTGAGATATTAAAAAAATACGAGTGAATCAGCCAATCATCACCTTTAATGCGGCAACCGGGGCAGCTTGGTTGTCGCTTATTTTGTTGTGAATCAAAATAATAAAAAAGTGTTAAAAGTGGCAATGGCCAATTGAACTTTTGCACAGATGCTCACTCTAACAAACAGAAGCGCTTGAAAAAATTAACTTAATTATTAACAATTAAAGCATCACAACAAATTATGAAGAAATTAGCATTATTAGTAATGGCAGCCATGCTTAGCACAGCCGCTTTTGCACAAAACAATAATAAGACAAAGATGGCTAACCGCCGTGCTGCCAACCCCGAGATGACCATTGAAGCCCGCGTGGCTCACATGCAAAACCAATTGTTGCTCGACGACAAGCAGGGCAAGAAGTTTGCCGAAATCTACACTGACTACCTCACTGCTCAGCAAAAGCTTAGAGGTGAGCGCAAGCAGGAAGTTGACCGCCGCGGCAAGGATGCCAAGCCGTTGAGCGACAGCGAGATGGTGAAGCAGCAAAAGCAACGCATTGAGAACCAAAAGAAAATGGCTGAACTCAATGAGACTTACTATAACAAGCTGAGCAGCGTGCTCAACGCTCGCCAATTGGAGAAAGTGTTTTTCTCGCACAAGCAAGGCGCACGCTTCGACGGCAAGAAGGGCATGCGTGACAACAACGGCAGAGTTCGCCCAATGAACAACCGTAAAGAAGGCCAACGCCCAATAGCCGTTTGCCCCGAGCAAGGCGAACCGGCAACAGCCACAAAATAATAGGCTGGCAGAGGCCGCTCCCCACAACCTCTCTCTGCGCCCCCGCCTCTTAACCAACAATGATAGATTTGTTATTTAAGTTATAAATAGGTTAGAATTGCAACTATCACCAAAGCAGCCACTCCCTTTACAACGGCAGCTTTGGTGATAATTTTTTTGCGCATCATCGACAACAAAAATAGTCCGCAAGCACACACGAGGCGCTCAGGGAGAATGGCAATGCCATCTTTGAACCGCAGGAACAGGTGAGCGAGGCACAAGCCCAACTGCTCGGAGCATCCTTCATGCTCGCAAGCGGCGGACCTGCACAGACTCATGTGGGACCTGGAGGAGGTGACTCACAGTCGGATTTGCCATGTGGTGAGAAGAAGAAAACATCCCTACGGCGGTAGCCCATTTGGGGATTAAGGTTATAAATGATATCTTGGATTAATATACTACACTTTCATATTACGTGCAATTCCTCACAAACAGTAAAACAATCATGGCAAAAGACAGGGAGCGCAGTGTACACTGCATTCCAGCTTTTGCCATATACTTTCCAGCTCCTTCAGTTCGTGCCCATTCCGTGTGGTAGCCATGTAATTCTCTTCCAGATTGTCCCGTTTTAATCAGTTTATCCTAAAATGCTGCATTCCAGTATGCCGAAGCATCACCGCCGTACTCACTTATCAACAAGGCATAGAAAAGTGCTGTGGCCGAATCTACGTTACCCAACCTGTATTCGTTAGGGTTGTTGTTGATACGCAACTCTATAATGCGATACTCTTCTCCACATTTCTCATAGATGGCTTCGGCAAAATGGTTGCCCGTCCAGCTTCGGAGATAGTGAATAGCATTATCGTCGCAATACATGTACCAATGGTCTTCCA
>JBJECY010000029.1:0-58891 GCA_051871515.1 Muribaculaceae bacterium | reverse complement strand
CGGTCGCCGGGCGTATTGCTATACGCCCCTACGGCATGGCATCACATTTTTATCGGGTCGCCGGGCGTATTGCTATACGCCCCTACAGCGTGGCACCTGCCTTTGTTTCTGGTAATTGGGCGTATTGCTATACGCACGGAAACACACGCAATGGTTATCATTCGCCCGAAACACCAACCACGCCACGTTATTTGTTGTTTCCATGTAGGGGCGTATCGCAATACGCCCAAAAACACACGCAATGGTTATCATCCGCCCGAAACACCAACCACGCCACCAACGATGTCGTCCCCATGTAGGGGCGTATCGAATACGCCCGAATCATCCGCAAAATCACATGCGTTGTTCGGTCGCCACGTTACACCGTTTGCGGTTATCATCCGCGTTGTTTGTCGTTTGTTCGGGTTGCCACGCCGCGGTCGCCGGGCGTATTGCAATACGCCCGAAAACACACGCAATTGTATTTATCGGGGCCACGCCGCGGTCACCGGGCGTATTGCTATACGCCCCTACAGCAAGGCATCACATTTTTTATTTGGTCGCCGGGCGTATTGCTATACGCCCCTACAACGTGGCATCTGCATTTGTTTCTGGTAATACTTACTTCTTTCTCGGGGAAAACATAAGAGCAATAATCGTACTGTTCATATATACAAAACGAGTACTCGATTGACACTAATTATAAAAGAATATAGGTAAGAACACGTATTCGTTCCTGCCCTTACACTGGTCCTCGGCGATAGATTTAAGACCTCTAACATATCATGGGGATAACTATTTGTTGAAAATATTCCTCATGGTGATACAAAGACTGAAGCGATTCAAATGAACCTTTGAGCTGTTGAAATAATGGTGGCTTTAATTTTGGAGGCACCTTTTTAGTTATTTCGTTTCTCTGCAAAAGATTAATATGGATTGGCACGATTATTGGGGAAAAACACTTGTGGCGCAGCGGGGTGTTGAGGCCGGGCTGCGCCACGAGTGGGTTAGTATTTGTTGTTAATTATCTCAGAAGTTGAAGCGGTAGCTGCCGCCTGCCATAATCCACAATCCCGGTTGCGGAATGTTACCAAAGTCGTAATAAGTGTGGTCGGTGAGGTTGTTGGCGCTCACCCACAGCTCATAGGTTGGCTTGGTGAATTGCAGTTTAAGGTCAAGAACGGCATAGGGCTTATAGTCGATTAGTTCGCCTGTGGGTTTTGCGTCCACGTATTCAAGGTAGCCGCCCAGGCGGTCTTGCCAGCGCAGGTTCCACGATGCCGAGAGTGCTCCCCAAATGCGGTGCGTGAGCCTTGCGGTGAATTTGTGACGAAGATAATCGAGCGCATAGCTGCTTTTGAACACTTCAGCGTCGTCGTGGCGCTTTTGGTGGATGTAGGTGTAGCCCAGCGACAGGTTTTGCAGCACCTGTTGCGGCCCCAAGATGTGCTGCAAGTTGAAGTTGGTTTGCAGCTCTGCACCAAGGTTATCAAGTTTAAAGTTAGCTGAGTGGTATTTATCGTCGGCTGAATACATCACCCAGTCAATCATGTCCTTGCCTTTGTGGTAAAATCCTCGCAGAGTGGCGTTCACGGCTTGGCTGCGATAGCGGGCCGAGAGCATGAAACTTTGTGTCTGCTCGGGCTTAAGGCCAATGTTGCCTTCGGTGGTGGGGCTTTTGTAATAGAGGTCGGTGAACGTGGGCATGCGGAATGCTTTGTTCCACGAAGCCGTTAGCTGCCAGTGCTGATTGGGGCGATAGGAGAGGTCCACGCCGGGGTACCAGCGGAAGCGGCTATCAAGGGCGGTGTTCATGTTGGCAACCACGCCCATCGAGAGGGTGAAGTTGCGCAGCACAATGTTGTGTTCGCCAAAGTAACTCACGTTGGTGCGGTTATCGTGTTTGTCGTAGTAGCCGTCGTGCCCAGGTATTTTCACGTATTCGCTTTCTTCGAGAGGGCGTCCCAGATTGGTTGAGAGGATTCCCTCGTTGCGCACCTCAGCACCCACCGATGTTACGCCTCCTGCCCAGCGGAAATAGCTGTTGAGCCTGCCGCCATACACGTCGCTGCGGTGGAAATTCTCGCCCACGTCGCTGCGGTGAATCAGTTCAAAGTGGTCGGTTGAGCGAGTCCAATAGATGGTTGGTTCAAGGTGTAGCCAGCTGCCTTTAGTGGCTGCTTTCACCGCCACGAAGTAGCGGCTGTTTTGTTCATGTTGGTTGGGATAGGCAGCTGAATAGAAAGTGTTGGCGCCGTAGTCCTGGTTGCTGTAGCCCAATTGCCAGTTCACGTCAACCTCGCGGCTTGTGTAGTTGCCTTGATAGAAGGCATTACCCTTGTCGAATGCGCTGTTGGTGGTGCCACCGTCGCTGCGGCGGTAGCCAAACGAGAATTGGTGTTGAGTGACGTTGTTTGAATAGTTGGCGCGAGCGCCGGCGCCAAAGCTGCCGTAGGAGCCACCTTGTGCATTCACTGCCACGTGGCTGCGGCTGTCGGGCTTGGTGACTATGTTCACAGCGCCGCTAAAGCTGCTGCCGCCCACACTGCGCGAGGCTGCTCCTTCAAGCACCTCAATGCGCACAATGTCTTCAATTGCCACCGGGAAATCGGCTGATAGGTGACCCGTCTGCGGGCTTCCTATGTTCACACCGTTGAGCAAGATGGTCACTTGGTCAAAGGTGCCGCCGTCGATGCTGATGTCGGTTTGCACGCCAAAGGCTCCGCGTTGGCGCACATCTATGCCAAGCGCCAGTTTCAGCAGGTCGTTAACACTCTGCGCAGCCGCCTGCGCAATTTCCTCTCGGCCAATGGTGGTCACTATGCGTGCCGCCTGATTGGCTTGCAATGGAGCGAGACTTCCTGTCACCTCCAGTTCCTCAAGCTCATGCACCATGCCTGTGCCATGCTCCTCGTTGATGGTCGTCTCGCTGCTTGCGGCGGCTTGCGCCATGCCTGCTGATGCGAGAGTGGCCACAGCCAACACGCCTATGCGCACCTCGCGGCTGATGCTGCGAAATGCCGAGTAGGCTTTGTTGTCGAAGTGACGCCATGTGCAACACGTTGTTGCTTTGCTTGCGGTTTTTTGTTGATTTTTGTTCATATATGTTTGTATATCAAAGCCTTTAGTGGCTTGTGATGTTTTCTGCCGTAACAAAAAGCATAGCAAAGTTAGAAAAAATAGTTGATTGTGCAAAACAATGAATCGCGGCGGCTGGCTGTGAGATTGCTGCCGTGGCGCGTGAACAATGGCGGCGGGCACGTTGTTATTTTTTCAGAACGTGAAAACGGCAAATGAAAACATTAATAAACAGGTGATAAACTTTACACGATTATGGCAACTGAATTTTTTAAATGCAATCATTGCGGCAACGTGGTGATGAAGCTGGTTGACAGCGGTGTTTCGCTGGTGTGCTGCGGCGAGAGGATGCAGCAACTGGTGCCACACACCAAGGATGCCGGCAGCGAGAAGCATGTGCCGGTGGCCACTCGCCTTGACGACTGCATGATGCAGGTTGATGTGGGCAGTGTGCCTCACCCAATGAGTAGCGAGCATCACATCTCGTTTATCTACGTTGAAACCGAGCATGGAGGTATTCGTTACGACCTCTCAGAGCAGCCTCAGGCGCAGCTTTGCGTGTGCCACGACCGCCCAATATGTGTCTATGACTATTGCAATCTGCATGGTCTGTGGCAAAGCGATTTGTAACAATCTCACGAAAAAAACAACCGACCTTGTAGCAGCGTTTGCCTTTGCCTCACAATTTAGGTGGTGGTGTGTGGCTTAGGCAAGTTGTGGCAAGATTGGTTGTTCTTTGTATGTTAGAGTAGGAGTCCCGGCGTTGGTTTATTGCGACACAAAGCCATAGACATTTCCGCTGAAATCAACGGCAAACAGGGCGTTGCCTGAGATGGCAACCGTGCCCAAGATGGGCGCGCCCATGGCGTGTTTCCACAGCAGCAAGCCGTTTTTGCGGTTTAGTGCGTAGAGGTAGCCGTCAGAAGCACCTATGTACACAACGTCGCCCGATAAAACCGGACTGGTTTCAACAGCCGAGCCTGGGTCGCATTGAGTTGGCACGGTGTAAATCATTGCCCTGCCGGTCTTGAAATTCCATTTTTCTTCAAGCGATTTTCTGTCAACGGCAACTATGCCGCGGTCGGTGGTGCCGAAGATTATTTCGTCGTCGGTCACCAAAGGCGTTGACGTGTTTTTCAAGCTGAAGTTATATCGCTTTTGAGCCAGCGGCTTGCCGGTTTTTGATTCCAGAATAATCAGCGAATTTTCAGAGAGGAAATATTGGTGATTGTCATACATGGCAGCCGACGATGAGCGCATGGCCATTTGGTTGCCAAAGTCATAACGGTCGATGCGCCAAAGTAATTTGCCGGTCAGGGCATCGTTGGCATAGGCGGCTTCCCAAAAGGCGTGGCCGGTGATTACTCCGTTATGCACAGCAAAGGTGGTTGAGCAACCGTGCCATGTGTCCCAGTCCTTGTTGCGCCAAATCAGTTCGCCTGTGGTGGCTTTGTAAGCCGAGAGCGCATAACCTGTTCCGGCATATACGATGCCGTTGGCTGTGACCAGTCCGTTGTCAAGCGGCACATGCTTATCCATCTTCAAATCTTTCTCCCATGCCAAAGTGCCGTTGGCGGCGTTGATGGCATAGAGATAGCCTTGTATGTCTTGGGCGAAAATCATGCCGTCCTCAGCGGCGATGCTGCTTCTCACCGAATTGCGTAACGCATATTTCCAACGTATTTCTCCGCTTTTGCCGTCTATGCAGGTGACCGATGCTTTGCCCAAGCCGTTATCGTCGAGCGAGCCAACGTAGATGGCTCCCTGATAAACCAATGGCGATGACAAGAAGATGTTGGCACCCACGTTTTGCACCCACGCCAGTTGCAGCGGCGTGACGAGCGTATCGGTGACGTTTGCCACATGGCTTGGGTTCTTCAGCAGGTTTTTCCAGTCGTCGCCCAGGGCAACCGCCTTGTTGTTGCTGCTGCGGTAATTAAACTCTGCACGTTCTTTGGCAACCTCGCCGTTGGCAAAGTTGGCTTGCACCTCAACGGTGACTATTTGTCCGTTGAGTTTATTGGGCAACGGCATTGTTGCAGTCCAGTTGAAGTCGGTTTGCCGGCGCAAAGGCATGTTTTTCAGATATGTCTTGCCGTTGCTTGTGCAGCTATAGGTGAGCGAAGCCACAGGCGACGTTGATGAATAGGCGTTCACTGAGAGCATCACCTCGCCCGAAGCTGTTGTTGGCGCATGCATATTGTCGATTGACGCAATGGTGAGCGATTTGTTGATGTAAGGATAACGCAGCTCAGAAGTGAGTTCACCGTCAGGTGCCACCTGCAACACTCTGAACGACGAGGGCGAGTGGTCGTAGGCTCCGCCGAATTGTGCCGGCGAGCAAATCATGGTCACATCCGAGCCATCGTATTTAAACAAGCGATGATTGTGCCAATGGCCGTAAATCCACGCTTTCAGGTTATAGTCAGCCAAATCAATGAAGCCCGTATCTTCGCTACCGAACTTAAAGTGGCCGTTGCCGCTCATCACGCTGTGGTTGAAAGATATTATTGGCTTTCCCGGGGCAACGTATTTAAGGTCGTTTTTCAACCATTTGCCAATGCTCTCGTTGGTGTAGCTTGGCTTGCCGTCGCCCGATGACATGGGAGTGACTATATAGTGAATGTTGCCCACTTCAAACGAATAGTAGGCCGGACCGAAATGGTTTTCAAACATCTCTTCGCCGTATTTGCCTTTGCCAAGGTCGTGATTGCCAATGCAATAGTAGATTTGCGAGGTGGGCAGGTTCTCGTTGTTCATGAAGTGCTTATACGACCCGAACCCTTCTCGGGTGATGTCGCCGGTGTGAATGATGAAAGCAATGTTTTCATTAGCCACATAGTTGCGCATATCTTTTGTGCTGGCGGCGTGACCGTCGGCGGCAGTGCGGTCAAGGTCGTTAATGTGGGTGTCAGAAATGTGAACAAAACGGTGGCTGCCGTCGGGCTTCACGCTTTTGGGATTGGCATATTGCAGCTCAAAGTCGTAGCAGCTTTGCTCGCTGGTGATGCGTGCGTAATAGGTGTTTGCCCTGTATCCGTTGGGCATGGTGATGAAGATAAACCGCTCGTCGCTGTGCCCTGCGATGGTGTATTCTCCGTCTTTGTTGGTTTGCACCACATTCAGTCCGTCGGAAACCGACACTCCGGCAATAACCTTCTCGCCGCGGTCGTAACGGTGGTTGCCGTTGCCGTCAACATACACGCGCCCGGTGTAGGATGCCGTTGCCCCAAGTGCATTGATTGCTACAAACAATGCAGTTATGATTCTTTTCATTTTGTGTAAATGAGTTTTTAATGAGTTTTTAGTAAGTTTGTTTATTTCACAAAGCAAAGATAGTGTATTTTTTGCATATCAGCGAAGGTATCATGCTTCTTTTTTGATATGCGATATGATATGCGATATGATATTTGTTAACTTTTCCTCGGAATCGGGGAAAGGTGTTTTAATGCCTTTTATGAAACAAGCTCTTAGAAAACTTTAAAACTGAAAGTGCTTACACATCACCATCAATCGTCAATGTTGCCCAGCACCAAATGTGCACGTGAAGATTGTTATTGTCCATTAAATCAAAGGTGTTTGTCCATTTTTTTGTGAGCTTGGAAATTGTTACTTTTGCAAACGATAAATAGCATAAAAACTAAAGTGATAATGTTTGGAAGATATTTTAAACGAATGTTGTCGTTGTTGATTTTTGCAGTGCTTACTGCGGCAACGGCTATTGGAGAGGATAAGATTAGTTTAGATGGCATTTGGCGCTTTCAGTTAGACCCGTTGGCGTTTGGCATGACACCGGGTTCGGAGTTGCATTTGAGCAAGTTGGCAGAAACCATTGTTTTGCCAGGCTCGACCGACGAGGGCGGAAAGGGCATAAAAAACAATGCCCGTTATGTCGACCGCCTTAGTCGCAAGTTTGAGTATCAAGGTCCGGCGTGGTATCAGCGCGAGGTGATTATTCCAAGCGATTGGCAGGACAAACATATTGAGCTTTTTCTCGAACGATGCCATTGGCACACCACGGTGTTTGTTGACAATGCGATGGTAGGCAGCGACGAGCGCCTCTCAACTCCCAACCGATTTGATGTGTCGCGCCAGCTTAATCCCGGATTGCACACCATCACAATTTGTGTTGACAATCGGCTGAAATATGCCATGGACAATTGGAATCATGGTACCACCGAATACACGCAAACCAATTGGAATGGTATCGTGGGTGAAATATCGCTGCGTGCCACTAATGTGGTGAGGGTGGGGCGACTGAATGCCTATCCCGACGTGAAAGCCAGCAAGGTGAATGTCACGGCTGAAGTGTTGGGCTTGCGCCATGGCGAGAAGGCAAGCGTGAAGATGATTGTGCGCGAAAAAGACGGCAACCAAGTGGCTGTGGCTTTTGCCGAAGCCGACAGCGCCTTGGCAGCGCAGGGCGTGAGCCTGTCATTCAATATGGGCAAGCAAGTGAAGCTGTGGGATGAGTTCACGCCTAATCTCTACGAACTTGAGGCGATTGTCAATGCTGATGGCGTGCAAGATGAAAAAACGGTGACTTTTGGCATGCGCAGTGTTGAGCAGGGCAAACATCATGTTCGCCTCAACGGCCACGACATTCATCTTCGCGGTGTGCTCGATTGTGCAGTGTTTCCGCTCACCGGCTATCCATCGACCAGCGTAGACGATTGGAAGGAGATATTCAACACCATAAAATCCTACGGCATGAATCATGTGCGCTTCCACTCGTGGTGTCCACCCGAAGCAGCGTTTGCCGCAGCCGACCAGGTGGGCATCTATGTGCAGGTCGAGTTGCCTATGTGGATAAAAGATGTTGGCAGCTATCCGGCACGGCGCAATTTTTTCGAAAAGGAAATGTATGCAGTGCTCAATGCCTACGGCAATCACCCGTCGTTCATATTGATGTGCAACGGCAACGAAAACGAGGGCAACTTTGATGTGCTTGAAGATTTGGTGAAGAAGGCGCAGGTGTACGATAGCCGTAGGCTTTATTCGGCGTCGACCGCGCGCACTCATGTGGCAGCCGACCAATTCTATGTGTCGCACGTTTCCTCGAAAGGTTGGGTGACTGTGTATGAGGGCAAGCCGTCGACCGATTGGGACCTTAATAGCACTTGCGACATTGGTGTGCCTGTGATTGCACACGAAACCGGGCAGCGATGCATGTAGCCTAATTTCAGTGAGATTCAAAAATATAAAGGCGTGCTCGAGGCGCGAAATATGGAAGTGTTTCGCGAGCGTCTGGCACGAAACGGCATGCTGCACCAAGCCGACGACTTTTTCAAAGCTACCGGCGCCCACACTGTGTTGCAATATAAGGAAGTGAACGAGGCATTGATGCGCACAAGCAAAAGTGCCGGATTCCAATTGCTCGGATTGGCTGATTTTCCCGGTCAAGGCAGCGCTTTTGTGGGCATTCTTGATGCTTTCTGGGAAAGCAAAAACCTTGTCGACCCCGAGAAATTCCGCGAGTGGTGCGCACCAACGGTGCTTCTTGCACGCATGCCCAAACGCACCTATTTGACCTCGGAGCAGTTGACGGCAATAATTGAATGTTACAACTACGGTCCAAGCAGTTTGCGCGGCGAACGACTCACATGGCAGCTGTTTGACTCGAAATGGCGAGTTTATGCTTCAGGCAAATTCAAGCCTACTACGGTGGCAATGTGGGCCGTCGACTCGCTCGGCGTGTTGAACGTTGACCTGGGTGGCATCACCGAAGCCGACAAATATACACTGCGCATGCAATTAGGCGATGTGAAAAACGAGTGGACTATATGGGTGTACCCCGACGACGATTGCACCGCAGATTGCCAGATGACCGTTTCTCGCCAGTGGAATGGGCAAGTGAAAGATATGTTGGCTGCGGGAAAAGACGTGCTTCTTGTGCCCGACGCCCCAATAGGCCGTAAGACAAAATTTGCAAGTCATTTCTGGAACCCGATTATGTTCAGGTGGAATCCTATGATTGTGGGCACACTCATCAATGCGCAGCATCATGCATTCGACAATTTCCCAACCGAGCACTT
Source organism: Muribaculaceae bacterium (assembly GCA_051871515.1). Taxonomy (GTDB): domain Bacteria; phylum Bacteroidota; class Bacteroidia; order Bacteroidales; family Muribaculaceae; genus SFTJ01. The sequence continues at coordinate 49,799 of JBJECY010000029.1, read as the reverse complement.
TGCCGATTGGCAATGGTGGGACATCTTGAACAATGCCCGCGCCGTTGAACTCGACGACTTTGCCGCGTTAACGCCAATCATACAAAGCATCGACTCCTATGAATACAACCAAAAATTGGGCATCGCTTTCGAGGCACGTGTGGGCAAGGGTCGCCTTTTGGTGGCGCTGATTGACATCGACAAGGATATTGACCAACGCCCAGCCACACGATTGTTGCTGCAATCATTCAGCAAATATATGCAATCGGAGTGGTTCAATCCTGCCACCACCGTTCAGTTCTACGAATTAGACAAATTATTTGACAACGCCATCGACAAGCCTGTCAACACCGTGCCCGATGCTGCCACATTGCAGCTGCTCAACAAGTGACATTCGTTTTTCACAGCCCCGACCCATGTGTGCCAATGTAGAAGATTTTTGTGCCGCATGGGTGCGAGGCGCTTATCAAGCATCGGCGGCTGATAATCATCACTTTGCCGAATTAAGGGGCATCGCGACTCGCCGCGAGGCAAGTTTAATGCCGAGAATTTGTTAAACTCAATAAATTTGTTGAACTTTGTAGCAATAAGTGCTATACCTAACAGGTAGAACAGCTTAATTTATTGGGATAATCTTTAAATCCTGAGAGATAATGATGCTTAGCGGTGATATGGAGTTGATTGAGCAGTTGTTTCGGCAGTACTACAAAGCACTGCGTGCTTATGCGTTCAGGGTGGTAAACGATAGTGATGTCGCTGAGGATATCGTTCAGGACCTGTTTGTCTCGCTGTGTGATAAGCGCGACCTTTTGGATGTTGAACGCAACTTGAAGTCTTATCTTTTCAAGTCGGTTTACAACAGGTCGTTGAATTATCTATCGAGCAAAAAATACACCGAGGAGGATTCGTTGGAACAGATTGTTGACCAAATAAATGTGCGGTGGGTTCAGGAAACCAATCAGCACGATTTGTTCCTGTTGAAAGAATTGCAAGAGAGAATACAGCAATTCTCCGCCAAACTGCCTCCACAAGAGCAGCGCGTGTTTGTGCTGAGCCGCACCAACGGGCTGCGTATTCCCGAGATTGCCGACGAAATGAATCTTTCGCACAAAACAGTTGAGAAATATCTTACCCAAGCACTTTCAAAATTGCGTCGTTACCTTAAAGACGGCGGATTGTTGTCGGTGCTTATTCTTGCATACCTTTATTTGAAATTTTTTTGAAAAAATGTGGTGCCTAATGGGGGGGTAACACCTTTTTGATTTGTAATAACTAATAGAAACAGAATATCATGAGCGACAAGAATGACGGAATAAATGAAATAATCATACGCTATTTAGACCATACTGCCACGCAAGACGAAGAAAACATCTTACTCGAGTGGTTGCAGCAATCGGCTCAAAATGGCGATGAGTTTTCACGGATTCGTGATTTGTGGATATTGAGCAAAACCGTTTCAGAAGATGACGAGGAAACCGAGGCTGCTCTCCGCAATCTTCAACAGCGAATTGCCGGCAGGCAGAAAAAGGCATTTTTCTCGCCAAAGGTGCTATGGCTGACTAAAGTGGCTGCAAGCATTGCGCTATTGGTGGCGACGGCAATTACGGCTTTCTATGCAGGCAAACTGACCACAGAGCCTGAAGCCGTGATTCAAAACAAACTGTTGACAGCCGATGGCAGCCGAGGACGCTTTGTGTTGCCCGACAGCACGGTGGTTTGGCTTAATTCAAACTCCGTACTTCAGTACCCCGAGGAGTTCACTGCATCGGCGCGCGAGGTGATATTGGAAGGACAGGCATATTTTGAAGTGTCGAAAAATAAGGAGAAACCTTTCAGAGTGCATGCAGGCAAAATGGATGTGGAAGTGTTGGGCACTCATTTTCAGGTTGCTAACTACAGCCATAAGTCGGCTGTTGAGGCGGTGCTTGTTGAGGGCAGTGTAAGAGTGACAGGGTGCGGATTGAAAACCCCGGTTACCCTTCAGCCGGGACAATTGTTGAGTTACAACAAGCAGAGCGGAAGCACGGGCGTGAGCGAGGTTAACACCAACAACTACACCAACTGGACTCATGGAAGAATACGTTTTGATAACTCAAAACTTGCCGACATAATTCTGAACCTTGAGCAATGGTTTACCACAGAAATAGAATGTGACCCTGACCTGGCTCGGAAAATATCAATTTCGTTCACTGTGCGAGTGGGCGATACGCTCGACGAGATATTGGAATCGATGTCGATGGTGGCACCTATAACCATTAGCAAGTCAGATGGCATAATACAGATAACCTCAAACAGTTAACATATACAATAACCCCTTAAAACTAAAGAAAAATGGAGAAGATATGACGAAAAAAATAGGCAAATGTTGCAGCATTCGCCTATCAGATTTAAAACAAAATGAGTTGCTTCTTGCAGGAAGCGTAATTATTACTTAAATCCTATGTAAAGGTATGAACATTTTTAAAAACAAAAAAAGTTTTGTGACTTTCTTAACAGAAAGAAACAATTATTTTGGGAAGTTTGCAACTTTGTTGCTGTTTTTGTTGTGTTTTCAGGTAACCTATGCCCAAAAAGCACAAATCACGTTGAAGCTTGACCAGGTGACCGTAAAAAATGCTCTTCTGGCTATTGAATCGAGGTGCAATTACACATTCCTCTACAACGACGCTGAGATTGATGTAAACCGCAAAGTGAGCATCAATGCTAAAAATGAGGAACTTCGCTCGGTATTGCGTAAGATTTTGCCGAACGCTACATGGACAGTTAACAACAAACGCATCATCATCACACCAGCATCAAAAGGCACCAACGATGGCGCAAATGCCGATGACAGTGGCAAAACCATCAGCGGTCGTGTTGTTGACACTAACGGCGAACCGTTGGTGGGCGTTAGCGTTGTTGTTGTGGGTAATAAAGCAGGCGTTATTACCGATGCTGATGGCCGCTATCACATTGCTGCCGAAAAAGGTCAGTTTTTGCAATTCTATTATGTGGGTTACATGCCACAAAAAGTGAAAGTGGGTGATAAAAAAACAGTTAATGTAACGCTGAAAGAAGACCCAAAATCCCTCGATGAAGTGGTTGTTGTGGGCTACGGCGTGCAAAAGAAAGTGAACCTGACCGGTGCTGTGGCAACGGTGTCGGGCAAGGCGCTTGAGAATCGCCCTGTTACCAAGATTGCAGAAGCTTTGCAAGGCACTGTGGCAAACCTTAACATCAGTTCAAGTAACGGTGGCGCACCGGGTGCCACACAACATATTGACGTTCGCGGTTATAGCGGATTGGGCACTACAAGCACGCCGCTGATTGTGATTGATGGTGTGCAAGGTGGCAGTTTAGAGTATATTAATCCTGATGATGTTGAAAGCATCAGTGTGCTCAAAGATGCTGCTTCTGCCGCTATTTATGGCTCAAGTGCTCCTTTCGGTGTGATTATCATCACCACTAAGCAAGGCAAAAGAGACAGCAAGGCGCGTGTCTCTTACAGCAATAATTTTGGATTTGCTCAGCCCATCAATTTGCCTAAGATGGCTAATTCGCTTGATTTTGCTATGATTTATAATGAAGCAGCCGACAATGCCGGTGTTGCACGTCCGTTCTCGGAGGAAAACCTACAGCGAATAAAGGATTATCAGGCAGGAATATTAAAGGACGAAACCATTGCTGCACCTGGCAAAGATGAGTGGTTAACATGGACCGGCAACGCTAATAACGACTGGTTTGATATTTTCTTCAAAGATGTTAACTTCCGCCAACAGCACAATCTGGGCGTGAGTGGTGGCACTGAGAAAACCAATTACTATGTGGGTGTAGGCTACAATCAGGTTGGTGGTTTGTATGAATTTGGCGATGATAAGTATAAAAGATATTCAGCACGCACCAATTTATCAACCAAAGTGAGCAATTGGATGAATGTCAGCGTTCGTGCCAATTTCTCACGTGCAACATCCGACACGCCAAATACTTACAGCAGTAAAACCGGTGGTAATTATATGCACCAGTTGTCGCGTAAATGGCCTACTGCGGCAGTGTATAATCCCAACGGAGAGTACTCATACCCAAGTGATATTCGCTTGATGTCGGAGGGTGCTCGTTCAAAAGGCGAGACAGATAAAGCCGTGTTAACGGGCGAGCTTGTCATCACTCCGCTTAAGGGATGGGATATAACAGCAAATTACACATTTGATGGCACATATTACACAGGCTCGGCCCATGTGAAGACTTTATATGTTACCAATCCGAGCGGAAATAAGACACTCTATAGTGGCACAACGCCAAATAGTTTCTCTCGCACTTCACGTAAAATACAGCGCCATGTGATTAATGCCTATACTTCTTATGAAAAGCAATTTGGCAAACATAGTTTCAGGGCAATGGCGGGTTTCATGCAAGAGTTGTATGACTATTTGCAACAATATTCAAGCAATACAAGCCTTTATTCAGACGACCTTCCGGCACTATCGCTCACCTATGGCAAGTCGCCGTCGATTAGCGACAATGCTTATCAATTGGCAACAAGAGCCGGTTTTGGACGCATCAACTATAGTTTTGCTGACAAATATCTGTTGGAGTTGAATGGACGTTACGATGGGACATCAAAATTCCAGAAAGACAAACGGTTTAAGTTCTATCCCGGCGTTTCGGCAGGCTGGATAATATCAAAAGAAAATTTCTGGCAACCGTTGCAAGAGGTGGTTAATCATACTAAGGTCCGTGCTTCTTATGCAGTGCTTGGCGACCAAAGTGCCGTTGGCTACTATCCGTTCTATCCGTCAATGTCAACAACTGCGCCTACAAGTACCAACTGGTTTTTTGCTTCGGGCCGAGAGGCTTATGTGGTTAACCCCAGCTTGGTTAACTCTGATTTAACTTGGATTACCACTGCCACATTAGATTTTGGTGTGGATTTGGGACTTCTAAACAACCGTTTGGACCTGTCGTTTGATTGGTACAAGCGCATGGGTAAGAACTATGTGGGACCATCGAAGAAACTGCCGGCAATCTTGGGTACCAATTTGCCAAACACTAATGACACAGAGATTCAGACTACCAGTTGGGAACTCTCAATAGGTTGGAAAGACCATATAAAAGACGTTAATTATAGTGTTAATTTTGTTTTGAGCGACTATACCGGTAAAGTAACTAAATACGAGAATCCAACTGGCTTAATCACTACTTGGTATGAAGGAAGAAAGATGGGCGAAATTTGGGGATATGAAACCTATGGTTTGTTCCAAAGCGCAGATGAAATTGCATCGGCACCATCACAGACAAAGATTTCTTCAAAGTGGTATCCGGGTGACGTTAGATATGTTGACCAAAACGGTGATAATGTAATTGATTGGGGCAAAAACACGCTCGACGACCATGGCGATAAGAAAATCATCGGCAATAATACGCCTCGATTCCAATTCGGCCTTAATCTGAAGGCTGAATATAAGGGCTGGGATATTGGCGTTTTCTTCCAAGGTGTGATGAAACGAGATTCTTGGATTAGCTCTAATATTTTCTGGGGATTAACTGGCGGTCAATGGCAGAGCTGTGTTTTACAATGCCATTTAGACCGTTGGACTGAAGATAATCCTGATGGATATTACCCACGCTACTATTTGAGCGGAAGTGGAAGCAAGAATATGCAGGTGCAAACCGGATACCTACAGAATGCTGCTTATATGCGTCTGAAGAATTTGCAGATTGGCTATTCGTTGCCTAAATCGCTAATTAGAAAAATTAATTTTGAACGCATCAAGATATTTGTCAGTGTTGATAACTTGTTCACTATATCAAGTATGCCTTCTGCTATTGACCCTGAATTCTCGGCTTCTGATGGTAAGCTTTATCCTTTGCAAAGGACATGGTCAACTGGCGTTAATGTGGCGTTTTAATAAACAACAAGTATTGATTTAAAAAAGTAAGAATATGAAAAATAACATATTAAGGTTGTCGATAATAGCATTGGCTGTATCTATGGCTTTGGCATCTTGTAATGACAGCTTCCTTGAGAGGACTCCAATTGTCAATATTAGTGATGGCAATTTCTGGAAATCGAGCAACGATTTGAAGATGTATGTAAACAATTTCTACAACAATTCATCTTTGTTGCCTACTTACACTGGCTATGGAACTGTGGGCCCGTGTGGCTTGGATGCTGATAAAGGCAGTGACACTCAGATTTCTCCTGATTATGACACTTATTTGAATGGCGAATATAAAGTTCCGTCGTCGGGTGGCGGATGGAGTGTGTCTGATTGGTCACTATTGCGCCGTATCAATTATTTCCTGGATAATTATCATCGTGTGAGCGCTGATTGGGATGAGGTGAAACAATATGTGGGCGAGGTGTATGTGTTTCGTTCAATGTTCTATTTCTCTAAGCTTCGCAGTTTTGGCGACCTGCCATGGATTTCTAATACATTAAGCGACGATTCTGAGATACTGTATCAAGAACGACAACCAAGAAATGTGGTTGTTGACTCAATTATGGCTGACTTGGATAAGGCAGTAGATTATTTGCCCGCCAGAGGTAATTACACCGGTAGGTTGACCAAAGAGGTTGCAATGTTGCTGCAAGCACGCATAGCTCTTTTTGAAGGCACATGGGAAAAATATCATGCTTTGAAGAATACTCCATTTAAGGTTTCAGGTCAGGACGGAAGCAAACTCATTAAGAAAGCTGCCGATGTGACAGATGCTTTGATGAGTTTGGCAGAGACAAGCGGAAAAACAGCATTGGTCGATGGTAAAGGCATGGGTTACCATGAGCTTTTTGGTCAGTATGATTATAGCAACAACAAAGAGGTGTTGCTGTGGCGCAGCTACTCCGATGCCGACAATATTACCCATCACTGGGCTGGATATTATTATGGTTACGGCAGAGGTATGACAAGGCGACTAATAGACGCATATCTGTGTATGGACGGCAAACCTATTGCTGTGTCAGAACTCTATCAAGGTGATAAGACGCTGAAAGATGTTGTGGCTAACAGAGACCCACGCCTAAATCAAACAATGTTTGTTGATGATGGTGAACATATCTTTTTTGATAGCAACAACAGCTATTTCACCGTGCCGGCATTTGATGGCGTATCAGCAAACTCCTGTCCTACGGGCTATCAGCAATATAAAGGATTTAATCATAGTTACACAGAAACAATGGGCTCGCGAAGCTTTAACGGTGCAATTTATTTCCGTTATGCCGAGGCTTTATTAATCAATGCCGAGGCTAAAGCTGAAATGGGCACTATCACCCAAACCGACATTGACAAAACAATCAATGCTTTGCGCGAAAGAGTTGGAATGACCGGACTGCTCAAAATTGACGAAATAACTCCTGACCCAAATTGGGAATTTAAATCAATAAGTCCGCTTTTGAATGAGATTCGCCGCGAGCGCAAGGTTGAGCTGGCTCTTGAAGGATTCCGTTTAGATGACATCTATCGTTGGGCTGCTGCCGATGAGATTCTTGTTGGATATAAACCTAAAGGCGCGTATAAAGATCAATGGAAAGATTATCCCGGTGCTGCATCATCGTTTGTTGAGGCTTGGCAAAAACTTTCGGTGGATGGTGATGGATATATCGACCCGTTTGGAAAGTATCCTGCTATGGATAATGGTTACAATTTTAATGTGAATCGTGATTATTTGTTGCCAATTTCTACTGAGGAATTGGTGCTTAATCCGAGTCTTAAACAAAATCCTGGTTGGGAATAGTATTAGTTAGGCTGTATTTAATTTATGAAGTGTAATTAACCGAGATACCCGTTTGGCAGAACGTGGAGTTTGTTGAACTTTGGGTCTGCCGGCGGGTATTTTGATTTATTAGCCTAATAAAGTTGAATTGGTCATTAGAATAATATGATGTCTTTTTTTTGCTTGATAATAACTGTTTATTTGGGCAAATAGTAAGTCAGTTCACATGCTACGCTGATGATATTGTCGGCTTACGTCATAAGGTTGAGATGTATAATGACCAATTTGCGAAAAATAGCTGATTATGAAAAAGATAATTTGGGCATTATTTTATATTCTATTATCATCATTTGGAATAAGTGCACAAGTGCGATGGTATAGCCCTATTAATACAGAGGGATTCTCTTGCATACATAACCAAGGTTGGAATGAAGATGGAGGAAATTATAAACGATTTCCAAATCGAGCCAAAGAACAAGTAAGATTATCGGTATGGAATTTGTCGTGCGAATCAGCCGGCTTGGCAATCCGATTCGTGACTAATTCTCATCAGATTAAAATACGCTATCAAGTGACAGGCAGTTATAGTATGCCACACATGCCTTCTACGGGAGTGTCGGGTGTTGATTTATATGTATGGGAGGGTGAAACTCCTTATGTTTGCTATACTAATTATCAGTTTGCCGACACAATACGTTTTAACTACATTGTTGACCGTGAAAGGAAAGGTATAAAAGAGAATAAACTATATGAATTGTTTTTGCCGCTCTATAATGGCGTAAAATGGTTGGAAATTGGTGTAGATGAAAATGATGAGTTCTCATTTGTCCCGGTTAAAAACACAAAACCTATTGTTGTGTATGGCACTTCAATCACCCAAGGCGCCTGTGCTTCAAGGCCAGGTATGGCATGGACTAATATTCTGTCTCGTAAAACGAGAGGGCCGGTAGTGAATTTGGGTTTTTCGGGTAATGGGAAATTAGAGAAAGAGGTGATATCGTTAATGACAGAACTTGATGCCAAAGTTTATGTTATTGATTGCATGGCCAATTTATATGATAGGTCTGAGCAAGAGATATGTTGTTTGGTTGAAGATGCTGTCAAACTGATTCGCTCAAAACGTGATACCCCTATTTTATTAATAGAGCATGTGGGATATAGTAATTCCAATACGAATAAGAAATGGAATGATGCTTACGTTAATACAAATAAGAGCTTAAAAATGGCATATAATAATTTGTTAGATGAGCATATCGAAGGGTTATATTATTTATCAAAAGAAGAACTTGACCCTGATTCGTGGGTTGATTATGTGCATCTTTCTGATTATGGAATGATACAACATTCCAATGCAATATGTGCCAAATTGAAGAAAATAAAAAACTGATAACTAAACAAAAACATAAAAATGAGAAAAAAGAATCTTTTCACAAGTTATTTGGCTGTTGTGCCGTTGATTGTTTGCTGCGTTGCGCTGTGTGGATGCGCGTCGAAAACGCAGACATTGAAGTTTGCCATCGCATCTGATTTTCATGCTCCCGATATGCCTGACGGGCTGAGCCGCGTGAGCGCGTTTATTGATGCTGCTAAAGCCGAAAAGGTGGATTTCATCATTGAACTTGGCGATTTTTGCCGGCTCGACTCGGCAAGCGCGCCTTACCGCGACAAATGGGCTGAGTTCGACGGCCCGAACTTCCATGTGATTGGCAACCACGATATGGACCGTTACACCCACGAGGAATATACGGCTGGTATGGGTATGCCGGGGCGTTATTATTCGTTTGACCGTGGCGATTTCCACTTCATTGTTCTTGACGGAAACAATATGTATGACGGCGAGAAATACACTCACTATGCCCGAGCAAACTATTATGTGGATATGCGAAAGCGTGCCTTTGTTGACCCTGAGCAGATGGAGTGGTTGCGCCGTGACCTGGCTGCCACCAACAAGCAGTGTGTGATATTCTCGCATCAAAGCATTGAGCAGGCCATGAACAATGGTGCCGATGTGCGCGCCATCCTTGAGGATGAGAACAAGCGCGCCGGGTTTAAGAAAGTGGTTTTGTGCTTTGGCGGTCACAATCACAGCAACTACACTAAGCAAATCAACGGCATCACTTACATGCAAATCAACAGTGCATCGTATGTGTGGATTGGCAAACCCACTGCCACCGAGAGGCGATATCCAGCCGAGGTGAACAAGCGCTATGTGGTGCTTGCCAATTCAATGACTTACACCAAGCCGCTCTATGCCATTGTGAAAATCAATAAAAAAGGGGCTGAGATTAGCGGCACCAAAGCCGAGTTTGTGCCACCTACGCCCAAAGAGCTGAATATGCCCGACTCGGTGGGCGTGTTCCCGTTGGTGTCGGTGATTGAAGATGCCAAAATCAAGTTCTAAGGCATTTGGTTTGGGCTTAAGCCGCTATTTACAATTTGTTGGTGGCTTTGATTATTATTTCAGAAGGTTTATGAAAATCATTTGACGAGTTTTTAGTATTTTTGCATTTTAGAAAATAAGCATAAACCAAGACTTAAAAAAGAATTAACATTTATGACTAAAACCTTGAGATTGATAACTAAAACAGTGTTTGCTGCGCTGTTTGCGGCAACAGTCATTTGCTCAGCGGCAAAAGACCGTATTCAATATGCCAACACCATTGCCATCACTGATGGCGACAGCCCTGCCATGATAGTGGAAAAGGCTGCCCATGTGGTGCCCACCGCTAATCAGATGAGCGCTCTGGAGAACGAGTTTATTGCATTTGTGCACTTTGGTCCAAACACGTTCACGCGCATGGAGTGGGGCACCGGCAACGAAGACCCGCGAATCTTCGACCTTAAGACCCTCGACACCGACCAATGGTGCCGCGCCATGAAGAGTGCCGGCATGAAGATGGTGGTATTCACCGCCAAGCATCACGATGGTTTCTGCTTGTGGCAGAGCCGCTACACGCGTCATGGCATCATGTCAACCGGATTCCGTGGCGGCAATGGCGATGTGCTTAAGGACCTCTCGGCATCGTGCCGCAAATATGGGTTGAAGCTGGGCATCTATCTTTCGCCTGCCGACCTTTACCAGATTGAAAACCCCGAGGGGCTGTATGGCAACCTCAGCAAATACACCATGCGCGAGATTCCGCGCCAAGTGCCCGGACGCCCATTTGCCAACAAGACCAAGTTCCACTTCAGCGTTGACGACTACAACGAATATTTCCTCAATCAACTGTTTGAGTTGCTAACCGAGTATGGCGAGATTCACGAAGTGTGGTTTGATGGTGCTCACCCCAAGCGCAAAGGCGGTCAGCAATACAACTACAAGGCATGGATGGAACTGATTCACACCCTTGCGCCCAAAGCCGTAGTGTTTGGCCGTGGCGATGTGCGCTGGTGTGGCAACGAGAGCGGCGGCACTCGCAACACCGAGTGGAACGTGTTGCCCTATGTTGAGCACCCCGACTCGATGACCCGTTTCCCCGATATGATGGCTGAGGATATTGGCAGCCGCGAAAAGCTCTATGAAGGTAAATTTCTGCATTATCAACAAGCCGAAACCAACACCAGCATACGCGAAGGCTGGTTCTATCGCGATGAGGAGCATCAGCGCGTGCGCTCGGCCGACGACGTGTTTGATATCTACGAGCGTTCGGTGGGCGGCAACTCCACTTTCCTGCTCAACATACCGCCCAACCGCGATGGCAACTTTTCTGATGCCGACGTGGCTGTGCTTGCCGAGGTGGGCGAGCGCATAAGCCAGACCTATGGCAATAATCTGCTCAAAGACAATGCCAAAGGCGCAAAAAAGGTGCTCGATGGCAACAACCGCACCTTCGTTGAGGTGAAAGACGGGTTGGTGATAAGCATGAACAATGCCGTGACCTTCAACCGCATAGTGCTTCAAGAGCCAGTGGCAGTGCATGGCGAGCGCATTGAGCAGCACATTGTGGATGCTTGGATTGACGGCGAGTGGCGCGAGGTGGCTCACGGCACCAATGTGGGATATAAGCGAATACTGCGATTCCCCGATGTGACCTCAAACAAAGTGCGTGTGCGTGTGATTGCATCGCGCGGCACTGCGGCATTGTGCAATGTGTCGCTGCATCACTATGCGTCGCGCCCACCGCAGCTTGCCATCACGCAGAACCGCGAGGGAAAGGTGCGCATCAGTCCAAAGAAACAGGATTTCAATTGGAAACTGCATAAAGAAGATGCCGCTGCCAACCTGAATGTTGGCTACACCATACATTACACCACCGATGGCTCGCAACCCAGTGCCGCTTCGCCTGCTTATGGCGAGCCGTTGACCATGCAGCCTTGCGTGCTTAAAGCTGTGGCTGTGCTTGGCGAACAAACCGGTGCTGTGACCACTCAGCAAATATGCTATGCCAAGAGCGAGATGACACTCACCACCACCGCCGGAGAGGCTGAGAAACACCCAATAACAGCTGCTGCCGATGCCAATGCGCGCAGCTATTGGCAAAGCGCCTCGGCAGGAGTGGGTGCAACGGTGACCATCGACCTTGGCACCAAGCGCACTGTGAAAGGCTTCTGCTATGTGCCTCCAACAGGCGTTTCGCAAGGGCTGCTTGCCGCTTGCCGTGTGCGTTGGAGTGCCGACGGCGTAACCTATCACGATGCCGGCGAATACACCTTTGGCAACATCGTCAACGAGCCAAGCGCGCGTTATCACTATTTGCAGCAGAGCGTTGAAGCACGTTATTTGCTCATTGAAGCCACCCAGCTGGCAAGTGGCGACGCTTTCAATGTGGGCGAACTTGGCGTGTTCTGAAATAGCAATTCTTTTAGTCGTTTAATCAATTTAGTTTTTGCAAGAAAGTGAATATTAAAATATTATTGACATTAGTTGGGATGGCAATGCCAATTGCCATTACAGCACAAACATCGGGCACGATAGGCGGCGTGGTTTACGACGACGTTAACGCTAACGGCATTTACGACAAGGGCGACAAGCCAATGAAGGATGTTGCGGTGAGCGACGGACTGAACGTGACCAAAACCGATGCCCGCGGTCGTTATGAGTTGCCGCAACGCAGCGATGCCCGTTTTGTGAGCATCAGTTGCCCCTCGGGCTATATGACAAAGGCAGGCGGTTATTACAAAGCCATTGCCGGTAAACCGGCGTCGGACGACTGCGATTTTGCTGTGTTCCGTTATAAATCGGGGGTTGACAAGAAAGGCAATCACAGTTTCATACAAATCTCCGACACCGAGATTTTCAACACCACCGGCAACGAAAAGTGGTGCAGCGACGTGCGTGAATATGCGGCAAACCAAAACATGGCTTTTGTTGTGCATACCGGAGATATCTGTTATGAAAAAGGCTTGAAAGAGCACATCACGCTCATGAACAGTGATAATATGCCCGTTCCGGTGTATTATTGCATAGGTAACCATGATTTGGTGAAAGGCAAATATGGCGAGGAATTGTATGAAAGTATTTATGGCCCGACGTGGTATTCGTTTAACGTGGGTAATGTGCATTATGTGGTAACGCCCATGCTTGGTGGCGACCACAAGCCAAGTTACAATGCCGATGTTGTGTGCAAGTGGTTGCGTAACGACCTCATGAGCATTAAGCCGGGAACACCCGTGCTGGTGTTTAATCACGATTTGCTGACAATGACCAACCAGTTTGTTTATAAAGGAAAGAGTGAAAGCCTCGTTCTCAACGACTATAACCTGAAGGCGTGGATTTATGGACACTGGCACAACAACCACATCACTCGTCAAGGCAATGTGCTCAATATATGCACCACGGCATTAGACAAAGGCGGCATCGACCACTCGGTGGGCGCTTACAGAGTGTTGAACGTGGATGCGCAAGGCAACCTCAAGTCGCAGCTGCGTTATGCCTATTTGCACAATCATTTGGCAATAGCCTCGCCACAAGGCGAAACTTGTGCCGGCGATGTGACGGTAAACGCCTATTCTTCGATTTCAAACACGGCTTCGGTTACTTATTCTTGCGCCATCGAGGGCAAGACCGTGATTAAGAGCGGAAACCTGACGCAATGTTCTGATTGGACTTGGAAGGCTGCGCTGCCTGTTAAAGAATCGTGGCAAGGAAAAAAGGCCGAGTTGACCGTGGAAGCAAGATTTGCCGACGGCACCCGCGCCACCGCCAAGAGCGAGTTTGTATATAATGCATCATGCAACATTTCGCCCGACGGCAATTGGGACAATCTGTGCGGCAACGGCGCTCATACCGGAGCTAACACCGCCGTGTGCGACAGCACATTGCAACTGGTGTGGACTCGGAATGTGGGCACTAATGTTTACATGACATCGCCGCTTATTCACGACGGTAAGGTGATTATTGCCACCGTCGATGAAAACCTTGAAGGGAAATGTTGCGTATGTGCTTACGATGCCCTCACCGGTGAGGAGGCATGGCGCTATGCCACTCGTCACTCGGTGAAAAACACGATTGCCATTGCCGCCGATAACGTGATTGCCCAAGATGTGCTTGGCAACGTGTATGCCATTAGGTGCTCTGATGGTTCGTTGGCATGGCAACAGCAATTGCCCACGCCCATTATTCCTGCCCTGATTGATGGCGTTGCAACAGAGGGCAATGTGGCTTATGTGGGCACCGGCAAGGCACTTACTGCCATTGATGCCGTCACCGGCAAGGTGCTTTGGCAAGGCGGTGAATGGACCAGCCGCGAGGGCACAACCAGCACTATTGCTGTTGGCAGCGGAGTGCTCATCTCAGGTTCGCAATGGAGTGCCCTTTACGGCAATGATGCCGCAACCGGCAAGCTGCTGTGGTCACATTCGCAATACGGGTTGCGCAACCGAGGCGCTTCGGCTTCAATTCATGGCGGATTGGCTTATTTGGTTTCTGATAAGTCGTTCTTTGTGATTGATGCCCGTTCGGGCCGTATTGTTGTGCGTAGGGAGTTGCCTGTGGCTGTTGATGCCACATCAACGCCTTTGCTCACCAAAGATTTGATTGTGTTTGGTTCGTCAGACAAGGGCATAGTTGCCATTGATGCACAAACACACGATGTGAAGTGGACTAAGCCGGTTGGCAAGGCATTGGCTTATTCTTGTCCTTATCGCCGCCCTGACGACCAACTCACCGAGTCGAGTGCGGTGGCAGTGGGTAAGATGCTGTTTGTTGCATCGTCCGACGGCTGTGTTTATGGCTTAAACCTTGCCACTGGTGATGAAAAGTGGCGATATGCCACCGGAGCGCCAATGATGACGAGCCTTGCCGTTTCAGGCAACGTGCTTGTGGCATGCGACTACGGCGGCAATCTGTATTTGTTTGCAAACAAACTATAACTCAAATTGATGATATGAAAGCAAAGTTCTTTGTAGTGACGCTATTGCTCGTTTTTGCTGCTGGTGGCAATGCACAAGTGGCATTTCAGTCGGGCAAGGTCGATGCCAGTGTGGTGAAAGAGGGTGATAGCCGTGTGCTTCGCGGGCCGTCGGTGTTTGCTGCACCCGGTCATTTCACATGGGGAGCATCGGCAATCAAAGCCGACGACGGCAAGTATTACATGATATTCTCGGCACCCGAGGCCGACCGCCGTTTCACCGATGCTTGGATTATGGGCTCAAAGATGGGCTTGGCGGTGAGCGACCGCCCCGATGGCGACTATCGCCTGCTGTGTTATCTGATGAACGCTGACGGCTACCAAGCCGACACCACGCGTTGGGATGCACAAAGCTTTGAGAATCCGCATCTGCGCCGCTACAATGGCAAATATTATCTCTATTACGTGGGCACTCGCGACCCCGGCAACAGCCGCGTGAAGAGCGCAACTGGCACCCTTGACCGCCGCAGCCGCTTGCAGCAGTGGCAACGCATAGGCGTGATTGAGTTCGACGATTTTGAGCAGTTGCGCCGTGGCGAGTATCGTGGCGGCGAGTGCATCTTGGCTCCGCGCACTCGGGTGAAAGACAACAACATCGTTGACCCGTCGCCCGCGGGCACCAAGCCATTGCCCGATAACATCATAGTGGTGAATCCCTCGGTGGTCTATCGCCCATCCGACGGCAAGTATCTGCTATATTTCAAAGGCAACATCTATGACCCCGGATGGCGTGGCGTGCATGGCGTTGCCATTGCCGATAACCCAATGGGTCCCTTTGTGCCCGAGGACTTTGAGGTGTTCACCATCGAGACCACCGACGGTGCTAAACTCTCGGCTGAAGACCCTTACGTTTGGTATGACGAGCAAGACCGCATGTTCTATGCCGTGTTTAAGGATTTCACCGGGCATTTCACCAAAGCCGGACCCTCGTTGGCATGGATGCAAAGCACCGATGGCATCAAGTGGACGTTGCCTGAGAATCCGCTGTTTGTGAAGAAAGAAGTGGTGCTGCAATCGGGCGAAACGGTGCCCCTTAACCGCCTTGAACGTCCGCAGATTTTGCACGGCGAGAATGGCGAGGTGAAGGTGCTTTTTGCCGCCTGCACCATTGAGGATGTGAATCCGCGCACCGACGGTTGCTCAATGAACGTGCAGATTCCCATCAGCAAAGTGAAGAAATGAGCCATTAGGCTATAATAAAAAATAACAATCAATGACGCATTGTGATGAAGAAAACAATAACCTTAACCATGCTTATGTGTGCAATGCTGTTGGCGTTGCCCTCGTGGGCGCAAAGCCGCGGCATCATGAGTGACCATGGCATTAGCATCATTCCTCAGCCGCAGCGGCTTGAGGTGAAAACCGGATATTGGCAGCTGCAACCCGGCACCGCCATTGGCTGCACCGATGCTCAGGCTAAGGAAGTGGCGCATTTTTTCGCCGATAAGCTCAGCCGCTCAACCGGCATGGCGATATCGGTGGCCGCAAAAGGCGATATCACGCTTGTGATTGACCGTGCGAACGGTATGCCCGCCGAGGGCTATCGGTTGAGCGTCACCCCGACATCGGTGCGCGTGTTGGCAAGCACGGCGCAGGGGTTGTTTCGCGCAATGACCACATTCATGCAATTGCTGCCTGCCGAGATTGAGAGCATGCACGCCGTGCAAGGCGTGAAGTGGCAAGCGCAGTGCGTTGAGATTGTCGATGAGCCGCGGTTTGCCTATCGCGGACTGATGATTGACGTGAGCCGCCATTTCATTGGCGTTGATGCGCTGAAGAAACATATTGATATGCTCAGTACGCTAAAAATCAATAAGTTGCATTTGCACCTTAGCGATTATCAAGGTTGGCGCATTGAGATTAAGCGTTACCCAAGGCTCACTGACGTTGGCGCATGGCGTCGCGGCGAGTGGGGCGGCATTTATGGCGGCTATTACACCCAAGAGGAGATGCGAGAGGTGGTGAAATACGCCTCACAGCGGTTTATTGATATCATCCCTGAGATTGATGTGCCCGGCCACACCATGGCAGCTATTGCCGCTTACCCCGAGCTGTCGTGCACCGGCGAGCCTCAGGAGGTGATGAACCGTTTTGGCGGGCACACCACGGTGCTTTGCCCGGGCAAAGAAACCATGTTCACCATGCTCGACGGCATTTTTGCCGAACTGGCTGAGATTTTCCCCGGCGAATACTTCCACATTGGCGGCGATGAGTGCCGCAAAAACGCGTGGAAGCATTGTCCCGATTGCCAAAAACGCATCAGCGAACTTGGTCTGACTGAGCAAGACGGCCATTCTGCCGAAGAACGCCTGCAAAGCTATGCCATTGCGCGATGCGAAAAAATACTTGCCAAATACGGCAAAAAGATGATAGGGTGGGACGAGATTTTGCAAGGCGGACTTGCGCCTGAAGCCACGGTGATGAGTTGGCGAGGCGAGAGCGGCGGCATCAAGGCTGCCACCATGGGCCATAACGTGATAATGACTCCCGGCAGCGGCGGCATGTACCTCGACCATTATCAAGACAATAAGTTTGCCGAACCTCAGGCTTGGGGCGGATATGCTCCGCTGAGCAAAACTTACGCCTATAATCCTGTGCCCGATACGCTTGTGACTATGGGCAAACAGCAATATGTGATAGGCGTGCAGGGCAATGCATGGAGCGAATGTATGCCTAATGAGGCGGTGGTGGAATATCGCGTTTATCCGCGCATTGCAGCCATTGCCGAGGTGGGGTGGACTAATGTTGAGAATAAAAACTATGCCCATTTCAGCCGCCGTTTGGAGACCGAACGCCTGCGTATGGATTGTCACGGCATCAACTATCACATCCCCATACCCGTTCAGCCCCAAGAATGTCGCAACCATGTGGTGTTCACCGGCGATAGCGTGCAGTTGAGCTTTGTTGCCGAGGGCATTAAGCAGATGGTTTACACTCTCAACGGCAGCAATCCGTTGCCCACGTCGCCTCAATACGGTGGCCCAATCACATTCACCGATAGCGGCGAGTTGCGCATTGCCTCGCTTTTGCCCTCGGGCAAGATGAGTGTGGTGCGCACGGTGCAGGTTGAGAAGCAGAACTATGCCAAAGCATTGCAGAAGGCTCCGCAACATCAAGGCATAAGACTGCGCATTGCCGATGCTTCGGTCACCGAGATGAGCGACGTTGCCCAAATTGACAATTGGCGCGATACCGTGGTTTATTCACTCAGCGTGTTGCCGCGCCTGCGTGTTGCCGAGAATGGCGATGCTGTGCCTTATGTGGTTGTGGCTGAGGGTTTTGTGAATGTGCCACAGACAGCCATATATGAGTTTGCCGGTTGTGCCACGCAAGTATGCATTGATGGGCAAGTGGTGGTTGACAACGACCGTCGCGCCCACATCAGCTGCCTGGGCTCACGCTCAATGGCGCTTGAGGCCGGTTGGCATGCCATCCGTGTGACGCAAATCTCAAACGTGATTGCCGGTTGGAGCACTCAGCAGCGCAATACGGGCGAGGTGACCATGCGCCCTTACGGCAGCGAAAAACCAATCACCATCAACGACCACATGCTGGCATATTAGAATCAAGATACCCAAACTGAGAACTTAACACAAACTTTAAAACCAAATAACTGATAGCGATGAAACCAACATTGAGAGCGACATTAATTGTAACATTGACCCTTGTGATGGCGTGTGCCACGGCTACAGCGCAACCAATTTCCATTATTCCGCAACCGGCTCACCTTGAGCAAGGCGAGGGAACGCTGCAACTGCGTGCCAACATGACCATTGCCTGTGATGCGGAGTGTGAGCCGCAGGCACAGTATCTGCGTGAAGCCATCTTCGGAGCCACGGCGTTCAGCTGGGGCAATGTAAAAAAGAAAAGCAGCGCTGATGTGGTGCTTGCGATTGATGCCAAGCGCGTGACCGCCCCCGAAGGCTACGAGCTGAGGGTGGATGGCAAACGGGTGACAATCACCGGGCACGATGGCGGCGGAGTGTTCTATGGCATACAGACGTTTCTGCAACTGCTGCCGCCGGCAATCCATAGCCGCTCATTGCAGCCAAGTGCCGTGTGGACTGTGCCGCAAGTGGTGGTGAGCGATGCGCCAAACCATCCGTGGCGCGGCATGATGCTTGATGTGGCGCGCTATTTCTTTGATAAAGAATTTGTGAAACATTACATCGACATGATGGCGATGTACAAGATGAACAAGCTTCAGTTTCACCTGATTGACGACTCGGGTTGGCGTCTTGAAATCAAGAAATATCCTCGTCTCACCGAGGTTGGCGCTTGGGCAGGCAAAAACGAGAATCGGCTTGGCGGATTCTATTCGCAAGAAGATATTAAAGAAATCATCGACTATGCCGCCGTGCGCAATGTTGAAATCATACCTGAAATAGAGTTTCCGGCACACATGCTGTCGGCGGTGGTGGCTTATCCGTGGCTCTCGTGCACCGGCAAGCAGCACGATGTGCCGCGTCAGCACTTCATCAGCCGCGACTTGCTGTGCGTGGGTAAGGAGTCGTCTTATCAGTTTCTTGCCGATGTGCTTGAAGAAACTGCCAATCTGTTCCCGTCAAAATACATCAACATTGGCGGTGACGAGGCTGTTTACGACCGTTGGCAGGAATGTGAGCTTTGCCAAGCGGTGATGAAACGCGAAGGCCTCACCAAAGCATCGGATTTGCAAGGCTATTTGACAAATGTGGTTGCCGACATGATGAACCGCAAAGGCAAAACCGTGGTGGGCTGGGAAGAAATCATTCAGCGCGGCAAGGTCAATCAGCAGGTGGTGGCACTGATTTGGCATGAGGTGAAGGACTCAATCCAAGCCACCCAGACGGGGCACAAAGCCATACTTGCACCGGCAACCAATCTCTATCTCGACTTCCCCGAGAGCCGCACTCCCGGCGAAATCAAAGCAGCCACTTGGATGCCGCCAATCTCGCTCGAGAAGTGTTACTCAATGCCAATCAACGACTATTCACCGTTGTCAACCGTGCTTGGTGTGCAAGGCTGTTTCTGGAGCGACCAGTTTATCCACGGCACCATCTTGCAAGAGCTGCCGCAGCTCAATGAGGACCGCTCAGAGCGATATGCCGAATACCTCAGTTTCCCGCGTCTGTTGGCGGTGGCTGAACTGGGCTGGTGCAGCAATGCCGTGCGCAATTGGGCAAGCTTCAAGCAGCGCATTGGCAGCCATTATGCTCGTTTAGATTACAAGGGATGTAACTACCGTGTGCCTGAGCCTGACATTGTGAATATGACTCAGGTGGGTGACAAGGTGCGCTTTGAGTTGGCTTCGCCCATTGATGGCGCAATCATTCGCTACACCACCGACGGCACCTATCCGCATAGCCATTCGGCTGTTTATACCGCTCCGGTTGACGTTGACGTGAAAACCGATTTCCGCGCTATCACCGAGGTCAACAGCCGTCACTATTCGTTGCCGCTCTATTTTGCCCCCGATTATTCGGCTTACAAGCAATACGGTGATTTTGTGGCTGAATGGAAGCCGCAGGTGCTCAATGCCGAAACAGGCATCTGGCGTTTTGAGACCACTGGTAAGATGGTGGGCAACGGAACCTACGATGTGACATTTGTGTACACCCGTGGCGAGAATTTGAATTTGGGCAAACTGGTGCAATATAAGCGCGACGAAAAACTCGCCGAAGTGCTTATGCAAGCCACAGTGAGTGCCAACAATGTTGCCGTGACCTATCGCCTCACGCAAACCGCTTTTGAAGCCGGCTTGCCGTTCTATTTCGAGGTTGAGGCCGTGGGTAACTCTCACGGATATGTGTTTGTGAAGAAAGTGGACTAAAACCAATAACAGATAAAAACCTGCGGGGTATGAGAGCTAAATGCATAATGCTGGTGTTGAGCGTGTTGAGCCTGCTGAATCTCAATGCGCAAGTGATTTACATGGCACCTGACGGCAATGATTCATGGCCAGGAACAAGTGAACAACCGGTGGCATCTTTTGCCAAGGCACAACAGTTGGCGCGGAGCTATCCGGCTGACCGTGACGTGAAAGTGATTCTTGCCGACGGCGTGTATTATCTGCCTCATACCGTCTGCTTTACGCCTGATGACAGCAAAGAGTATCCTGCCAAATTAACCATTTGCGCCCAAAACGAGGGCAAAGCCGTTATCAGCGGCGGTAAGTTGCTGAAACTGAAATGGAAGAAAGAGGCTAAAGGACTTTACTCAGCCAAGGTTGATGGTGATGTGGCAATCGACCAGCTGTATGTTGACGGAGTGCGGCAGCAGATGGCACGTTTCCCGAATGTGACTCCCGGAGCAGGTAAGAATGTGTTTGACACTTGGGAGCTGAGCCACTCGGCAACCCCCGACGCGGCTGCTGACCCCCTGAATCAGCAACGAATAGCCTCGTGGAAGAATCCCGAGAACGGCTTTGTGCACGCCATGCATGAGTATCTGTGGGGTGATATGCATTGGGTGATTACCGGCAAGAACGCTGATAACAGCCTTCAGCTGGTTGGCGGTTGGCAAAACAATCGCCCTTCAAACATGCACCCTGTTTTCAGAATGGTTGAGAACATAAAAGAGGAATTAGACACCGCCGGCGAGTGGTTTCACGATAAAGCTGAGAAGAAGCTGTATTATATGCCTATGCCGGGAATGGATATGGCAAAAGTGAGGGTTGAGGTGGTGTGCCTTAACCATTTGATGGAGTTCAACGGCAGCAAGGCAAACCCGGTGAAAGGGATTCACTTGCAAGGGCTGGTGTTTAAGCACTCCAACCGCACGTTTATGGATAACAAAGAGCCGCTTTTGCGCTCCGATTGGACAATCTACCGTGGCGGTGCCGTTGTGTATAATGGAGCCGAAGATTGCACGGTTGAATCGTGTGAGTTTAATCAGGTGGGCGGTAACACCATCTTTGTGAACAACTACAACAAAAACATCACCATCAAGGGGTGCTATATACATCACAGCGGAGCCAATGGCATTGCCTTTGTTGGCGACCCCGATGCCGTGCGAAGCCCTTTGTTCAGATACGGCAATCAGGATTATGGGCATATCGACACCAAATCAGGGCCTAAAACCGATAACTATCCTCAGGAGTGCACGGTTGAAGATTGCCTGATTACCATGACCGGACGCGATGAAAAGCAAACCGCTCCCATACAAATCTCCATGTCGTATAGAATACGCGTGAGCCATTGTTCAATCTACGATGTTCCCAGAGCAGGCATCAACATCAGCGAAGGCACGTTTGGCGGGCATGTGATTGAACATTGCGACATCTTCAACACTGTGTTAGAAACCGGCGACCATGGCAGCTTCAATTCATGGGGCAGAGACCGCTATTGGACACCCGATGTGGCAGCGTTCTCGCGTAAGGTGGCTGAGATGCCTGATATGCATTGGCTTGATATGGTGGAGCCTAATGTGTTGCGAAACAACCGATGGCGCTGCGACCACGGATGGGACGTTGATTTAGACGACGGTTCAAGCCATTACAGAATATATAACAACCTGTTGCTGAATGGCGGACTGAAACTGCGTGAAGGATATGACCGCATTGTCACCAACAACATAATCGTCAACAACAGTCTGCACCCTCATGTGTGGCCCAAAGAAAGCGGCGATGTGTTTAAGTGCAATATCGTGTTTGATGCTTATCAGCCGGCAGTTATGCAGGCGGCGTTGGGCGCTGATGAGAAATGGGGCAAAGAGTTAGATTATAACCTGTTTGTGGCAAGTGAGGCCAAGCGAACCGCATTTGTGGCTAACGGTGCAGATGTTCATTCTCAAACCGGTAACCCTGAGTTTGTTGATGCCGCCGGGGGCGATTTCAGAGTTAGCGAAAACTCTGCGGCGTGGAAGCTGGGCTTTCACAATTTTGATATGAACCAGGTTGGCGTAAGGAGCAAAAAGCTAAAGGCTATTGCCAAGACCCCGGTTATTCCTGCGGTCCGCATTGAGTTGGACACTGATGCCGCTGAGGAATTGAGTAAAGAATGGCTTGGCGCAACCCTCAAAGAAGCCAAAGGCGACCGCCTGTCGGCGTTTGGCGTGGGCTTTGACAAAGCCGGGATTGCCATTGAATCGGTTGCTCAGCAATCGCAAGCAGCGCGCATGGGATTGCGCAACGGCGACTTGCTGCAATCAGTAAACGGCATAAGGGTTACTGACTTCAAAACTTTCTTCAACTGCATAGAACAAGAAACGGCAATCAAGAGCTTAGAGCTGATAAGAGAGCAACAATCGGTGACAATAAAAGTGGAATGATGAAAAAACACTAAGAACACTTTATTCAGCGATTTGTTTGCCTCATTTGTGTGCCAATAATAACAATAAGAAAAAACAAAACAAGAAGTTTGGAGAATGTCGCCATATTTATTACTTTTGTAGTAGATACTTTTATCAATGTGAGTTGTAAGTAGTATTTTATGGTGAAACGTCATAAAAAACTTGTCTTGAAAATACTGTAAGCAAAATTGGCATAAACAAAAAACTAACTGTTCAAATAATGGTTTACTTATAAATGCTGGTGATGTGTTGTATTTCTCGCCTTTTTTGTGGAAACCCACGTTTATCATAGTGTAAAATAATAGTAAAAAATTAGTGTCTCATAGGGTTTCTGAGAACGTAAATCTACATTATAATGTTTGGAAAAAATTTACTTGTGTCAATGGTCCTGTTCTGTGCAAGTATTCCGAGCTATGCTGATGCGCTTTACTTACACATTCAAAAAGCTGACGGAACATGGGAATTGTTTGACCTCTCGGCTGTATAGAAGTTAACGTTTAAGAACGGAGGAATGCAGCTGCTCGGAAGCGGTGATAATGTTGTGAAGGAATACTCTTCAACAGAGCTGCAAACAATGAAGGTGAATGACGACACTTCGGGCATAAAGATTACCGATGCAAAAAGTGCTCAATCCATTGTTACATTGAGTGGCGATGTGCTGATGGTGAACGTTGACGGCATCTTGCGCATAGTTGATGCTCAAGGCCGTTTGTGCGCTGAAATCCCTGGAGTGAAGGCCGGCAACACAGTGAATTTAAACGCTTTGCCAAAAGGCTTTTATATTGTTGAAATAGGAAGTGAAACTGCTAAAATTATATTGAAATGAAAAAGATAGTATTATTGCTTGTTGCACTTTTTTGTTGTGTGGCAGTTAACGCCGACTCTTTGCCAAAGGCATTGTTTGTGAAAAAAGGTGATGCTTACGCAAGGTATAATTTTAATGTTGCCGGTGACTTGAAGTTCAGCAACAATGGTCGCACGCTCACAATTACCGGTTACGAAGAGTCAATCAATCTTGATGAGATTGATTGTATTACATTCGATGCCCCAATTGATGGCTTAGGATTAACACCAACGCAGTCAAAGGAGCGCCTCGTTGAAATAGGCGATGAACTTAACAGTAAGGTGAATATCAACGACCAGACCGATATAGTGAGAATGATTGACCAGTTTGTGAGAGAGTATTCAGATTATGATCTTGACTCTGAATACTATGATGTGCACAACACCTCAATGGCCACTTTATCAGCAATGCTTAATTCGGTTGGTAAGGCGGTAAAGGGCAATCCCGGAGCCATTGCGTGTGCCACTCAAAACGGTGTGGAATTGTATCAGGTTTCTGACTATTTTGGCGTGTTCCAAGCAAATACCTCAACAAGAGAATGGGATAAAGTTGGCGATGCCGATTATCTGGAAATGAGTTATCCCACTGAATGGGGCACTTGCAAAGTGAAGTTGACCCAAAGCAGTGAGTACACTGACTGGACTGAAGTTGATTTCGTGGGCCGTATTCCGCACGTTATCACCATTGTTGGCTCAATTGATTCAAGCGAAAAATTCAGCGTTGTAATGACCTCTGAAATTGATAATGAAGCAAAATGTGTGCATATCAACTTGGTGCTAAACGCCCAAAAAGGATATAAGGTGATAAACGATTTGACCATAAACAACTCACGCATTGCCGTAAACACAAAACTCATTGTTAATGATGAAACACTCATCAACAGCCGCAGTTATCTGCTTGGCAACGAGTTGACTAATTACGAAAACTGGAAAATCGACGTTGAAAACGCAAATGGGTATTACGACGAAGATGAGAATTGGATTAGTACCACACCTCAGAAAATGGTTTCGGGACATGTGAATTATGTAAACTCGGTAACTGATATTCTTGGCAAACTTCAGGTGAAAGGCCGCCTTACATCAACACAAACACTGTATGATGCGCTTGATGAATATGGCGGGTTGGGAAAAACCGTTGATACATGGGATGAAGCAACTAATACAAAGTATGCTTGCTGGAACACAAGAGAAGTAATTGAGAATAAGGCAAAAGCTTTAAATAATTATGCAGATATCTCATTCTTTTATGACGGCACTAACCAGATGCAAGGGTATTTAGCCTTTGACACAGAGGATGTGTACCAATATAGGTATTATAAGACCTCAGAGTTGGTGTATGATGAAAGTATGGGTATGTGGATTAACGTTATGATTGATAATCCTTATTGGGTGCAAGAATACATTGTTGATGTGTTGACTTTGCTCGTTTTTCCTGATATGACTACGTTTGCCATTGGAGACTACTTCGATGAAGCAGGATTTGAAACGTTGGTTAACGATTATAACGCAATCATTAACACTTACAACACCATTTCAGGTAACTAATTTGGTTGAGTTTTGACTGCAACTCTCATAATCCAACAGTTGTCAGAAAGCGCTATTTTGCGCTTTTTGGCAGCTGTTGTGTTTATTGCCTGTGTTGTTGATAATTACGCCGCTGCACAACCCCCCGATTCGTTGCATGTTGAACTGCAAGAAGTGGGAGTGACAACGCGTGTGCCGGTGAAAATAATACCCCGAGAGGGTAAGTTATCAATTTCTTCAGCAATGGTGAATAGCAGTCCGGTTTTGTTTGGCAATCGCGATGCCATGCGCACGTTGCAATCGTTGGCCGATGTGCACACCAATAACGATTTTGCGTCAGGCATCTCGGTTGACGGAATGGATTATTCGCAAAACTACATATCAACAAATGGCGCTCGCATAATCAACCCCTTTCACATGCTTGGGCTTTTCTCCACGTTAAACGCTTCACACTATTCTGATTATTCGTTTAGCAGCGTAGCTAATGGGCGGAATGTGTTGGGGGCGTCGCTCGATGCCCGCACTGCAATCACAAGTGATGAGGCGCAGGCCGAGGCGGTGGTGGGGCTTATCAATGCAGCTGCTTCTGTCAAAACCCCGTTAGGCTCAAAGGGTAACACCTGGATTGTGGCTTCTGCTCGACAATCATATCTTGATAAGATTTTCCCCAACTTGATAAAGTATGACCATGCAAAGCTGCTCTATAATTTTGGCGATGCCAATGTGACGGTGATGCATCGCATTGATGATTCGCGCCTTATTAAGGCCGATTTCTTTATGTCGGGCGACAGGATGAATCTTAATGACAGCTACTACGACTCCGACGGCAAGTTTAAGTGGAACAATATTGTGGCTAATGTGCGATTTGATATGCCAAATATTACGCAACATGTGAGCTGGAGCAGCTGTGCTAATAATTTTCACTTGCGCGAAGCAGGCATGACGGCTTCTTTGGTATCATCGATTTATGAACTAAACTACAACGGTTCGGTTTCGGTCAACAGATGGAATTTTGCTGCTGATGCGGAGTTAAGACATTCCTCTCCTCAGCATCAAAAGGGCGAGCCTCAGGAGTTGAGTAACAACGCTTGCGAGGTCTCGGCCGATGCACAATATAGCAACCGGATAGGGTCATTGCTTTCATTTAGCGGAGGTATGAGGCTCACACAGTATTTGGGCCAATCAATAACGAGAACCTATCCGTTGCCGAATCTTTCATTAACCGCCGGTTTCAGTGATGCCTTTAATCTAAATGTGCGTGCAGGAGCTTTGGCACAGTTCTCACATTTGATAAAGGAGTCAGATTGTGGCTTGCCTGTGAATTTCTGGATTAACTCAAGCAACAAATTCATGCCGCAACATTCGTGGTATGGGGCAATTGGTGTAAGTGGCAGGTTGGTGGGTGGCATGGTATCATATAATGTTGAGGCATATTTTCGCAGTATTCGCAATTTGCCTGAGTTTGCCGGGTGTATT
Organism: Muribaculaceae bacterium; assembly: GCA_051871515.1. Classification (GTDB taxonomy): domain Bacteria; phylum Bacteroidota; class Bacteroidia; order Bacteroidales; family Muribaculaceae; genus SFTJ01. Next base: position 22,668 of record JBJECY010000029.1, on the reverse strand, counting down.
CTAAACATGGTTAATAGTGGCTATCAACCGCTCGACGATGTTGTTCAGGGCAATGGCCGTTCGTATGGCGTTAAGAGCACGTTATCGCTCAATCACAGAAATCTGCGCATGTGGGCATCGTGTGCCGTTGGCCGCAGCGAGATAAAAATCCCCGAAATAGCCGATGGTTATTTTCCCACTAATTATGACCGCAAATGCGATTTTAAGGCAGCCGGTTCTTATCAATTTTCTGAGCGAGTTGATTGTTCGCTAATGATGTCGTATGCAACGGGCACGCCTTACACCGCAGCTTCTATGGGCTATATGTTGGGCGAGAACTTGATATGCGAGTATTTCCCTCACAATTCGTCGCGCCTGCCCAACTACTTCCGCCTTGACGTGTCGGTAGGATATTCGTTTAAGGGCAGGGGTAGGTTGAAGCATCGTATCGACGTTTCGGCTTACAACGTAACGGCCCATCGCAATGTGATGTTGAAGTATTACAATTATTCACCTGATAATGGGCTGAAAGGACATGAAACTGTTCTCGCGTCAATTATTCCATCAATATCATATAAAATTATATTCCGATGAAAATGAAGCATTTTAAATTGATGGCAATTGTGCTGTTGGCATTGATTTGCTCGTGTGACGATGATGAACCGTTGTTGTCACCCGATGCCGAGATGCCGATTGTTGTTGAGGGATGGATTGAGAATGGTGAATACCCGGTTGTTATTATCACTCGAGCCATTGACTTGACCAAGCCTATGGACGATTTGGAAAGTTACGTTGAAAAATGGTTCAGAGTGTCAATTCATGATGGCGTGAGCAGATATTATTTGACGGCAAGAATCAACAAAAACTATATCCCGTCGTTTATTTACACATCATCTCGCCTTCGCGGACAGGTGGGGAAAGAATATGAACTGATGATAGAAACTGAGACCGATACATTCACCGCAACTACCCGCATATTAGAACCTTTGCGCATTGATTCGGTGAAGGTGCAGGTTTCAAAAAACGATGCTTCGCTCTATCAAATTAGTGCTTTTGCCAATATTGACAGCAGTACGCCCAACAAATACTATAAATTCTTCAGTAAACTGTTGAGTGAGGAGAAACGCTACTATTCATCATTCCTGGGTACGTTTGAGAGTGTGGCGTATGATTCAACAACAGGTTATAATGTGGCAAAGGGGATACACAACACCTTTGAAGGTGACCAGAAGTTCAGTCCGCTATTCAATTATGGCGATACTGTGGATGTGAAACTATGCACTATTTCACGCGAGCAGTTCGATTTCTGGAGTGCTTATGAAAATTCGGTTTCGCTTTCGGGGCAGACCTTTTTCAATGTAGCGCGCGGTTGCCCGTCGAATATCAATGGCGCATTGGGCTATTGGTTTGGTTATGGCGCGTCGGCAGTGCGAGTTGTTGTGAAATGATTGGCACAAAGACCGCCTTTGTGATTGTTTTTTGTGTGAAGATGTTTTGTGCTGTAAGGATAATTGTGTATTTTTGTGATTGTTGAAAACCAATGGATTTAGGATAGTTAATCATGCCGTTCTTTTTCAACACCACGTTCAGGTTACACGTTGTGACTATAAGATAAAATTTACATAAAAAGTTGAATTATGAAGAAGTTTACAGTGATGGTCTCGGCATTGGTGGCAGGAATTGCCACGGGGCAGTGGGCCGGGGCGCAAAACAAGCCCAACATCATATTGATAATGACCGACCAGCAGCGTGGCGACGCTGTGGGCTGCGCCGGCAACACGGTGATTAAGACTCCCAATATCGACCGCCTTGCCTCTGATGGTTATCTCTTTGGCAATGCTTATACGGCATGCCCAAGCAGTACGCCAGCGCGTGCCGGGTTGCTCACCGGGCTTTCGCCGTGGCATCATGGCATGCTGGGATATGGCGAGGTGGCTGAGCATTATCGCTTTGAGATGCCGCAGATGTTGCGCAACGACGGCTATTACACTGTGGGCATTGGCAAGATGCACTGGCATCCGCAGCGCTCCACTCACGGTTTCCACGCCATGCTCATTGACGAGAGCGGCCGCATTGAGGACCCATATTTCATGAGCGACTATCGCCGTTGGTTTGCCACCCAGGCTCCGGGCGTTAACCCCGATGCAACCGGCATAGGATGGAACGACCACGGCGCACGTGTCTATCAGCTGTCTGAACGCCTGCACCCAACCGTGTGGACTGCCGACCAAGCCATTACCACCATTGAAAACTACAACAACGACCTTCCGCTAATGATGAAAGTGTCGTTCGCACGTCCGCATAGCCCTTACGACCCACCGCAACGTGTGCTTGACAGCTACAACGGCGTGGCTATGCCGCCTGCCGCTCATGGCGAGTGGAGCAACAGCATCGGTGCCAACCTCACTGACCCAAGCAAGAACAAAGAGGCCGCCTTTGGGCAATTCTCGCCGGAATACGTTGACAACTCTCGTCGCCACTATTATGCCGCCATTACCTTCATCGACGAGCAGGTGGGGCGCTTGATTGAGGCTCTCAAACGCAAGGGTATGTATGACAATACGCTCATTATCTTCACTTCTGACCACGGTGACATGATGGGCGACCATAACATGTGGCGCAAAACCTATGCCTACGAAGGCTCGGCTGCCATACCTATGATTCTGAAAGTTCCTTCTGCCATGAAGGTGGCGAAGCCGCGCGGCTCGGTGATTGATGCCCCGGTTGAGTTGCGCGACATTCTGCCGACTATGCTCGACGTTGCCGGCGACACTGTGCCCGAGGGTATGGATGGCGCCTCGATGCTCACGCTGTTGCGTAGCGACAATGCTCCGTGGCGACGCTACATCGACTTTGAACACGCCACTTGTTATAGCGACCGCAACTATTGGGTGGCTCTCACCGACGGCCATTTGAAGTACATCTGGTTTGTACCCACAGGCGAAGAACAGCTCTTTGACCTTGACCGCGACGCACAAGAAACCAACAACCTTGTTGATAACAAGAAATACAAGAAACAACTTGCCGACTTGCGTGAAGCCATGGTGCAGCACCTGAGCGAGCGTGGCGACCAGTGGGTGAAAGATGGCAAGCTTGTGACTCACACCAACAAGGTGCTATACAGTCCTAATTATCCTAAAAAAACACAGAAGAAATAAATGCTAACTCGTCTGAAAATAATGTTTGGCATGGGCGGCAGTTTGGCAATTGCCGCTGCTGCCCATGCTGTTGATAAGCCGCCAGTCAATGTGGTGCTCATCAACCTTGACGATGCCGGCAACGGCGATTTCTCGCATCGCGGAGCAATTGGTTATCTCACTCCAAATATTGACCGCCTTGCCGCCAAAGGCATTAGTATGAACAATTTCTATGCCGTGCAGCCCATTAGCGGCGCTTCGCGTGCTGGGTTGCTCACCGGGTGTTATCCCAACCGCATAGGCTTTGCTTACGCGCCTAATCCCGGATGTCCCACAGGTATCAATGCCCAGGAACAGACCTTGGCTGAGTTGCTGAAGGACAACGGCTATGCCACTGCCATCTTCGGGAAATGGCATCTTGGCGATGCCCAGAAGTTCCTGCCGTTGCAAAACGGCTTCGATGAGTATTACGGCTTGCCATATTCCAACGATATGTGGCCCTTCCATCCGCAATATAAATACCCCGATTTGCCACTCATTGAAGGCAACAAGGTGCTTGGTTATAACACCGACCAAAATTGCCTCACCACCGACTACACCACGCGTTCGGTTGACTTCATTCGTCGCAACGCGCGAGCCGGCAAAGCCTTTTTCCTCTATCTGGCCCACACCATGCCGCATGTGCCGCTGGCGGTGAGCGATAAGTTTAAGGGGAAAAGCCGCATTGGGCTTTATGGCGATGTGATGATGGAACTCGACTGGAGTGTGGGTGAGGTGATGAAGGCGCTGCGCCAAGAGGGCGTTGAAGAAAACACTTTGGTGATATTCACCTCCGACAACGGACCGTGGGCCAATTACGGCAACCATGCAGGCTCGTCGGGCGGATTGCGCGAGGCTAAAGCCACCACCTTCAATGGCGGAACGCGCGTGCCCTGCATCATCTATTGGAAAGGACACGTCAAAGCGGGCACAGTGAGCAATTTCTTGATGTCGAACATCGACATCTTGCCCACGGTGGTCGATGCCACCGGCTCGGCTATGCCACGGCTCAAGATTGACGGCGTGAGCATGCTGCCGGTGATTGACGGCACGGCGCAATCGGCGCCACGCAAGTCGCTGTGTTTCTATTATCATAAAAACTCGCTCGAGGCTGTGACCGACGGAGAGTTTAAGCTGATATTTCCGCACAAATACGTGTCGTATGAGGTATATGCACCGGGCAACGATGGCAAACCCGGCAAACTTGCCGACCGCGAACTCACGCAATGCGAATTATATGACTTGCGGCGTGACCCGGGCGAGCGCCTGAACGTGATTGACTTGTATCCGCAGGTGGCTGAACGCCTCAAAGCATTAGCCGATGAGTGCCGGAGCGACCTTGGCGATGACCTCACTGGCATTGAGGGCACCGGGCGACGTGAGCCAGGCAGAATTGATTGAGCCGGCAAGCGTGTGTCAACCCTTTGCGGCACCATTTAATGCCGCCTGAATATAGATTTATACATAAACCTTTCAACAATAAGAATGATATGAAAATAAGAAGCCTTGTGTATGCAGCTTTTTTGCTGCTTGCATGCATCGGCAACCGGGCTCGCGCTCAGGAGCAACGCAACGTGCTGTTTATCCTTGTTGATGACATGCAACGAGATGCCATTGGCTATCTGGGCAATCATCACATACACACGCCCAACATTGACCGCCTTATGCGCAGCGGAGTGACCTTTACCAACGCTTACACCAATGGCGCACTCAGCGGTGCGCTGTCAATGCCAAGCCGTGCCATGATTATGACCGGGCGAGGCATGTTTCAGGTGCAGAGTGATGGCAACAAGATACCTGAGTGCCACACCACCTTGCCACAGCATCTGCGCGCAAACGGCTATCGCACCTTTGCCACCGGCAAGTGGCATAGCGACAAGGCTTCGTTCAACCGCTCGTTTGCCGAGGGCGAGAACATCTTTTTTGGCGGAATGCATACATACGAAAATAACGGACACGTTTCGCCGCATCTCACCCACTACGATGCTTCGGGCAAATACGGAAAAGATAAGGCGTTTGTGGGCGACAAGTTCTCCTCTGAGCTGTTTGCCGATGCGGCCGTTGATTTTCTGCAGAGCACAAAGAGCAGCACTCAGCCGTTTTTTGCTTATGTTGCCTTCACTTCACCTCACGACCCTCGCAATCAGCACCCAATAGGCTACGGCCGCACCTACACGGCGCAAGATGTGGCGCTACCCAAGAACTTCTTGCCCGAACACCCGTTTGACAACGGCGAGCTGAAGGTGCGTGACGAGCTGTTGCTTCCCACTCCACGCTCTGGCGAGGACATGAAGAAGGAGATTGCCCTATATTATAATATGGTCAACGAGGTTGATTGCCAAATAGGGCGTGTGATTGAAGCATTGAAACAGAGTGGCAACTACGATAACACCATCATTGTGTTTGCCTCAGATAACGGTTTGGCAATGGGACAAAACGGGCTCATTGGCAAGCAGAGCCTTTATGAGCACAGCGTTGGCGTGCCGTTGGCTATTATTGACCCCGGCAACCGCCAAAACCGTGGCGAAAAATCGCAAGCCCTGTGTTACCTCTACGATGTGTATCCAACTCTTTGCCAGTTGATTGGTCTCAGCGTGCCGCAAAGCGTCACAGGGCACTCGTTGGCTGCGTGCCTCAAGCGCACTGATATGCCTCACCGGCAGCAGATTATGCTTGGCTATGCCAATCAGCAGCGTGCCCTTGTGCGCGATGGCTTTAAATACATCATCTACAATGTTGAGGGCGTGATTCATGAGCAGCTTTTCGACCTCAAAGCCGACCCCGGCGAGTTGAATAACTTGGCAGAGCAGAATCAGCAGAAAGTGAACCAGTATCGCCAATGGCTGGCGCAGTCAATGCGCACGGCAGGCGATTTCTGCAACCTCGACAATCCATCGTGGTGGAGCGACGGACACAAAATAACATGGAACGAACTTATCAAACTTTATATATTTGACAGATGAAAACATCAAGCAGCGTGTTGGCGTTAGGTGCCATGGCAATGCTGCCCTCGGTTGCCATGGGTGCGCAGCCCGATGGTCAGAGCAAGCAGTCGCCACAACGTCCTAACATACTTTTCATTCTCAGCGACGACCATACATCGCAGACGTGGGGCATTTATGGCGGCATATTGGCTCAATATGCCCAAACCCGCAATATTCAGCGCCTTGCCGATGAGGGCGTGACGCTCGACAATTGTTTCTGCACCAACTCAATCTCCACGCCCAGTCGCGCGTGTATTCTCACCGGGCGTTACAGCCATCGCAATGGAGTTTACACCCTTAGCGACACGCTCAACACCTCGTTGCCTACCATCGCAAAATGTATGCACGATGCCGGCTATAACACTGCCATTGTGGGCAAGTGGCACTTGGGCAGCGAGCCGCAGGGGTTCGACTACTACTCGGTGTTTCACGACCAAGGTGAATATCGCGACCCAACATTCCAAGACAGCGACCGCCCATGGCCCGGCAATATCAACTACGGAATGAGGGTTCACGGATTCTCAACCGATATTGTCACTGACAAGACCATCAAGTGGCTTAAGCAGCATGCCGGCGACGATAAGCCGTTTATGATGTGTTGCCACTTTAAAGCCACTCACGAGCCATACGACTTCCCCGAGCGTATGCGTCACTTATTTGACGGTGTCACCTTCCCCGAGCCAGAGAATTTGCTTGATTGGGGTCCTGAGACCAATGGCCGCACTTTCCCGGGGCAACCACTTGAAGATATGATACGCCGTTGGCGCATCGCTTCTGACGACCCCGACAAGTGGTGGTGCCGATATCCCGAATTGCCGTTCTACACCACCGGCATGAGCCGCGTGGCTGCCCGCAAAGCAGCTTATCAAAAGCTCATTCGCGACTATCTGCGTTGTGCTGCCACCGTTGACGACAACATAGGGCGACTGCTTGACACCCTCGACCAACTGGGCATTGCCGACAACACCATTGTGGTGTATGTTGCCGACCAAGGCTATTTCCTTGGCGAACATGGTTTCTTTGATAAGCGAATGTTCTATGAGGAATCGGCGCGCATGCCGTTTGTGATACGTTACCCCAAAGAGATACCTGCCGGAAAGCGCAATGCCGACCTGATTTTGAACATCGACTTTGCTGCCACAATAGCCGATTATGCCGGCATTGATGCACCCACTGGCTCGCAAGGTCGCAGCTTCCGCAGCAATTTGCGTGGCGACACTCCTCGCGATTGGCGAAAGAGCATCTATTATCGCTATTGGACGCAGCACGACATTCGTCCTGCCCACATTGGGGTGCGCACCGACCGTTATAAGCTGATGTTCCTCTACGGCGACCGCCTCAACATGACTGGTTCGAGCGATTATGTGTCGGCTCCTTCGTGGGAGTTTTATGACCTTCAGGCTGACCCAAAGGAAAACCATAATGCTTACTCCGACAAGCAGTATCAGGAAGTTATCAACCAAATGAAGAAAGAGATGATGCGCCTGCGTCAAGAAATTGGCGACACCGACGAGAACTCGGCGCGGATGCACGAAATTCTGCGCAGCCAAGGACTGGAGAAATAATGGCTTTCTCCCGGTCTGGCGGTTGATTGCATGGCGTGATGGGGGATTAAATTCGCCCCCCCGAATATCGCGCTGAACTGCTCCCCAAATACAGCCTTGTGCCAAATTTCTCTTGGTCACCTTATCCCCAACAGCGTAACGCGGCAGAGGAGCTTTTGAGCAATTCGGCAAGTGCAAATAAGAGACATACAGAAAAATATTATGGCGCATCGGCGATAATGCCGGTGCGCCATAATTGGTTATTTCATGCGGCTATGTGTGAGCCGCGAATGGATTTTTATCAGTGGCAATAATTGTCGCCCTTGATGGTCTTGAAGCGTTTTTCGTCAACCTTTCGCATATTCAGACTGCCGTCGTCCCAGTTCGATGGCCAACCGCCAATCACATGACCCAAGAACACGAGTTTCACTTCGTGCAGACCTTTGGCGAGAGCCATACCGGCGTCGTTGCGAGAGAATCGTTTCACTTCGCCGCTGTTGTCAATGATGCGTTTGCCGTCAATCCACACTTCTTCAAGGTTTGAAGAGAACACGTAAACGCCGTCTTCAGGGATGTTGACGTATCCGGTGGCGATGGCAGCATATTGCTTCACGCCGCGCATCGACTCAGAGGTGGCAACATACGAGCGCAGCTCGCGGCTCTCTTTGATGGTGCGGGTTTCCTTCACCGGTGCCTTTGCAGCCTCAAAGTCGTTCACGTTGAGGTACATGCCGTCGTAAACATTCATAACCAAGCCCGGTTGGGTGCTGCTCACTTTCTTGGCAGGAGCAAGGGCTTGTTTCTCAACGTTGATGGTGCGCACGGTGCTGAGTTTGCCTGAAGGCAGAGCGGTGGCAATCTTCAAAGTTGTGGTCTTGTCGATGGCAATAGGAGCAATGTATTCAGGCGACTTGGCTGTTGGCTCGCTGCCGTCGAGGGTGTAAACCATGCGCTCTGGACGAGATGTTGTGAAGGTGAGCACAACATTGTCGGTGAATGCCACGTGGTTGTAAGAACCGCCGGGTTGCTCTGGCAGAGGAATGTGGTAGTTGATGCCGTGTCCGTCAAGGCGCACATAAGCGTTGTTGATGCGGCGTTCAAAGTCGGTGTAGTTCTTGCGGGCCAATTCGGTCCAACCGATTTCAGCCACGGCAAGTATGCGTGGGAAAATCATATAGTCGCGTTTAGCTTCGCTATACATGTATTCTGACCATGTGTTGCCTTGCACGCCAAGCACAAATTGTTGCTTGCCCATCACTGCCAAAGTATCAGGCACAGGGTTGTAGCTATAAGTCTTGCTCAGCAATGTGCCGCCGCCAATGGTCACAGGCTCAATCTTGGCATCGCCTTGATAAGCATCGAGGTACATACCATTGCCGCCAGGGGTCATAATCACGGTGTGGTTCATGAGAGCAGCAGCAATACCGCCTTCCTCGCCACGCCAGCTCATCACGGTTGCCGATGGGGCCAAACCGCCTTCAAGAATCTCGTCCCAACCAATTATTTTCTTGCCCTTGGTGGCGAGATATTTCTCCATGCGTTGAATCACATAGCTTTGCAGCTTTTCTTCGGCAGAGTGCTTTGCGTCGGCAGTGAGTCCCAGTTCTTTGATGCGTTTTTGGCATTTAGGACATTCCTTCCAGCTGCTCTTAGGACATTCGTCGCCGCCAATGTGGAAGTATTCGCTTGGGAAGAGAGGCACCATCTCGTCGATGACGTCTTGCAAGAACTTAAACATATCTTCCTTACCGGGGCACATAACCACGTCTTCCACGCCCCACAGGATGCGAGGAGTTGACTTCTCGCCTTTGCACGAGAGCTTAGGATAAGCTGCAATGGCTGCCATTTCGTGGCCGGGAAGCTCAAGCTCAGGAACCACTGTGATGAAGCGGTCAGCTGCATATTTCACAATGTCCTTGATTTGCTCTTGGGTGTAGTATCCGGCATGGATGGTGCCTTCGCCGTCAACGCGGCTGGTGGCAATCTTGTTGAGCTTAGGATATTTCTTGATTTCGATGCGCCAACCTTGGTCGTCGGTGAGGTGCCAGTGCATGCGGTTGATTTTGAAGAGCGACAGCACGTCGATATATTTCTTCACGTTCTCAACCGGCATAAAGTGGCGGCAAGGGTCAAGCATGATGCCGCGGTAGCCAAATCGTGGGCGGTCTTTAACGCACACTGCCGGAGCAGTCCATTCCACGCCGCTAACCACGCTGGGGCTTTCAATCTCAGCAGGAAGCAGTTGCAGGAATGTTTGCATGGCATAGAACACGCCGTGAGCTGTTTTGGCTTTTGCAACCACGCCTTTAGGGCCTACGCACAGGGTGTAGCCTTCTTCGCCAAGGTCAAGAGTAGGGTCAATGGTGAGGGTGATGTCGCCGCTTGTGCCTGCGGTGACGCCAAGTCCGGTTGACTGATTGATTTTAGCGGCAAAGAACTCGGCAACGGTTTTTGCTTCGCTGCTGTTGGCAGCTATCACGGTGCCTCGCTTCAGGGTGTAACTACCTTGCTTTGCCACAAGCTCTTGCGGCATTGGAATGATGTTTATTCCACGGTTGTAACATTTCACTTCGGCTTGTGCCGAGGTGCACAGCAGGGCTATGCCAAATGCCGCGGCTGCAAGCAATGCGGTTAGTCTTTTTCTCTTCATGGATGTAATGTTGTTTTTGTATTTTAGTATGTTGTTAGTTAGTTTTTTTCAAAGTTACAGCAAATAATGCGGCTTTGCAACTAAGAAAGCACTAAAAATTTTGGTTTTCATTTGTTTTGGCCATTTTGAGCGCGGCGGTGCTTGGCTTTGCGTGACAATACGGGTTGCGTGGCGGCAATTTTTTTTGGCAAATATTTTGGTGTTGTGATAGCGCGTGTGCGCCGATTGTTTAGTATATTTGCTATGTCGTTAGCGGCGTGTTTGCCCGGTGCGTGGCGCTTGCCGGTGAGCGGCATGTTTTTGAGAACTTTATAAACCGTATAGTAACACTAAACAAAAAAGATATATTTTTAACTATGGACGAAAAAGCAATGTTTAAGCTCTCTTACGGACTGTTTGTGGTCAGCGCAAGAGAAGGCGAGAAGGACAACGGATGTATCACCAACACCGTTCAGCAGGTCACAGTGACTCCCAACCGCATCACAGTGGCTGTTAACAAGGCAAACTACACTTGCGGCATGATTGAACGCACCGGTTGTTTCAACGTGTCGATTCTCTCAGAAGAAGCAACATTCGACACCTTCAAGCACTGGGGCTTTCAGAGCGGCGCCGATGTAGATAAGGCTGTGGGCATCACTTTCTCGCGTGCCGAGAATGGCGTGATTTATGTCACCGAGGGCGTTAATGCCGTGCTTTGTGCGCGTGTGGTTGAAACCATTGACTTGGGCACACACTTGATGTTTATTGCTGAGGTGAGCGAGGCATTTGTGCTCAACGAGGTGGCATCGGCAACCTATGCTTATTACCACAAAAACATCAAACCGGCTCCACAGGCTGCCAAGAAAAAAGGTTGGGTGTGCACCATCTGCGGCTATATCTATGAGGGCGAAGTGCTGCCCGACGATTACATTTGTCCGCTCTGCAAACATCCGGCAAGCGATTTCAAACCGCTCTAACGCAACAGCTACGATATCCTCCGCTCGCGGAAGTGGGTGATTGACTCACTCGTATTAAGCTGATTGATGGAATTTATCTGCACTTTCTGCACCGTCTGCGAGAAGTTATCGTGGGCGGTGTAGGAGCGTATCGAATACGCCCAAAAAATCGCATATATTTATCACGCCTCGCCGCGGTGGCTGGGCGTATTGCGATACGCCCCTACAATTTCTTATTGAACACGTTTTATCGTCACCATCGCTGCGGTTGCCGGGCGTATTGCGATACGCCCCTACAATATATCGCCATGGTATTTATCGGGCCTCGCTGCGGTTGCCGGGCGTATTGCTATACGCCCCTACAAAATTTTATTGAACACGTTTTATCGTGCTTTGCTGCGGTGGTTGGGCGTATTGCTATACGCCCCTACAATATATCGCCATGGTATTTATCGGGCCTCGCTGCGATGGTCGGGCGTATTGCGATACGCCCCTACGATAATCTTTATTGGTTGCAAACAAAAACCATCGCCACGTTATTTATTGTGTCTCGCTGCGGTCATTGGGCGTATTGCTATACGCCCATACAATATATTGCCATGGTATTTAATGGGCCTTGCTGCGGTCATTGGGCGTATTGCTATACGCCCCTACGGTTATCTTATCGAATACGTTTTATTGTGCCTTGCTGTGGTTGCTGGGCGTATTGCTATACGCCCCTACAACATACACGTTTTATTGTCACCCTCGCTGTGGTGGCTGGGCGTATTGCTATACGCCCCTACAATTTCTTATCGAATACGTTTTATCGTGCCTCGTTGCGGTTGCTGGGCGTATTGCGATACGCCCCTACAACAATCGCTATGGTAATTATTGTGCCTTGCTGCGGTGGCTGGGCGTATTGCTATACGCCCCTACAATTTCTTATCTAATACGTTTTATCGGGCCTCGCTGCGGTTGCCGGGCGTATTGCGATACGCCCCTACAATATGACGCCATGGTATTTATCGTGCTTCGCTGCGGTTGTTGGGCGTATTGCGATACGCCCCTACGGCGTGGCATTATCTTTGATTTCGGAAAACGGGCGTATTGCTATACGCCCATACAATTGGGGGGTGGGTGATTGGTTTTCTCTGATTAAATTGATTTTTAGTTATTTATGCATAGGAGTGCAGTCCGCCTAACAGATAGTTCACGCCAAAATAGGTGATAATCACCGTGAGAAACGCCACCACCATATAGCAGTGTAGCGCCATCGGGTTGGCGTTGGCTGTAAGTCGCCGTATGTGTAACGGCATTGCATAGACAATGAGTGTGATTAGTGCCCACACCTCTTTGGGGTCCCATCCCCAATAGCGGCCCCACGAGATGTTTGCCCAAATGGCACCAACAAAAATGCCAGCGGCAAGCATCAGCACGCCCACTATGAGGGCGGCTTGGCTTGCGAGTGCCAAATGCTGCAAGGTGTACGGGTTGCTGTGGCGCGTGAATCGCATCAATATGGCAATAATGCCCAGCAGCATGGTCATGGCAAGCAGGCAGTAGGCAAGCATCACAATAGCAACGTGCAGGCATAGCAACGGCGATTGCAGCACCGGCACCAACGGTGTGATTTGCGGATTCATACGGCTCATGCTTGCCACCATCAGGCACATGCCGCTCACCGGCAATGAGAGCAATGTGCGTGGCAGCATGCGGCTTCGCATAAGCAACGACAATGGGAACGAACACCACGCCATGAACAACATGGTTTCAAAGCCGTTGCTGAGGGGCACATGCGTGCTCACCCACCAGCGCAACGCCAGCAGCAGGGTGAGGTGCAGCGCCACGGCCCACGCCATGATGTTGCACAGAAACCACACAATGCGGTTTCTGCTGCGCATGCTGTAACAGGCTATGCCCAAGATTGCCATCAAAAGGCATGCTATGGCATCAATGCGTATGTTGCTCAGGTTGTTGTAGATGTTTTCAGCAGATATTTTGGTTGAGGAGGGTAAGGCATCGCCGCAGGTCTTACGCTGATGAGCTATTATCTTGTCAATCACATAGTTGGCTTTATTGTTGTTGCCAGCAATGATTAGCGAATTTAGGTAGCCCATGCTTTGGCGCATAAACAATGCCTCGTCGGGGGCAATGTCGCCGGGTAGCTCGTCGCCAAAACCGCGCCACTCAATGCTGTTGCCGTTGGCGTGGGCAAAGAGCTTCATGAGTCGGCCCTCGGTGAGGCTGTTGATGAGGTCAAGCTTCTCGGCATATTTGCGGCTGTCGGGGTGTTGTTCTTCAAGGCGATAGTGGCCCGATGCATCAAAAAAATCGTTGTAGGCGGCATGCTTGCCGTCGCCAATGCCCAACCGGGCGAGTTCACGATTGGTTTTGATGATGGCCTTTTGGTTCCAAGAATGGGGGCTGAGCATCCACGAAACAAACACTTGCTCGCATGATAAACCAGAAGGTGAGATGGTGCCGCACACCTTCATGGTAAAGTCGCGGGCAAGTGTATGAGTGGCGCACACGCGTCCGTTATAGAGCACCATGATGTCGCCAAAATGGTTGGCAATGTCATGTGGCACTGTTTGGGCAGTGATGCAAAAGGGTGAGCCTAAGATGGCCGCCATCACCACTGACATGCGCAGCTGCCTGATGGTAGCGCGCAGGCGCGTGTGTGGTGATGCCAAGTACACAATTATGGAAAGTATTAGCAAAGCATATCCGGTGTAGGTGATGGGGATGCCCATGGGGTCGTAGCTCACTGACAGTATTGAGCGATTAAGCTCGGGTGTGTAGCCTTGCTGCGACAGGCGGTATCCGCCAATATTGAGGGGTTGATTGATTGACACCGAGCCTGTTGTGGTGCCAATCTGGCTGCTTATTGACAGTTGGCTCACAAAATTGGCTGGAGTATTGGTTGCGGGATAGCTCACCACGCTGAATTGCTGCAAAGTGACGCTGAAAGGCAGCTCCACTTGTGTGCCGTTGTCGGCAACATAGCAGTGCTGCGGTTCACCTTGGTTGAGCACCAGCTGGCCTTCGGCTTTGGTGAAGCAAGTGACTGCCGCGCCAAGCAGAATCACCAGCAGGGCACCATGAAGCAGCATCAGCGCCGGGCGATGCCACAGCCGGCACCGTACCATGTAGCTTATTGAACTGAGGGCTACAAGTGCCCACAGCGCTATCATGGCAGCAGAGGTGTAATGAAACTCTCCGCTGATTTTTTCAATCACCGTGCCGGCGGCAAGCACCACGGCAAGCACACCTAATAAACCAATCGATGCAATCTTTAGAACCTTCATGTTGCAAAATATTTGGTATAATCTTTATTTAAGCAGCCCTTGATTGTACATTATATTGCATCAATAAACTTCACAATGGCATCGCGGTCGTCCTTGCTGAGCGAGCGGAATTGTTCAATCGAGTGGCGAGCGTCGCTCATGGCGTTGCCGTGCCACATGATGGCTTCAATCACGTCGCGAGCGCGGCAGTCGTGCAGACGGTCGGCATAAGGCGAACCGGTGCACAGCTGATGCAAGCCGCGTCCCCAAAGCGGAGTGGTGCGGCACCAACCGGTGCGTATGTCGTTAACCATGTGCAGCTTGTGCTGTATCATATCGGTGTAAGGCCATATTTTCTGGTTGGGATAGCGCGGCATCAGGTCGGTGAGCTTAGCGCCATCGCTGCGGCGGAAGTTGTTGGGGTCGCTCACAACGTCGCTGCCAGTGGTCCACGACGGACGGTGGCAATAGGCGCAGCCAATCTCCTCAAACACTTGTTTGCCGTGTTGAATGGTGGCGTCGTCGATGTTGCGTGCGGCAGGCACAGCCAATCCGCGATGCCACACCATGAATGCAATGTAGTCATCGTCGCTCATCTCCTGCTCAAGTGTTTTGCTGGTGAGGTAGTTGTAGATGTTTTGCTGAACATTGTCGGTGGTCCATTCGGGGTGGTTTGCCACGCCTGGTTGCTTGGCAATGAAATCGGCAAATCCGGCTTGCACCTCAGGGTCTTGGCTGGCATAGGTGGCATAGATGGTGCCGTTGAGGTCAAGATAGTGATAACGGCGGTCGCTACGGGTCACGTTGGTGATGTTCCAGATGGCGTTGGCGCCGGCACCGTCTTGCAACGGACCGCGGCTAAGGGCGTAGGTGAAACGGCGCACAAATGGAGAACCGTCGCCTTGAAGCTTGTTGGCGTAGTAGCCGGTGTAGCTGCCGTTGCTGTAGAACGCCGTGTTCAAGCCGTTTTGCATATAGCCGTCGGCATACTCCTTGTTGTATTGTGCCACAATGTCGTCGTCGGTGATGGCATCGAGCAGACCTGAGCCGTAGATTCCGATTGTTGACTCAAGGCGCACCTCGTAGTTTGACGTGGTGGCGTCGCTGTAGCCTTGTTGCAAAACATAAACGGCATCTTGCGGAATGGTCACCTCAGGGTAACGCAGCGAGTAGGTCTCACCGTCGGGGAAGGTGTTGTTCCACTCGTCAACGTATTCCTTCCAGTTGATGCGAATCTTGGTCTCGTCGATAGGGTCTTTGAACGGAGCTACGGCATGCGTTTGCGGCATACCGGCAAGCCAAGTCACATAGGCATCGTTGGCGGGGTTATAAACCACAAGCAGATAGCCGTTGCCCACCTCGTTGGTGTTGAATGAGCCGTTGTTCTGGCTCTTGCCGTGACCGTAGCCGGGGTGGCAATGCAGACACGAGGTGCGTACATAAAGCGGACCCAGACCCTCGCGCTCGCCACCGTTGAGGTTGCTGGTGAATGGCTTTTCAAACATTTTCTCACCGCGGTTGAACGAAAGGAACATGTCGCTGTTGGTGACAGCAGGCGAGGGTTGCTCATAAGCTTTTGATGAGCTTACAAAGGCTGTTCCCAATTCGCCGCCCACAAAATATTGCTCGCTGATGCTCTCGTCAACTGTTTCGATGTTGTTGGTTGAGGGGTCATCATCGCTGCAGGCGGCAAACACTGTTGCTGCGGCTGTTAATAATAGGAGATTAAAACGATTCATAGTTATTTATTCAAACAAAAATTGTTATGATGAGTTGAAAACGATTAATTGTTGATGAGTTCTTGAGCCTCGTCGAGCGCGTCAACAAGGTCGTTGCAAGCCTTCACGGCTGCCTGAATGGCGTCGTAGTTGGCACCTGAAGTTTCGCTGATGTAGTTGCGGAACGGTGTTGGCATTGCCTCAACTTTGCTGAGGGCGTTGCTGATGCAGTTTTTAATGTTGTTGTCAATGGCAGTGCTGCGTGAGGCTATGTAGCGTGAAAGCGAGTTGTTGCTGATTGAGCCGTCGAGTGTGCCGTAATAGGCGTTGCGCACGCTG
Organism: Muribaculaceae bacterium; assembly: GCA_051871515.1. Classification (GTDB taxonomy): domain Bacteria; phylum Bacteroidota; class Bacteroidia; order Bacteroidales; family Muribaculaceae; genus SFTJ01. Next base: position 6,074 of record JBJECY010000029.1, on the reverse strand, counting down.
CGGATATTGTCGGCAAAGTCGGCAACCGAGTTCCATGAGTGAGGCGATTCCACGTCGCTCCATTGGTGAGAGTCCATAGGGTCGGAGATTTTGGTGTTGGCAACCTCGTTGGCGATGTCGCTTGCGCCCACAATGATTTCCTCAAATGCCGAGGCCTGAGTTTTATATTTGGTGTTACCTGCAATGCCGGCAGCAATGATGCGTTCGCCGTAGTTGGTGGTTGGCATCAGGTCGGCTTCGCTGAGCATTTGCAATTTGCTGCTGCTGATGCTGCTGGTGCCAGCCCATGCTGCTTCAAGGCGCACACATTGGTCGCGCATGTCGGCTGCCACGGCAGCGGCAAAGGCTGCTTCGGCTTCTGAGATGGTGGTATAGTCGCGGTTGCGGTTGTCCTTGTCGCCTGTTGAACCTTCTTTGAAAATCACATATTCCACGGCGTGGAATCCAAGAAGACCATATCCGGCAGTACCGGCCTCAATGCGTTGCTCAATGTCGCCTGCTTTGAGCACGGCGTCGAGCTGTCCAAGGTCGAGTGGCCAAGAGTCGATGTGCGGGTCAATGTTATAGTCGGCTGCGGCACCAAAAAGGAATGCTTCAGAAAGCTCCCAGTATTTGCGTGCTTCAATCCAGTGGCTGCATGCTTGGTCAACTTTCTCCTGTGAAGATAGGTCTTCGCAGTCTTGCGCAAGCAAGATGGCTGCATCGGCAAGGCTGTGATAGGTGGGTATAACCACACTGTTGACGTAGGTGCTCAAGATTGCCTCGTTTTGCTTAAACTGGGCATCCTCAGTGTCGTCGTTTAAGTCGTTTGAATCATCGCTGCATGATGTTGACAGCGCTGCCATTGCCATGATGCCAAAGGCTATTAATGCATGGTTGAATAAATGTCTCATTTTTTTAGAAGAATTATTATGTTTATACTAAATACTAAAGGTTTTTTCTCTTAGATGCCAAACAGTCCCATATAGGTGACTCCAAGGCTTATTTGCGGCTCGTTGTTGTAGGCGCTCTTAAACAGGCGGTTGCTCCACTCAGCCTTGATGGTGATGGGCTTGATGGGGCGGTAGTTGACGCCGGCGGTGATTTTCTGGCGGCTCCAGCAAGGATTGTCAACCACTCCTGAGGCGGTGCTGAGCATTGAGTCGTAGTAGTCGTAGCGCGCAAACACGTGCAACTGCTGACCTCTCAGCTTTGAGTGCTTGAACGGAGCAAACACGTTGTAACCGGCCTCTATTCCCACGGCGATTGCTTCGCTTGCCACGGCTGTTTGAGGCGATACCGAGTTGTTGCCAAGGGTCTTGTTGATGGCGGTGATTTCTTTTGAGTCGCTCAGGTGGCCATAGTCGGCAACGCCGCGCACAATCAGGTTGCTGTTGTCGTAGCAGAAGTCAAACGAACCTATTGTCACTGTGCCTTTGATGTTGCTGTATTTGTCGGGCTTGAGCGAGTTGCTTGCCGAGTTGCCAACATATCCGCTCATGCTCAGGCGCAGATGTGGTGTGGCTTGATAGTCGATGCGGGCGGCTGTAGCTATTGCCGTGCCGGGTTTAAACTCATAGGGGCTTGCGCTGCCGTCGTGAATCCAGTTCTTTGCGCCAAACAGGTCGGCCTCGAGGCCGGCAATGAGCATCACCTCATATCGCCACTGCTTGATGCGTCCCCACAAGCTGACGCCTGTTTCGTGCCATGTACATGGCAAAATGGTGCTCTCGCCCTCGGGACGGAACACGGTGAAGTATTCATTAGGCATGTGGCAGTTGTTGAGCTGTCCCACGGGCACCACAATGTGTCCGAGGCGCAGGTTTAGGGCTCGGTTGAATGTCTTTTGAATCCAGAACTGTTCAAGTGCCACTTCGCCGCCGCGTTCAATCTCGCTCTCATATTCGCCGGTTTCTTCTTCTTCAATCTCAACGGCGCTCTCAGTGCCGCCGTGCTCAAACTCAATCTCCATGCCCAGTTTCCAACCGTGTCCAAAGTCATAACCCAGGTTGAGGGTGACGTGTGGCAGGTCGAACTGGCCTGTTGAGGGGGCGTCGCTGTAGAGTTGTGCGTTTGTGTAACGCTTGTAGTTGTTGCTGTAGAACATGCGCGTATAGGTGGCTTCGCCATATCCGCCAATGGTGAGGCGGCTGCCTTGAGGCTGCTCTTGCTCTTGTGCTGATGCTGCTGTGCACCACATGGCTGCCATAAGTGCGGCTGTGATTAGTTTTTTCATTGTCAAAAAAATAGGGTTTTTAATAATGTTTTTTTGTGTCAGCAAAATTACTGAAGCCTGAAAAGGCGGTAAATACCTATTTTTAATGAAAATTTGCTTGAAAATACCTTAAAACAATGAATGACTTGGGCGTATTAGTGACGTAAATACCCAAAAAAGATGATTGCAACTATCACAATAAAATACTATTTTTGCACGCGTAATAGTGTATGAAAGGAAGTTCCAACTAAAATGCTGACTCACGATGAAGAATCAAAAGATTTATGAGGCTCACGACAAGATGATTACGCTCATCAAGGATAATTACAATCTGCTGCAATCGCTGTGCAGTTTTGGCATTAACCTTGGCTTTGGCGATAAAACAGTGAGTGAGATATGCGCCGACAACGGCGTTGACACTCACACCTTTCTCACCATTGTGAACTTCACCATCAACGGATGCCGCGACGTGGTGCCGCATGAGCAACTATCGGTGCCCACGCTGCTTCATTATCTTGAGTCGAGCCACGTTTATTTTCTGGGTTTTCAGCTGCCGTTTATTCGCCGTGAGATTGAGGAAGCCATTGGCGACACTGATGGCGGCGTGGGTTTGCTGATTTTGCGTTTCTACGACGAGTATGCGCGCGAGATTCGCAAGCACATGCTGCATGAGGAGCGCGTGGTGTTCCCCTATGTGAAAGCTTTGCTCAATGGCAAGGCCGACGGCTCTTACAGCATCAACACCTTTGCCAGCAACCATGTGCAGGCCGACAATAAGCTTAAGGAACTCAAAACGCTCATCATCAAGTATTTGCCATCAGATGCCGGGCACAACAACAAAATGATTGCCGCCTTGCACGATGTGTTTAACAACGAGGAATGGTTGCATCTGCACCGCGAGGTTGAGGAACGCATTTTTGTGCCTGCCATCAGGCGACTTGAAGCAACCATCTCGCAGAGCAATGTGGCTAAAAACATTTCGGAAATGGTGATGCGTGCCGACGACGACAGTGGCGAACAGCTCTCGGAGCGTGAACGCGATGTGGTGGTGGCGCTCGTGCAGGGCATGAGCAACAAGGAGATTGCCAACCACCTGTTCATCTCAACCAACACGGTGATTACTCACCGCCGCAACATTGCCCGCAAATTGCAGATTCATAGCGAGGCGGGGCTTACCATCTATGCCATAGTGAATGGCTTGGTCGATATCTCGGCGGTGAAGCTCAAAGGATATAACAAGCATTGATTTTGCGGTGCGCCGCAAGGCACCGGTATATACAGCAATGACATTCATTTACAGCATTGGGCGGCAAGTGAATGTCATTGACGTTGATTGTGGTTTGTATGACTTACACCCAGGTGAAATTGTCGCTGCCTGCGCCAAGCTGAAAGTGAAGCATGGCAATGCCCAGGTCAATGTGGGTGTATCCCACAAGCGACCGGCTTGTTGATGCCTTCACGGCTGGTTTGCCGTTAACCTTGTCGGGCATCAGCTCAAAGCGGAATTTCTGCTGATTGATGGCGCTTGGGGCAAGGCTTGCCGCTTCTACGCCCTGCTTAAACCATGCCGGGCTTTGCTCACTGATGTTGCTGATTTTTTCAAGCGGTTTGCATGGGTGTTGCACGCCTTGGTTGGCGCCGTAGCCCAGTGCAATCATGCACACCAACTTCTCGCCGTCGGCTACTTCATAGGCGCCTTTCACCTCGCGGTAGGAAAGACCCACCCAACAGGTGTTCAGTCCCAGTGTTTGTGCCAGCAGCACAATCTGTTCGCCGTAATAGCCCACGCGGTGATTGAGCGTGGCGTTTTTCTCGCCCACCATCACCACATAGTTCTCCACGCCGTAGAATTTGCCGTAGGCAAACATGCCGGTGAAGGCGCGTTTCTCGTTAGTGACCAGCTGCATGTGCAGGTTGCCCTCGCGGTTGAGGCGGTCAATGTTTTCTTTCAGGGTTTTCACCACGTCATCGCTGAGTGGTCTGTTCTCATATTTGCGCACGCTATGGCGCGCCACAATTGCTTCTTTTAGTGTCATAGTTGTGCACCTCCTTTCTGTGCAGCTGAGTTTTTTTCTTTGTCAACAATAGCATCAATCACGGCAATGGCGGTGATGGTTACCACATCGCGCACGCTCGTCTCAAAATCAGTGAAATGGATGGGGCGGTTCAGTCCCATCTGTATAGGGCCAATCACTTCCACGTCGCCGGTCATGAACTGCAATAGCTTAGATGCCGCATTGGCGCTGCTCAGGTTGGGGAAGATGAGCGTGTTCACGTCCTTGCCGTTGAGGCGGGTGAATGGGTATTTACGGTCACGCAACTCGCGGTCGAGAGCAAAGTTAAGCTGCATCTCGCCGTCGATGGGGCGGTTGGGGTCTTCTTCTTGCAAAATGCGCACTGCCTCGTGAACGCTTGCCGGACTGCCGTCCTTGTCGCTGCCAAAGTTTGAGTAAGAGAGCATTGCCATCACCGGAGTGCGGTTGAAGAATTTCACGGCGTGCTCGGCAAGGCGAGCCACGTCGATGAGCGTCTCGGTGCTTGGGCGGCGGTTGATGAGCGTGTCGGCAATGAAGAGTGTGCCTTTTTTGCTGTTGAGTATGTGCATGGTGCCAAAGTGCTTAAAGCCCGGACGAATACCCACAACCTCTTTGGCAACCTTTATGGTGTTGCTGTATTTTGTGTAGGTGCCGGTGATAAAGGCATCGGCCTCGCCGGTCTCAACCATCATCATGCCAAAGTAGTTGCGCTCAAACATCTTGTCGTTGGCTTCCTCAAAGCTGAAGCCTTCGCGGCAACGCTTGTCGGCAAGAATCTGTGCAAAGCGCTCGCGGCGAGCAGCCTCGCGGTCGTGGCGCAGGTTTATCACCTCAATGCCGTCAAGGCTCAGTTCAAGCTCGGCGGCCAACTTGGCTATGCGCTCGTCGTTGCCCAGCAAGATAGGGTGGCAAATGCCCTCGTGCAGCGCTTGAACGGCAGCTTTGAGCATGGTGGGGTGTGCACCTTCGGCAAACACCACGCGTTGCGGGTTCGACCGTGCCGTTTCATAAAACTGCTGAGTGAGCTTGCTTTCTTGCCCTATGATGCGTTTCAGATGTGCGGCATATTCGTCCCAATCGTCGATGGTTTTGCGAGCCACGCCGCTCTCAATGGCGGCTTTTGCCACTGCCATCGACACGTCGGTGATTAGGCGCGGGTCAACGGGCTTGGGAATGAAGTAGTCGCGGCCAAACACAAAGTTGTTGACGTGATAAACCTCGTTGACCACATCGGGTACGGGCTTTTTGGCAAGGTCGGCAATGGTGCGCACGGCAGCAAGCTTCATAGGCTCGTTGATGCATCGTGCGGCGGTGTCGAGTGCCCCGCGGAAGATGTAGGGGAAGCCAATCACGTTGTTTATTTGGTTGGGATAGTCGCTGCGTCCGGTTGACATGAGCACGTCGGGGCGTGCTGCCATAGCATCTTCATAGGTAATCTCTGGCTCAGGGTTGGCGAGCGCAAACACAATGGGGTTTTTAGCCATTGAGCGCACCATATCTTGGGTGAGGATATTGCCTTTTGACAGACCAAGGAACACATCGGCACCGGTAATGGCTTCGGCAAGGGTGTGGAGGTCGCGTCGCGCGGTGGCAAACTCGCGTTTTTGCTCGGTGAGGTTAGGGCGGTCGTTGGTGATAACGCCTTTGCTATCAAGCATCACAATGTTTTCGTGACGTGCTCCTAAAGCCACATAGAGCTTGGTGCAGCTGATGGCAGCTGCGCCTGCACCGTTCACCACGATTTTCACATCCTCAATGCGTTTGCCTGCCACAATCAAGGCGTTGAGCAGTCCGGCAGCCGAGATGATGGCAGTGCCGTGCTGGTCGTCGTGCATCACCGGGAT
>JBJECY010000028.1:0-16865 GCA_051871515.1 Muribaculaceae bacterium | reverse complement strand
TCGATGAGCAAATTTGGTCAAGGCACCATTGAGCGGCTTGAGGAGATGGTGCGGCTTTTTGGCTCGCCCGATGGGCTGGGACTATAAATTAACAATTTAAAGCATCGCTAATGCGTGTAGTGTGGTACGATTTTAGTAAATTTGTACCCAATTTGGCAATAATAAGAGATTGAATAAGATAAATAAATATCTGTTTGTTGCAGCCCTAAGTGCTCTTGCGGCGTCGGCAATTGTGCCGAAGCCTGCTCGTGCATTTTCGGTAATGGTTGAGCCCGAAGCAATTGCGCAGCCTGTTGCCGAGCCTGATGATAGCGTGATTGACCTGAACAGGCTCATTGGCAACAACGCCGAGTTGCCCGAGCGCATATTCACCGAACCCACGGTGACGCCCGACACGGTGCAAGAGGTGGTGCCCGACAGCACTCGCGTAACTGTTGCAACCGACTCTATTGCCATAGCCCCCAAGCCAAAATCGCGTTTCGTGACCGAGATGGTTGACCTTGACAACATTGTGAACTTCAAGGCAAAAGATTCGCTTGTGATTCAGGGCAAGAACAACGCGTTTATGTATGGCGAAAGCGATGTGACTTATGGCGATATTAATCTCAAAGCCAATGAGATACACATGGAGATGAACAGCAGCGAGGTGTATGCCGTGGGCGTGCCCGATAGCACCGGCGAGCTGCAAGGCAATCCTGTGTTTAAAGACAAGAGCGGCGAATATAAGTCAAAAAGCATGCGCTATAACTTCAAGAGCGAGAAGGGACTTATTAAAGACGTAATCACTGAGCAAGGCGAAGGCTACCTGACCGGCGGCATCACCAAGATGATGAATAAAGAAGAATACTTCATCAAAAACGGTCGTTACACCACCTGCGACGACCACGACGAGCCGCACTTCTATATGAACATCACCAAAGGAAAAGTTAAGCCAAAGAAAAACATCGTCACGGGTCCGGCTTATATGGTGCTTGAAGGTGTGCCATTGCCCCTTGCGGTGCCGTTTGGCTATTTCCCCTTCACCTCGTCATATTCGTCGGGTATCATTATGCCAACTTTTGGTGAGGATTATAACTACGGATTCTTTTTGCGCGACGGCGGCTATTACTTGGCGCTAAACAATAACATGGACTTGGCTCTCACGGGTCAAATCTACACCAAAGGCTCGTGGGGTCTTACGGCACAGTCAAATTATTTGAAGCGATATAAGTTTTCGGGGGCGTTCAATGTGAGCTACATTGAAAACGTGAGCGGTGACAAAGGCTCAGCCGACTATATGAAGCAGAAAAACTTCAAGGTATCATGGAGCCATTCGCAAGACAGCAAGTCGAATCCCAATATGACTTTCTCGGCAAGCGTAAACTTCACCACAAGCGGTTACACTCGTGCCGACCAAATGAGCTATTATAGCCAAGATTTCACTGAGAACACCAAGAGCAGTACGGTGAACATGACCTATAAGATACCTAACTCAAAGTGGAGCTTCTCAACCACCGCCAACATCTCGCAGCGCACAAGCGACTCAACGCTCACGGTGTCGTTCCCCAACCTCACCATCACCATGTCGCAAATGGCTCCGTTCAAGCGCAAGCGTGCCGTGGGTGCCGAGCGTTGGTATGAGAAGATTAAGATTTCTTATTCAGGCTTGTTCCAAAACTCGCTCACTTCGCCGCAAAACCAGTTCTTCAAGAAGAGCCTCGTCAAAGACTGGCGTAATGGCATGAAGCACAGCATTCCGGTTTCGGCAACATTCAATGTGTTTAAGTATTTCAACATCACGCCGAGCATCTCAATGACCGACCGCATGTACACCAACAAGATACGCAGGCAATGGGACCCGGCAGCGAGTGCTGAGGTGAGAGACACCACCTATAACTTCTATAACGTGTTCGATTTCTCGGCATCGGTGTCGATGGACACAAAGATTTACGGTTTTTACCGACCGTTGAAGGTGTTTGGCGACAAGGTGAAGATGATTCGCCACGTGATTACGCCAAGTTTGTCGTTCTCTGGTTCGCCCGACTTTAGTTCAAAGATGTGGGGCTATTATGGCACATACAGCTATCCCGGAGCCAACGGCGAGATGATGGAACGCAAATACAGCTATTTTCAGCATGGCATGTTTGGTTCGCCCGGTAGCGGCAAAAACAGCTCGCTGAGTTTCTCGATGAGCAACAACCTTGAAATGAAGGTGAAGAGCAACAACGACAGCATCGACGAGAAGAAGATTTCGTTGATTGAGAACCTCACGGTGAGCCAATCGTATAACTTTGCTGCCGACTCGTTGCGTTGGAGCAACATCAATACCTCAATATTGTTGCGCCTCACCAAGAATTTCAACCTCAATATGTCGGCAACATGGGACCCCTATACATACGCCCTCAATTCGTCGGGCAACCCGGTGAGGGTCAACCGCACTCGCTTGCAAGCCGGCAAAGGATTTGCCAAGCTGTCAAGCACCGGTACCTCGTTCTCTTACACCATCAACAACAACACCTTTAAGCGCAACAAGGACAGCAAGAACAACAATAAGGACAAGGACAATAATAGTCGTGCCGATAGTCGCGAGGATATGCTCAATGGCTCAAACAACACCATTGACGATGGAAAGGAGAAAGGCCACTCCGATAATTTTGTGCTTAACCCAGATGGCTATGCCCAATGGGAGTGTCCGTGGAGCCTGAGTATTAACTATTCGGTGAACTACTCTTATGGCACGTTTAACTACAAGAAGATGGATTACAACGGGCGGTTTACGCAAAACCTGAGTTTCTCGGGCAACATAAAGCCCACCAAAAACTGGTCGTTTAATTTCTCAACAAGTTATAACTTCGACACTCACAAACTCTCTTACATGAACTGCTCGGTGACGCGCGACCTGCACTGCTTTAGCATGAGCGGCAGCTTTGTGCCGGTAGGGCCGTATAAGAGCTACACTTTCCACATTGCTGTGAAGTCGTCGTTGCTCAGCGACTTGAAGTACGATAAGCGCAGTAGCTCATCGAATGGCGTATCGTGGTATTGATGTGCCGAGTATTTAAGCCTTTATTGTGGCTTGCAAAGTTTCATTGCCACTGAATGCGGCAGAATTGATAGAGAGCATTAACTAACTCAAACTTAACAAAAGTAGCATACTCAAAATTATTTGTGGAAAAGAAAAACAGGTTGGCTTATGTTGACTTTATGAAAGGCTTTTGCATATTGCTGATAGTGGCTTTTCATATTGATAACGACATTTTCCCGTTGCGCATCAACCTGATGCTGCAATCGTTCAGAATACCCATGTATTATTTTCTTTCGGGTATGTTCTTCAAGACCTACGACGGTTTTGGTGACTTTGTGCGCCGCAAAGCCAATAACATAATTGTGCCATACGTTTTCTTCATGCTGTTGACGTGCGTGGTGCACTGCGTGATGTGGTATGGCGCGGGAGCAAGTTGGATGGGCGAATGGGAATGGAACTCGTTTCTTGACCCCTTTTGCCGGCGGTATTATCACTACAACACGCCGTTGTGGTTTCTCATAAGCCTGTTTGAGGTGAATGTGCTGTATTATGTGTTGCTCATCATTTGCCCAAAGCGCATTGGCCGCTATGCGCTGATTATGCTGTTGGCATTTGTGGCATGGTACTTCCGCAAATTCCCAATTTTCTTCAATGCCGCTTATCTCGACACGGTGTTGATGGCGATGCCATATTTTGTGCTTGGCTCAGAGGTGAAGAATGCCGGGTTCATAGCACTGAATAAGCGTGTTGACCGATGGGGTTGGCTGGTGATAGTGCCCCTTGTGGTGATGCTCTATTATACGTCGTCGAAGATTAATCTGCTTATCCAAAGCGAACCAATGTTCTATAAATTATATGTTGTGCCATTTGTTGCTATATTAGGGTTGTTTTGGTTTAGCAAGAATCTGCCAAAGCTGCCAATAATCACTTTTATTGGCCGATATTCAATAGTGGTGCTGGGCACGCACATTGTGTTGATTAAGTTTATGCGCCACGGGCTTGAATTGCTGTGGCAGAGCATGGGGCAGGGCGAGGTGAACGAATGGCTTATTTATGCCGCCGTGGTGGCAGCTGAGTTGTGTGTGATACCGCTGTTCGTAAGGCTGTTCCCCAAGTTCACGGCTCAGGAACCTTTGATAAAGCCGCGTGCATCAGCGGCGCAATGAAATAGGGTGCCCCTGTGGCTGCGTCACTGGCATTGCGTGGGCACATAGTGGTGAGCCGCATGGCATTGATGCACGGTGCCTTGCACAATGATGTGCTTATTTGCCATCTGCGAGATGGTATTCATTTCGTGCGACACCAATATCACTGTGGTGTTTTTTGCAATCTCGTCGATTATTTGATAGAGCCGCGGCTCAAATTGCTTGTCGATGTATGATAGCGGTTCGTCGAGCACAAGCACTTGCCTTGGGCTGATGATGGCGCGTCCCAGCAGCGCACGTTGCAGCTGACCGCCCGAAATCTGCCCTATGCTGCAATTCCTCACGTCCTCAAGTCCCACTTTTTCAAGCGTTTGACTGATGATTTGCTTGTTGGCGTTGCGACTTGGCATAAACCAGTGTTTGTTGCTTTGAAGGCCCGATGCCACCACCTCTTCAACGGTGATGGGGAAGCGGCTGTCGATTGAGTTTTTCTGCGGCAAATAGCCAATGTTGAGTTGCTTCACCTCGTTGCCATGCCAGTGATAGGTGATTTGCCCCGATGTGGGAGCAATGAGGCGCAGAATAAGGCGCAACAGCGTGGTTTTGCCACCGCCGTTAGGTCCGGTGATGGCAATAAAGTCGCCCTCGTCAACTTGCATGTTCACGTCGCTGAGGGCGGTGCGGTGGTTGCTGTAGGTGAGGCTCACCTGTTGCAACTCAATTATTTTCTGCTGAGGCAAGTGCATTGGCAATTTCAGTTAATTCGGTATCCCAGTTATAGTTCATTGGGTTGATGGTGACCATTTTAGCGCCTATTTGCTCATTAATTGTCTCAACTTGGCGGCTGTCAAATTCCTTTTGATAGAAAAACACCTTGGCGTTGAGTGCTTTGGCTGAGTCAATTTCTTGTTTGAGAAACTTGGCGGGAATCTCTTTGCCCTCATATTCCATGGCAATTTGTTTTAGACCGTAGTCGCGGGCAAAATAGCTGAGCGATGGGTGCCAAACAATGAATGCTTGGCCGCTCAATGGTTCAAGTTGCTGCCTTATTTTGCTGTCGAGTTGGTTGATTTGCTGCAAGAGTGCGGCTAACCTTTTTTTATAGATTGACGCATGTTTGGGGTCGAGCGAGCAAACGGCGTTGCACATGTTTTGTGAAATGATGCGTGCGTTCTCAGCCGAGGTCCAAACATGAGGGTCCACCTCGTGGTGGTGATGGGCGCTGTGCATGGCGTGGGCAATGCCCTGGTGTGAACCGTGTATCAACTCAATGCCCTCGCTGTTGTTGAAAATCTTTATCTGCGGATTGTTCTTTTTTGCTTTGTCAACTATTGCCATTTCAAAGCCGATGTTGCCAATGCAAAAGTAGGCTTGGCTTTTCTCCAGATTCATGAGGTGGTTCATGCTGGGCTCATACGTCTCGGGGTTGCTGCCTTGTGAGAGCAGGCAAATCACATGATAGTGATTGCCAACAATTTTTTCAAGCATCCATTTTTGCGGCTGAATTGACACGGTGATGATGGGCCGGGTGTCGTTGCCGCCGCTGCGGCACGAGTGGCACATGATGATTGCCGCCAGAATGGCAACCGCCGCCAATATGCAGCCCGATATGTTGTAGTATTTCTTCATTCTTCAAAAATAGTAAATTAAAATTTTAGTGATATTGCTCGCGCAATATGCTTAAGATATGCAAAGTTAACGAATTTTTACAATAATTCAACAACATAACACCACTAATTGTTTGCAGCCGTAGTGATAACAATCGGTGACGGCGCATTAATAATGGGCGTAATATACCTCTTGCTTAATGGTTTGCGCCATTTGTTGCAGGTCGCATTGTATGTTGGCTGGATAGGTCATTAGCATCAGCTGCACCGGGTCTTGCTGTGGCGAATAGGGCGGTTGCACGTAATCAAAGTCGCTATGCAGCACAAACCCTTGCCGCTCGTAGAAAGCGATGCGCCTTGATGTGAGCGAATCAATGGGCGGCTCCACCTCGAGCACTATCACTGGCTCAAGATTCAAGCCTTTGAGATGGTTCATAAGTTGCAGTCCCAACCCATTGCCACGCAGGTGTGGGAGAGTGGCAAGATGCTCAACGTAGCAGAAGCCATTGAATTGCCAATAACTTATGAATCCGGCAAACTCATTGTTGAGGTTTATCGCTGTGATGTGAAATTGTTTTTGCTCAGTTAAAATGCGCTGCAACGACTGGCAGTTGCGCCGCTCATTGGGAGGGAAAGCATCGGTGTATAGACTGATGATTTCGTTAAATTTGCTTTCATGGGCTGAAATATTTTGGCAAGTTGTTTCCATGTAGTATGTTTTTTGCTTAAATTTGTGACTAATTTTGGCACATTAGTGTGCATTTGCGCATTGCCGTTGCCAAAATTGATTGCAAAGATATAGATTTAACCTTATAAAAACAACTTAATCAAACGCAGTTATGGGATTTCAACTCGACACATTGGATTATAAAATTCTGATGATGCTATCGGAGAATGCACGTCGTCCGTACCTTGAAATCGCACGTGAGTGTGGAGTGAGTGGTGCGGCTGTGCATCAGCGTGTGCAAAAACTTTATGCTATGGGAGTTATAAAAGAGGCCATCACGGTGATTAACCCGTCATCGCTTGGTTTTGACACTTGTGCTTATGTGGGCTTGATACTCAAAGAGCCTTCAAAGAGCGACAGTATCATTGAGGCCATCCGCAAAATTCCCGAGGTGGTGGAGTGCCACTACACCACAGGCGAATACGATATGTTCCTGAAGATTTATGCTCGCAACAACGAGGATTTGCTGCGTTTGATACAGCATAATCTATCGAACCTCTCTGATACGCGCAGCGAGACGCTGATTTGCTTCAAAGAGGTGTTTAAGCGTCAGGTTCCTGTAACGCCAATCAACGATGAGGACTAAAATGAACAACGACGTTCTTGACGAGATTTTGCTTTTTGCGATTGACTTGGCACGCCAAGCCGGGCAAATACATTTGCAATATTTTCGCTCGGGCAATCTCAACACGCAAAACAAAATAAACGATGCCGACATCGTTACCGCTGCCGATAAGGCTGCTGAAGCGGCTATCATCTCGGGCATCAATGCGCGCTATCCCGGTCACTCAATCCTTGCCGAGGAGAGTGGTTGCAACAATGCGCAAAGTCCTTATGAATGGGTGATTGACCCGCTCGACGGCACCACCAACTTCAATGCCGGACTGCCCATTTTCAGCGTTTCAATCGGTGTGAAATACCGTGGCGAGACGGTGGTGGGCGTGGTGTTTGCTCCGTATCTCAACGAGCTGTTTCATGCGGTGAAAGGCGAGGGCGCCTATCTTAACGGTGAGCCTATTGCCGTGTCGGCACAGAGCGAGTTGAGCAAATCGGTGGTGTGCACCGGATTCCCGGTTGACAAGATGACCACTACCGATAATAATCTTGATAATTTCAAGGCCGTGATGCCATACACGAGGGCAATACGTCGCCTTGGTTCGGCGGCTATCGACATCTGTTATGTGGCGAGATGCTCGTTTGAGGCGTTTTGGGAACTCAACCTGCACGAGTGGGATGTGTGTGCGGCGCTGCTGATTGCAGCCGAGGCAGGAGCCGTGTATGAGCACTTCCTCACCGACCGCAACGTGAGCGTGCTTGTGGGTAATCCTGCTATCGAAAAAGTGGTATCGGCTATGCTGAATAGAAATCCCGGTTGATTATTAGCGCAAAATTGATTAAATTTGCACTTTGTAAAACCGCAACTATTGTGTAATCACCTCATGGCGTATGTTCTGTTGTGAGGATAAAACATTGATAATGAAAGATATAGTATTAAGTGGTATTCGTGCCACCGGACAATTGCACTTGGGCAACTATTTTGGCGCATTGCGCAATTTCGTGAAAATGCAGGAAGAAGGCGTTTATGATGCCAATTATTTTATTGCTGATTTTCATGCATTGACCACAGCGCCCGACCCTAATGTGCTCCATGCCAATGTGAAAAGCATTTTGGCAGAATATCTTGCTGCCGGTCTCGACCCGGAGAAATCAACCATCTTTGTTCAGAGTGACATCCCTGAAATCCCCGAGATGTATTTGTTGCTAAATATGCATGTGGGCATTGGTGAGCTTATGCGCACCGCTTCGTTTAAGGACAAGGCCCGCAAGCAGCTTGGCATTAGCAGCGGTGCTGCCGACGAGGACGATGCCATTGAGAAAGAGATTATCGGTAACAACTCAAATAAGCGCGTTAATGCCGGTTTGCTCACTTACCCTACGCTGATGGCTGTTGATATTCTCATTCAGCATGCTAAATATGTGCCTGTGGGCAAAGACCAAGAACAGCATCTGGAGCTGACTCGCCGTTTTGGCCGCCGTTTCAACTCATTCTATGGCGTTGACTACTTCCAAGAACCGCAAAACTTCAATTTCGGCAGCAATCCAATAAAGGTGCCAGGGCTTGACGGCAGCGGCAAGATGGGCAAGAGCGAGGGCAATTGCATCTATTTGCGCGACGAGGACAAAGTGCTGCGCAAGAAGGTGATGCGTGCTGTCACCGACGAGGGCCCTAAAGTGCCAAACTCGCCAATGTGTGAGGCTGTGAAAAACCTTTTCACCATTCTTGAACTGGTTTCTACGCCCGACAAGGTGCAATATTTCACCGAGGCTTATAACAATTGCTCAATACGCTACGGCGACTTGAAGAAAGAGATTGCCGAGGATATCCTTAAAATCACCGTGCCCATCAGAGAGCGCATCAAGGAGATTGAGGGCGACGAAGCTTATCTGCGTCGCGCTGTGGAGATGGGTGCTGAGCGAGCTCGCGTGCGTGCCGCTAAGACATTGCGTGAGGTGCGTGAAATTATGGGCATCCGCAAGTTTTAAGCTTACCGTTATTGAGCGAAATAAACCTCACCACCGATGAGCGTTTTTAGAAAAAGATAGAGTTATGGCATTCGCTACTGTAAAGAGTATTTCTTGGCGGCGAATGCTGTTTTTTTCAAATATCGGTGTGAGGTGATATATAAAAACTGTTGACAGATGAGAGAATGTGGCACAATGGCAGTGCGGCGTTTTCTGTTGCAAAACAAGAGAGATGAAAAAATAAACAAGTGAAACTAAATAAACTGATTATGCAAGACAAAGAAAAAGAAAAACAGCAGGTGGGCCTGCCTGAGAACGCATTTCGCGAGCTCAAGCCGGGTGAGAAGTATGAACCTATTCTCCGCCCCGACTGCCAATACCCTGAGGTGACACCTTATTCGGTGACTTTGGGTTTGATAATGGCGGTGATATTTAGTGCCGCAGCTGCCTATCTGGGATTGAAGGTAGGTCAGGTGTTTGAGGCGGCTATTCCAATTGCCATCATAGCGGTTGGTATGTCGAGTTTGATGAAACGTAAGAACGCTATTGGCGAGAATGTGTTGGTGCAGTCGATTGGCGCATCATCGGGTATTGTGGTGGCTGGTGCCATATTCACATTGCCCGCACTTTACATTCTCAAAGCTAAGTACCCCGAGATTGCAGTGAGCTTTCTTGAGATTTTCTTAAGCTCGCTTTTGGGTGGTGTGCTTGGCATTTTGTTCTTTATTCCTTTCCGCAAATATTTTGTGAGCGACATGCACGGCAAGTTCCCGTTCCCCGAGGCTACAGCCACCACTCAGGTGCTGGTGTCGGGCGAGAAGGGCGGCAACCAAGCCAAGCCGCTTATTATAGCCGGTTTGATTGGTGGTCTTTATGACTTTGTGCTTTCTACTTTCGGTTGGTGGAGCGAGACATTGTCAACTCGCGCTATTCCTGCGTTGAACGCTTTGGCCGATAAAACTAAGATGGTGTTTGGCATCAACACCGGTGCAGCAGTGCTGGGCTTGGGCTTTATTGTTGGTCTCAAATACAGCTTCATAATATTTGCCGGCAGTGCATTCATCTGGTGGGTGATTGTTCCGGTGATGGGCATGAGCCCCGATATGGCAGCCGTGACCCCTGAAGTCATCTTTAAGGACTACGCTCGCTACATTGGTATCGGCGGTATTGCCATGAGCGGTGTTATTGGCATCATCAAGTCGTGGGGCATCATCAAGAATGCTGTGGGCCTTGCCGGCAAAGAGATTGGTGGCAAGGGTGCAGCAGTGAAAGATGTGGTGCGCACACAAAAAGACATCTCAATGAAGGTGCTTGCCTTCTCGGTGCTTGCTGCACTTGCTGTGGTGTTTGTGTTCTTCTATGTTGGAGTGATACATAACCTCATGCAAACAATCGTGGCATTTGTGGTGGTTACTATCATAGCATTTTTGTTCACTACCGTGGCAGCCAACGCAATCGCCATTGTGGGTACTAACCCGGTTTCGGGAATGACTTTGATGACCCTTATCATTGCATCGGGCGTGTTTGTGGCAATCGGTCTTAAAGGCGCATCGGGCATTGTGGCATCGATGGTGATTGGTGGCGTTGTGTGCACGGCACTGTCGATGGCAGGCGGTATGGTCACCGATATGAAGATTGGTTATTGGATTGGTAATACTCCGTCGAAACAGCAAACATGGAAGTTTGTGGGCACATTTGTGTCGGCAGCTACCGTGGGCGGCGTGATGCTGGTGATGAACAAGGTTTACGGCTTTGTTGGCGAGAATGCACTTGTGGCACCTCAAGCCAATGCTATGGCAGCTGTGATTGACCCATTGATGATGGGTGGCGAAACACCTTGGATACTGTATATAGCAGGCGCTGTGTTTGCTTTGTTGCTCAACTGGTTGGGCGTGCCGGCATTGGCATTCTCGTTGGGTATGTTCATCCCAATGAGCCTCAATGCTCCTTTGCTTGTGGGCGGTGCCATCAACTGGTTTGTTAGCAGCCGCACCAAGAATAAAGACGTTAACGATGCCCGCCGCGACCGTGGTACTCTGCTTGCATCGGGCTTCATTGCCGGTGGCGCACTCATGGGCGTGGTGAGCGCAGGTATGCGTTTCTTTGGCTTTGATTACACCTCTCCGCTTAGCCCAGCCGTGATGGACACTTTGGCGCTTGTGGTTTATATTGCGCTTTGCGTCTATCTGATTATGGCTTGCATCAAGGCAAAGAGCAACAATTGATAGGATTGTAATTATTCGTGATAACTATTATTTTTAGGGCCTCACTTAGCGAAAGCTTTGTGAGGCTTTTTTTGTTGGATGCCGTGTGGGGTGAGCAAGAATGAAGTTTTTTATTCTTTGCAATGTGGATGATGTTGACTATATTTGTGGAAATGTTTTGTGAAGGACTATGGCAGAGAGTGCACCTAATATAGACAATTCCACTCGCAGCGAACGCTTGGAATATGTGAGGCGGCGGTTTCGTTGCATTGCTAATTGCGAGTCGTGCGGCAACTGTGCCTTTTTGCACGGTCGCGATGCTGAAGAAGCGTATGCCGACTATATTGAGGGCCAATGCTCGTTTGTTGAGGCTTCAATGAACATTCGCCGCGGCTGATGGCGTGGGTTTTGCCCATTAGTCAGCACAAGCCTGATGAAGTGAAAATGTTAATATATAAATTGTTATAATGTCATGATAAAGTTGTTTAGTGTTCTTCTGTGTGCGGCAATGAGCTGTGTGACGCTTTGCGCTCAGCCTATGCAATCAAGTTTGCGTGTGAGTGATGACGATGTTGCCAAAGCTCGCCAAGTGATGGAGTCAATGAGCATGCGTGAGCGTGTGGCGCAATTGTGCATGCCTGTGGTGAAGATGTTTGATGTTGACTCTGCCAAAATTGAGATTGACCGTTATGTGGGAGAATTGCAAGTGGGCGGCATCTTGTTTTACAAAGGTGCGTGTGCCGACCAAATAGCATTATACAATAGGGCTGCCGCTCAGGCAAAACGGCCGTTGATGGTGGCTATTGATGGCGAGTGGGGCTTGAATATGCGTTTGCGCAATACGCCTCGGTTCCCTGTGAACATGGCAATAGGTGCAGTGCAGAACCTTGACCTCGTTGGCGCTTATGGCGCAGAGATGGGCAGACAGTGCCGGCGCATGGGCATCAACGTGAATTTTGCACCGAGTGTTGACGTGAACAGTAATCCCGATAATCCGGTGATAGGCCGCCGAGCCTATGGCGACGACAAAAACGCCGTGGCTGAACGTGGCATCGCTTATGCTTTGGGGTTGGAGTCGGCTGGTGTGCTTTCGTGTGCCAAGCATTTCCCGGGTCATGGCGACACCAATCAGGATTCACACAAAACATTGCCCACCGTGGGCCGCACGGCAAATGATATCCGTGATATTGATTTATTCCCTTTTGCCCGATACATTGATAGCGGACTTAATGGCGTGATGGTGGCTCACCTGAATGTGCCTGCACTTGACAGCGTTACGTCGCTCTGCACGTCGCTCTCGCCGGTGGTTGTGAATGGCGTGTTAAGGCAGAAGATGGGATTCAAGGGATTGGTGTTTACTGATGCGCTTGATATGCAGGGCGTGACTAAATTTGGCGACACTGAGGTGAAGGCTCTGTTGGCAGGAAACGATGTGCTTGTGATGCCAATTGACGTTGCCGCATGCATTGATGGCATTTTGGAAGCCCTTACCCAGGGTCGCATTGACGCAGAGTGCATCAATCAGCATTGCCTTAGGGTGCTGGCTTATAAGGAGGCTTTGCACCTGAGCAACAATGCCATTGACCCCGATAATATTCTCAATGACCTGAACACAGCCCGTTGCCGAGAGTTGATACTGAGGCTTGCACAGGAATCGGTGACGTTGGTGAGCGATGGTGCGAACCTTGCAGGAAAGGTTGATGCGCGCCACGCCACGTTGCTGTCGCTGGGCGATGATGAGAATCTGAAACTGCTTTCGTTGGGCGATACGGTGGTGACAGCCCGCGAGTTTTATAGGCACATCGACGAAGCATTTGGCACGGTGTTGAGCTATAACAGCAAGTCGGAAGCGTTGCCGCACATCAACGGAGAAGGCACTTTGGTGATTGAGGTGTTCAGTGCCAAGCCACGTTATGTTGACGCCCTCAAACAGCTTGTGCAGCGTGGTGATGTGGCAGTGGTGTTTTATCTCACGCCTTATGATATGCTGAAGTTTAAGCCTGCACTTGCCTCGGCGCAAACCACGGTGGTGTGTGCTTATGAAGATACCTTTGAGGCACAAATGGCTGCGCAAGAAGCTTTGCAGGGCAAAATAGCGTTTCGCGGTAAATTGCCTGTGAGCTTGCCGTTGCCGTGAATTGATGTGACCACTAAAATTTTGCAATTGTGATTTGCATTTTTGGATATTTATTAATTAACTTTGCTATGACATAAACACTTAAGGCAAGAACAGATTTATGAACAAGTCAATAGCTAATGTAATATGCGTTTCGGCCTTGATGATGACGCCTGAGTTGGCGATTTCGCAAAGCAAAAACGCTGAGCAGATTTCAATAGAATCGTATGCCCAAATGCCTGTGTATGCAGGTGATGATATGGAATTGACCATCGATGGTCCGTTGTACCGATTTTGCCTGTGGTCGCCGCTTGCCCAGGCGGTGCGCTTGCGCATCTATGATAACGGTCAGGGCGGCACGCCGCTTCATGTATATGAGATGCAACCCGATGGCAACAACGGTGTGTGGCGCATGGCCACATCAACGCCTTTGATGGATAAATTCTATACTTTCCAGATTAAATATGCCGGTCAATGGCTCGACGAGACGCCGGGCGTGTGGGCAAAGGCACTTGGCGTGAACGGCAAGCGCGCTGCCATCATTGATATGGCTATCACCAATCCCAAAGGTTGGCTTGAGGACCGCGGCCCGGAGGTGAAACATTTCACTGACGTGGTGCTCTATGAGATGCACCATCGCGATTTCTCGATGCACATTAACTCGGGCATAGTGAACAAGGGTAAATTTGTGGCTATGCTTGAAAATGGCACTTTGAGCCTGAACGGTCAGAAAACTGGTATTGACCACCTGAAGGAGCTTGGCATCACGCATGTGCACATATTGCCGTCGTTCGACTATAACAGTGTTGACGAAAGCAACCTCGCCGGCAACCAATATAATTGGGGATATGACCCCATCAACTACAACGCCCCCGACGGGTCGTATTCAACCAATCCTGCCGACCCCTATACTCGCATCAAAGAGATGAAGCTGATGGTGCAGGCGCTGCACAAGGCTGGCATAGGAGTGGTGATGGATGTGGTGTATAATCACACCGGCGTTACTCAGGGCAGCAACTTTGAACTTACCGTGCCGGGTTATTTCTATCGTCAACGCACCGATGGCTCGTATAGCGACGCATCGGGGTGCGGCAACGAAACGGCAAGTGAGCGCCGCATGATGCATGACTATATAGTGAACTCGGTGTGCTATTGGGCTAAGGAGTATCACATTGACGGTTTCCGCTTCGACCTTATGGCAATTCATGACATCAACACTATGAACGATGTGGCGGCTGCACTCAAACAAATCAACCCATCGATATTTGTTTATGGCGAAGGCTGGACTGCAGGAGACTCGCCGCTGCCTGTTGAGCAACGTGCTCTGAAGGTCAACGTGGCTAAGATGAACGGTATAGCCGTGTTTAGCGACGACATTCGCGATGCCGTGAAAGGGCATTATGCCAACGAACAAGACCCGGGCTTTGCAAGCGGCAAACCGGGCAACGAAGAAACGGTGAAAATTGGCATTGTGGCAGCAACGGCTCATCCGCAAGTCAATTACGACAAGGGAAACAATGCTAAAGCTCCTTATGCTACCTCGCCTGAACAGATTGTCAACTATGTGTCGTGTCACGACGACCTTTGCCTCACTGATAAACTTGCTATCTCAATGCCCGGCAGCACTGAGGAAGACCGCATAAAGGTAGCCAAGCTTGCACAAACCATTGTGCTCACCTCGCAAGGCACGCCATTCATCTTTGCCGGTGAAGAAGTGTTCCGTAGCAAAAAGGGTGTTCACAACAGCTATAAATCGCCCGATGACATCAACGCCATCGACTGGAACCAAAAACTCACTTATCACGACCTGTTTAACTATTATGCAGGCCTCATTGACTTGCGCAAGAGCCACCCGGCATTTCGCATGACATCGGCGCAAGACATTGCCCGCAACCTGCGATTTGATAAGGTCAACACTCAGCTGCTCATCTCTTATTCGCTGCTCAATCATGCCAATGGCGACTCATGGAAAGAGATTAAGCTGGTGTTTAATGGCAGCGACAAGCCGCAGCCGGTGAAGATAAGCAAAGCTAATTGGATGGTAATAGCCAAGGATGGGCGCATCAACAAGAACGGACTTGGCGAGATGCAAGGCGGTGAGGTGACGGTTTCTCCTCGCAGCGCATTGATATTGGCTCAGCCCTAAACCATCAATACTTTCACCCTCGGGTTACACACTTATGAAGCATCTGGTGTTTGCCTCCGACTCGTTTAAGGGCACATTGAGCAGTGCTGATACAGCGCATTTGCTCACTCAGGCTGCCCTGACGGTTCTTGGCGATTGCACTTGCCGTGCCGTGCCAATGGCCGATGGCGGTGAAGGCACTGTGGATGCCGTGGTTAATGCTTTGGGAGCAACCAAAGTCACAGCCCGAGTGCTTGACCCTCTTGGCGCACCAGTCAATGCCACCTATTGCATTGCGCCGGGGGGCGTGGCGGTAATTGAGATGGCTGCCGCTTCGGGGCTTACGCTTGTTCCGCCCAATTTGCGCAATCCGCTGCAAACCACCACCTACGGCACAGGACAACTGATTTTAGATGCCATAAACAATGGTTGCCGCGATGTGTATATTGCCATTGGCGGGTCGGCAACCAACGATGGCGGCATGGGGTGCATGAGCGCTTTGGGCGTGAGGTTTCTTAATTCAGCCAATCAAACGCTTGCCGGTCGTGGTATTGACTTGAATGAGGTGAGAAGCATCAGCCTTGATAATATGCATCATAAAATTGCCGAAACGCGGTTCACCGTGATGTGCGACGTGAACAATCCGCTTTGCGGACCCACAGGAGCAACGCGCATTTTTGCTGCCCAAAAAGGTGCTACCCCGTCACAGATTAACGAGCTTGAACAGGGTATGCAAAACTATGCTAATGTGCTCAGCCGCACTTTCGGGTTCGATGTGGTGAATGTTCCCGGAGCAGGAGCAGCAGGCGGACTTGGGGCTGCTCTCATGGCAATTCTTGGGGCGAATCGCAAACCTGGCACGCAAACCGTTTTGCAGCTTACGCACTTCGATGAAATCATAGCTGACGCCGACGTGGTGATTACCGGAGAAGGCTTGCTCGATGCTCAATCGTGCATGGGCAAAGTGCCATGCGGAGTGGGAGAGTGCTGCATGAGCCATAACATACCCACCATAACCCTTGTGGGCGGCAAGGGACAAGGATGGCAACAGATATTGCAACATGGGGTGAAGCAAGTGTTTGCGCTCACTGACTATTTCCCGTTGCAGCAATGTCTTGACAACCCAAAGCAAACCTACCTTGCAGCAGCAACAGCTATGATGCAAAGCATCAAAGACACCATTTGAGGCCCTTGTCAGCGTGGTATAAACCCCATTCGATGCCTTTTTTACACAAAACAATAAAAATGAGCAAAATTTATTGGTGAAAATTTGCATAATCCAAACATAGTTGCTACCTTTGCACTCGTCAAAACCAAAATAGGTTAGATGACAATGGAGAGATGGCTGAGTGGTCGATAGCGGCGGTCTTGAAAACCGTTGAGGGTCACACCTCCGGGGGTTCGAATCCCTCTC
>JBJECY010000027.1:0-16908 GCA_051871515.1 Muribaculaceae bacterium | reverse complement strand
TTGAGCATCTTTGATGCCAGAATCTTGCCGGGAATCTCTCCAAAGTTGGGCAGGTTGTAAGGCGGGTCAACAAAAATCACGTCGAACTGCTGTGCACAGCTGTCAATAAAGCGGAAAGCGTCGCCGCGCACCAGTGTCATGTTTTTCACGCCCAGAAGGTCACGCACTTTGGCTATGAAATTGTACTGAATGTGGCTTTTCTCAACGGTGGTCACTGATGCACATTCGCGCGAGAGAAACTCAAAGCTGATGGCCCCGGTTCCGGCAAAGAGGTCGAGCGCCACTGCTCCCTCAATGTCGATGAGGTTCTCAATCACGTTGAAGATGTTTTCGCGTGCAAAGTCGGTGGTGGGCCTTGCCGTGATGTTGCCAGGTACGTCAAAGCGCCTGCGTCCAAATTTTCCTCTTATAATTCGCATAGTGCAAGCAGTATTAAGTGATATGGCGCTTTCATGGCATCGTGCCCAATGCGCAGCGCAGCGGCTGGGAAGATGGTGGGCATCACGTATTGTATGTATTTCCTGAGCATTGGCGTGATGAGCGCGCGCAGCTCTTTGTCGCCCGATATTTGCACCTCGTGGCTGATGGCGTCGAGCTCAAAAGTCTGCCATGCGTTGAGGGCATAATAGGCGGCGTTGTTGACGTCGCTAAAAGGGTAGCTGTTGGCCATGAGCAGTTGCCCTGCCTTGAAGATGCACAGCTGCATGTTGCCTTGGCTCAGGTGCAGATACATGCGGCTGAGTGTGGAGTCTTGCTGCTTGATGCAGTGATATTCGCACAGCGGAGCCAAGATGTGATAGATGGGCGGATTGAAGAATGTGCGGGCCAGAAATGCTTCAACGCCCTTGGGCAGCTCAAAACCTATGCTCACTTGGCAATGGGGCAGCGAGCAGAATGCAAATTCTCCTTCGGCATCGGGGAATGCGGCTTCCATGGCGTCGAGGCTCAGCAGCTGGTCGCTTGCCAGCTCGGCGGGCAGCAGCATGAAGCGTTGGCTCTGGGCGGTGATGCGCACCTTGCCGTAGGGCTTCAGCAGCACAGGGTTATCGTAGATGCAGTTCTCAAGGCTTTTCAGGTAGCTGCCGAAGCTGTCGTCGAGTGCTATCTCGCCCGAGATTAGCGAATCGGCTTGCGCGGTGGTGAATATCACATATTGCAGGCTGTCGGCACCGAGGGCCAGGTGCAAGGTCCATAGCTCGGGGTGCTGCAATTCTACGTCTTGGGTGCTGCCTGAGAGTGTGCTGCTCATTGCTTGTTGTTAAGTGGGTTGGTTGATGATGTTTTGGTGCCTGATGGGGAATGCGGCTTGCTGTGGCGTATGAGCCTGCCGTTCCTCTCTCAGCAAGCACAAAGGTAGTGAAAAGGCGCATATTCGCCAAATTTTTTTTCAACCGAGCCTCTCGCCGTGGGGGCGCTGCATGCTGTGTGATGCAGATGGCGCCGCATGAGTGTGCCGGGAGAAATAATGCGAGAGCGCATTGCCGGTTTGCTTGGTCAATGCGCTCTCGTTTGGTGATGATGGCTTCATGAATGAGCCGCACTTGCGTGCTATGGCTCACTCAATAGCTATATGATTTGCCTTCGCTCCATTCGTCAAGCAGATAGCCGTGCTTGTCGGTGCAGTGGTCGTGTATGGCTTGTTTGCGTTGGTAGTCAACGCTGTTCCACCACACGGTGCACTCGGGGTATTCCACTCGGGTGTCGTTGCCGCTGCTTTTGGTGGCCGCTTTTGTTGCTATGCGCTCTTTTTGATAGCGTGTTAGCCCGCACCACCAGTTGTCTAATTCAATCCTGTTCATAATGTGTAATTTTTATAGTATTAATTATTGAGCTGTGCCGCAGCTGTGGGGCTTGTTGATGCCCCAGAAGTTGTGGCGAGATGTCATTTCTGCGGAATCTTGAGCTTCTGGCCTATGCTGAGGCGGTCGCTCTTGATGCCAGAGGCGCGCTTGATGGCCGACACTGTGGTGCCATATTTCTCGGCAATGGCGCCCAGGGTCTCACCGCTTTTCACGGTGTGGGTCTTGGTGGCTTTGGCGCGTTTGGCGGTGTCGTTGGCCTTAGCCGATGAACTGCTTTGCGTGCCTGCCACTGGGATGTTGAGCACTTGCCCCACGCGGATGTCGTTGTCGGTCTCGCTCATGTTGTTGGCTTGGCGCAGTTGCTCCAACGTCACGTTGTGGCTCTTGGCTATTTTGGCAAGGTTATCGCCTTTGCGCACAGCATAGCGGCTTGTGGCAGGCTGTTGCTGCTTAGCCGGTTTGGTTGTGGCGTTGCTTGATGGGATGGTGAGCACCTGCCCTGCTTTAATGACTTCGCTGCTCAAATTGTTGGCCTCTTTGAGCTGACTGATGGTGATGCCGTTGTCACTGGCAATCTTGGCAAGCGTCTCGCCAGAGCGCACAGTGTGCTTGGTGGTGATGCCGTCGCTGCTGGCTGAGTTGCTCTTCTGCTCGGGCTTGGCAACAGGGGCAGGCTCGCTGACAGGCGTTTCAGCCGGTTGCTCGGTTTGCGGTGCCGCCTCTTGCATCTCGGTGGTGATGTTTTGCTCGTCGGTGACGTTTTGGGTCAGCAATTCATCGGTGGCTGTTTCCTCGGGCTTCTCAATTGGCACTTTCACGCGTTGGGTGGTGACAATCTTAAGTGATTGACCGCGTTTCACCGACGACTTTTTGAGTCCGTTGGCGCGTTTTATGCTCGATGTGGTCACGCCATATTTGCGAGCAATGCTTGCAAGCGTCTCGTTGCGAGCCACTTTGTGATATTTGGTCACCGTTTGGTTCTCGTAGGTGAAATCAACGCCTTCAACGCCGGTGATTTGGTCGTCGTTGTTATCGTTGATGGTTGCCGGTTCCACCACTTCGCGTTTGCCGTAGAGGTCGGTGCGATAGTTGAGGATGCTGTCTTTGCTCATGATGAAGCTGTAAACCTGGTTCACCGGCAGGCACAGGCTGTAGCTGTGGGTGTTGCCGGGAATCACATCGCGGCGATATTGCGGATTGAGCACTCTCAGCTCGTCGATGGGCATGTTGAGCACTTTGCTTATCTGGTTGAAGTGAATGCGCTCGTTCACCATCACCGTGTCAGTGAGCAAAGGCTTCATGGCAAGGCTTGGGCTGATGTCGTGGTTCTTGAAATAGGTCATCACATAGTTGGCTGCGATGAATGCAGGCACATAGCCGCGAGTTTCTTTAGGAAGATAGGGATAAATGGCCCAGAAGTCTTTGCCTGTGCCGCCGGCACGGCGCAGTGCCTTGTTGACGTTGCCCGGTCCGCAGTTGTAGGCAGCAATCACCAGCGACCAATCGTGATAGATGTTATAGAGGTTTTTGAGAAAAGCGGCGGCTTTTTCCGACGAGCGGTAGGGGTCGCGGCGCTCGTCAACCAGGCTGTTCACTTCAAGCCCGAATCCTTTGGCGGCGCTAATCATGAATTGCCACAGGCCGGTGGCTCCCACGCGCGACACGGCATCGGGGTTGAGTGCCGACTCAATCACCGGCAGATACTTGAGCTCAAGCGGAAGCCCCTCTTTCTCGAGTGCTTGCTCAAAGATGGGCATATAATAGAGGCTCAGGCCGAGCATCTCTTCAACCAGCGTGCGGCGTCGCTCGGTGTACATCTCAATGTAGGTGCGCACAATCTGGTTATATGGCATCTCAATCTCGGTGGGAAGCGCGCTCAATCGTTTGATGTAAAGCTCATCGCTCACCTCTTCGGTCTTGCTGTTCTCAACGTAGCTGTCGAGCACGGTGTAGTTTTTCAGATACCAGTTGTTCATCAATGCTTTGGTATCGGTTTCAAAACTCTCGGGCAGCACAATTGAGTTGTCAACAATGGTGTTCTTTAGGGTGTTGACATTCTGTCGGGCCCTTGCGGTGAACGATGCAAGTGCTGCGGCACATAGCATCACGATTGGCAAAACGCTTTTGTTCATATATTTATCCTCTCTTCTTTTGTTCGGTTGTTTGTGTAAAAAAAGTAATAATAAAAAAGGTTTATCATCAGAAAGTGATGGCGCACGCCACACCCATTCCCGGGCGAATGGTGTTGGTCTGCTCAATGAGCGTGGGCCGCACTTTCATCGACAGGTCGTCGCTGATGTCGAATTTCGACAATGCGGCATCGACGTAAGCATCAACCATACATATCATATAGACGCCCACAATGCTTATCACGCAAAGGTCGCGGTTGCGCCTGAAATAGTCCTTTTTTGATTTCAGCGACTTCTTTAGCCACTCCTGGTCGATGTCGCTCTCGCTCACCGTGGGCGGATAGAAGTCCATGTAGCTTTTGGTGTTGGGGTCGTTGTCCATCACGTCATTGTAGGCTTTGGTGTAGTCTTTGAGCATCTTGTTGTTCCACGAGATGGCATATCCCAGTCCAACAAAACCGCCCACCACAATGGGCAACTTCCAGTAGCGCCGGTTATATACTTGTCCCAATCCGGGGCACAGCGCCGAGAGCCACAGCGCACGCGTGGGGTTGATTTTAAAGGCTCGTTCGCGTCCGTATTGAGCCAGCTCAGCCGAGTCGCGCTTGGCTTGCAGCTCGCGTTGCCTCATTTCCTCAAGGGCGGCTTGCTTTTGTATTGAGTCCATATCGGCAATGTGCACGGTGTCGCCAGTGAGGTCAACAAAGGTGCGCGAGAGCGAGTCGGGGGTGGCGGCGTTGGCTGGCGTGGTCACTCGCGTGCGTTCGCGGCGCACCGGCTTAAGCAGGGCACCGTTTTGCGACGCGGCTCCAGCCACGCTGTCGGGCTCGCCCGCCAGCTCAGCCGAGGCGGCTGTGAAACACAGCACAACGGCGCAGAGCAGCGTCATCGCCACTCCGCACAGCCTCCGTCCTTTTGTTGATATGTGTAGTTTCACAAAAGTCGCAATTTTTTCGTCATAAGAAGCGGGAGGTTGTGATATCTGCAACCTCTCTCTTCTTGGGTTATTCTTCTTTTAGCTTGTCAAAGATACGAATTAAATTCTCAAGTTCTTCCTCGTTCTTAAAGGGAAATGTTATTTTTCCTTTACCCGAAGCATCTACGCTAAACTTCACTTGGGTGCGGAACGAGTTGTTGAGGTGTCGTTGCAGTATCTCGTAGTCGTTGTTAGTCAGTCGCTTAGGTGCGTCTTGACTGGTGGGGTTGGTGCTGTTTGAGCCTTCTTGCATCTGCTTGGCAAGGGCTTCGACCTGCCTCACCGATAAACCTTTTTTAAGAATGTCGTTATATAATTTTAACTGCAACGAGGGCTTGTCGATTGAGAGCAAAGCGCGCGCGTGGCCCATATCCACCTTGCGGTCGCGCAAGCCAATCTGCACCTCGGCAGGCAGCTTCAGCAGCCTCAGGAAGTTGGCAATGGTGGTTCGTTTTTTGCCAATGCGCTCGCTCAGGCGTTCCTGCGTGAGCTGATATTGGTCAATGAGTTTGCGGAAGGTGAGCGCAATCTCAATGGCGTTGAGGTCTTCACGCTGAATGTTCTCAATGAGCGCCATCTCGGTGAGCTCGCTGTCGTTGGCGGTGCGGATGTAGGCGGGCACTGTTTCAAGTCCTGCCATGCGAGCGGCGCGGTAACGGCGCTCGCCCGAGATTATCTGATAGCTGTCGGGGCCGGTGCTGCGCAGTGTGAGCGGCTGAATGATGCCCAGCTCGCGTATGCTCATAGCCAACTCTTCAAGCGAATCCTCGTCGAAGGTGGTGCGGGGCTGCTCGGGGTTAGGCGAGATTTGTGATATGGCTATTTCGTTGATTGCTGATGAACCGCTGGTTTGCACCTCATCCATTGAGATGAGCGAGTCGAGTCCGCGGCCCAATGCATTGCGTTTGAGTGACATGATGATTAATGCTTTTTCTTGTTAGTTGGTTTTTAGGGCTTGGTTTTTGCCGGTGGTCACTTGGCTGCCGCAGCGGCAGGGTGATGGCGGTTTTTGCGTATCAGCTCTTTGGCAAGCAGCACGTGGCTGGTGGCACCGCGGCTCTCGGCATCATAGAGAATTGCCGGCAGACCGTGGCTCGGCGCTTCGCTGAGGCGTATGTTACGCGGAATCACCGTGTTAAACACCATGTCGCCAAAGTGGCTCTTCAGTTCCTCATAGATTTGGTTGGCGAGGCGCAGGCGTGCATCGTACATGGTGAGCAGGAATCCCTCAATCTCGATTGTGGGATTGAGCTTGCTTTTGATGATGCGTATGGTGTTGAGCAGCTTGCTGATGCCTTCAAGGGCAAAATACTCGGCTTGCACGGGGATAATCACCGAGTCGGCGGCGGTGAGCGCGTTCACGGTGATGAGCCCCAACGATGGGCTGCAATCAATGAGTATATAGTCATACTCGTTGCGCACGGCGCTCAGGGAGTTGCGCATTGCGCGCTCGCGGTTGGGCTTGTTCACAAGCTCCAGCTCGGCGCCAACCAGGTCGATGCGCGACCCAACGATGTCGAGCCCCTTCACACAGGTGCTGTTGCGGCTGCTGGCAAGTGGGTAATCGTCAACCAGGCACTCGTAAATCGACGAGACGGTTTTCTTAGGGTCAATGCCCAAGCCCGATGTGGCGTTGGCCTGAGGGTCGGCATCTATGAGTAGCACTTTCTTGCCGTTCACAGCAAGCGATGCGGCAAGGTTGATGGCTGTGGTGGTCTTTCCCACTCCGCCTTTCTGGTTTGCTATGGCTATTATCTTTCCCATATACTGAAATTTATAGATTTCTGATTTTTTTCCGATGCAAAGGAAAACATTCTTTTTGGTATTTCAGCAAGGCAAAGCCGTGTTTTTGCTCAAATTGTTGATAAGTGGCCATTTTTGTTAATAACTTTTTGCGTGAAACATAAATTTTCACTTATTCACAGCCGTGTGGCAAGTGTTGGGCCGTGAAACATTGCCGCCGAGTTTGCCTCTGTTATAAGGTGAAAACTGGGTGTTTAGCAACCGCTTGGCGCGCGCAATGGCGTGGAATGAAAATGCAGAGCCGAGAAAATATTTTTAAAAACCACACTAAATAATTTGTGGAGTTCCAAAAATATTTATAATTTTGCAACCGCAAAGCCCAGGTGGCGGAATGGTAGACGCGCTCGTTTCAGGTGCGAGTGTTGAGAGACGTGCAGGTTCGAGTCCTGTTCTGGGCACCATCCAAGCAACCCCTTAACTGGTTTCAGTTGAGGGGATTTTTGTTTTTCTCAGGTTTGCGTTGCTGGCAACAACGCGTCATCTTGTTTGGTGGCGTTTATAGCTCGCCGCGGGCAATCGCCTGCATGATGTTGGCAGGAGGCAGTTCTTGTTGCAGTTGGCGTTTCATGTAGTCCATGTAGGGTGCCACATGGTGAAAGAATTGATAATATCCGCTGCACAGATAGTTAAGCCCGGGTTCGCCGGTGGCGGTGGTGATGATGCGGTTTTTTGGACATTCGCCGTTGCAGGCAAAGAGGTATTGGCATTGGCGGCACTGCGTGGGCAGCGACCCTTGCTTCATGGCACCGAATTGCTGCTGACGCTCGCCGTAAACCATCTCAACGAGCGACGAGGTGTAGATGTTGCCAAGCTTGTATTGCGGAAACACAAAATGGTCGCATGAATACACGTCGCCGTTATACTCCATCACGCTGGCGTGGCCGCAGTCTTTGGCAAGCACGCACACGCCGGGTTGCACGCCCATCCAGTTGGCAAGGGTGGCATCAAAGAGCTGCACAAAATAGTTGCCTACGTCGTTGCGCACCCATTCATCGAAGATGGTGCACAGAAAATTGCCCCACTGCTTGGCTGTGACCGAGAACGGTGCCATGGTGCCTTGTTGCTCGCACGGTGCGGCAAGGTGTCGGCCGTCGGCATGCTGATACAGCCGCTCCACTATGGGCGAGAATTGCAGATAGTGGCAGCCTATTTCTTTGAAAAAATGATAAAACTCAAGGGGGTAATCGGCGTTATAATCGTTCACCACAGCCAATGCGTTCCACTCCACGCCGTGGCGGTTGAGGCAGTTGATGCCTTGCATCACTTTGCGCCACGATGGCGCGCCCGAGGCGGTGCGCCTATACTCGTCGTGAAACTCCTGTGGACCATCAATTGACACGCCCACCAGCCAATGGTTCTCGGCAAAGAACCGGCACCACTCGTCGGTGAGCATGGTGGCGTTGGTTTGTATGCAGTTGTCAATCACTCGCCCGCGGGCATATCGTTTTTGCAGCTCCACGGCCTTGCGATAGAACGACAGCGGGCGCATCAGCGTCTCGCCGCCGTGCCAGGTGAAAAGCACCTGTTGCATGGTTTGCGAGGTGATGTATTGGTCAATGAATCGTTCAAGCAGTTCGTCGCTCATGATGTGCCGGCTGCCGTCGGCATACATATTGGCTTTTTCAAGATAGTAGCAATAGCGGCAACGCAGGTTGCACGCCGAGCTGGCAGGCTTGAGCATCACATATAGTGGCTTGGCAAAGGGGTCGTGTAGTTGCATAACGGGTTTATGGCTGTTGGGCAATGTTGAATATCTTGCGCAAATATAGGCATTTTTTGTTACACTTGCCATATAACCAACGCCACATCTTGGCTATGAAACGCCTTGCCGCGAAACTTTTCAAGGCATAAACCATCCACGAAGGGCATACAACGGCACGTTTTCCATCCAATCTTGGTCAACATACTGGCTTAGAGACAGGCGTAATCCCTTAAGGCCGTCGTTGTCTTTGATGAATTGGGCAAGAGACTTTGAGCGCACGTTGGTCGATGCTTTTACTTCAATAGGTAAAGCTTTCCCTTGATGCTGCACCACAAAATCTATTTCGGCAGGGGTACGTTCGTTGCTCCAATAATATGGCTTGATGTTCATAGAAACAAGCTCTTGGGCAACAAATTGTTCGGCAAAAGCACCTTTGAATTCAGTGAATACCGTGTTGTCGAGAATCATCTTGTCGGCAGGCGCATCAACCAAGCATGCAAGTAGCCCACAGTCTAAAAAGAACAGTTTGAAGGAGTCGAGTTGCTCATAAAACTTTATGGGCATGTGAACTTCGCTAAGGCGGTGTACCCTCAGAACTAAGCCTGCATCAACCAACCATTGTATTGCAAGTTCAAAATCAGCGGCACGAGCACCCTTTTTAATGGCGCCATATATGAATTTTTTGTTCTCTTTGGCAAGTTGCGAGGGCAGAGAATCAAGCACCTGTCCGATTCTAATTGATTCGCGCTCGGTGGTGTGTTTTGATATGTCACGCCTGTAGGCTTCAATTATTGCTTTTTGCTCTTTATTCACCTCTGCCAAGTCTTTGTTTTTGACATACTTTGATACTACATTTGGCATTCCTCCCACATAGTAATACTGGCGCAAGAGACTCTCAAAGGTGTCTTTCATCAGCGCAATAACCTGCCACTGCTTTGACTCAATGAGCGAAACCAAGTTCGATTGCCCAAGCGCGTGGAGAAACTCGCAAAAGTTCATGGGATACATATTCAAGATGTCAACTTTGCCAACAGGGAAAGATTCTCCTCGCCCAAGTGTTATGCCAAGTAGCGACCCTGCCACCATAACATGGTATTGCGGGGCTTTCTCATAGAAGTATTTGAGAGAATGGATGCCTCGTTTTAGCTCTTGAATTTCATCAAATATAATCAATGTTTTGCCAGGTTCCACATTGACACCTGTCATTGCTTGGATAGATAATAGAATACGGTTAATGTCATAATCAGGCACAAACAGATTTTCTGCGCGAGGGTCATCGTCACAGTTTATATAGGCAACAGTTTCATATTCTTGTTTGCCAAAATGCTGCATAATCCATGTCTTTCCCACTTGTCTTGCACCAAGCAGAATCAGCGGTTTGCGGTCTTTATTGTCTTTCCACTGCTTTAATTCGTTGTATATTAGTCGTTTCATCGTGGTGTAAATGCTAAATTTTCTGCAAATATACACTTTTTCGATGATTCAAAACGCAAAAACCCACACTTTTTCGATGATTCAAAGTGCGAAAGTCCACACTTTTTCGATGATTCAAAATGCGAAACACTACACTTTTTCGATGATTCAAAATGCAAAGCTTGCACTTTGGGCGCGGTTGGGGAGCGGATTTTAGAGTTGGTTTGTTGGGGGTTCTTTTGCCGATGAGATAGGGCGCGGCTTGCTCCATAAAAGTGCCGTAATAGGCAATTATCGCATATCGCGGCACGTTGTTTCTGCGGCAAAAAGTGGATGCCGGGGCGCAAAAATGTGTCGCAGTGTTTCGTTTTCCCGCACGGAATGAGTAATTTTGTATTATGCAATGCCGTGGTGGCTCATCAACAGGGCGACGTGCGGCGAAACCAACAAAGTAAATGAAAATTCTTAACCACTTATATCAAATGAAGATAATGAAATTTGTGCCGGCTTTGTTGCTGGTGTTGAGCGTGTTGTCGTGCAGCGGTTCGTCGCAACGCCGCCAGAAAAGCGAGGCTGCCGCCGAAGCCCTTCGCGCTGCTCGTGCCGTGTTGGCTGTTGACACTGTTGTGCCGGTTGACTCGTTTGCGCTTGAACGTGCCATTCTTGAGGCAAAAGCCCTTCAGGCACGCTACGACACAGCCCAAAACCAAGAGGCAAGCAGGATATTTGACCGCGTTTTCAGCGAGGTGATTATGCGCGAAGCTCCCGGCTTGGCTCATGCATTGGGCATTGAAGATGCTGCTGCCGATGACGAACAATAGCGTTGCGCCTTGGCGGTGGCAAACAAATGGCAATAATCAATAACATAAAAACATAAATAACGCAATTGCAAAAATGAGTATGCTTACATTTGACCAATACCTTCAGCGGGTGAACGAAGCCATCAAGGCGATTCCTTATCCCGCATCGCCGGCTCACCTCTATGAGCCAATATCTTACACTATGGACCTTGGCGGCAAGCGCTTGCGCCCTGTGTTGGTGCTGATGGCTTGCGATGCTGTGGGTGGCGACATTGAGAACGCCATTGAGCCGGCTGTGGGACTTGAGATGTATCACAACTTCACCCTGTTGCACGATGATGTGATGGACAAGGCCGACATACGCCGCGGCAAGCCCACCGTGCATGTGAAGTGGGACGACAACACCGCCATACTCTCAGGCGACGCCATGCTCACCATGGCAACACAGCTCATAGCCAAGGCTCAGCCAAGCGTGATGCCCGAGGTGATGCAGCTTTTCAACCGCACGGCTATGGAGATATATGAGGGTCAGCAATATGATATGGATTTTGAGACTCGCGGCGATGTCACTGTCGATGAGTATATCAATATGATAAGGCTGAAAACATCGGTGCTGCTGGGCTGCGCGTGCAAGATGGGCGCCCTCATTGGCGGCGCCGACGAGGCTACGGCTCAAGCCTTCTATGAGGTGGGCGAGAACCTGGGCGTTGCCTTTCAGTTGCAAGACGATATGCTCGATGTGTGGGGCGATGAGGCAACTTTTGGCAAAGCCATTGGCGGTGACATCATGAACAACAAGAAAACATTCCTGCTCATCAACGCCATGCAACGCGCCACCGGTGACCAACGCATTGAGCTGAACTTGTGGCTCAGCACTCCCAATGCCAGCCGCAGCGTGAAGGTGCCTGCCGTGACCGCCATCTACGAGCAATTGCAGCTGCGCGAACTATCGAACAGTGCCATTGACCAATATAACGACAAGGCACTCTCTGCGTTGAGCAAGATTGACATCAGCCACGAGGCTAAGAACGAATTTGCCGCTTTCATCAACCGTTTGGTGAAACGCAACAAATAATCCCCTCCCCTCAGAGATTAAGGCAATGATTGACACCCACACCCACATCTATCTTGAAGAGTTTGATGCCGACCGCAGCGAGGTGGTGCAACGCGCACTCAGCAGCGGCGTGCGCCACATGGTGCTGCCCAACGTTGACCTCACCACCATTGAGCCTATGCACCGGCTGCATGAGCAGTTTGCCCAATGCACGTCGATGGCTATGGGCTTGCATCCCACCGAGGTCAACGGCAATTTTGCCACCGACCTTAAGCAGATTGAGCATTGGCTGGGCATCAACCGCTATGTGGCAGTGGGAGAGGTGGGCATCGACCTTTATTGGGACAAGACCTATTGGCGCGAGCAGTTGCAGGTGCTTGACATTCAGATGCATTGGGCACGCCAGCTGGGCTTGCCTGTGATAATACATTGCCGCGAGGGGCTTGAACAGGTGCTGCAAGTGATTGACGGCTTCACCGGTGAGTTGCCGGTAATGGTGTTTCACAGCTTCACCGGCTCGGCTGACGATGTGGCTGAGATACGCCGTCGCGGCGACTTCTATTTTGGCATCAACGGCATTGTGACTTTCAAAAAGTCAACAATTCCCCAATTGCTGCCGCTGATTGGGCTCAATCGGCTGCTGCTTGAAACCGATTCGCCTTATCTGGCACCAGTGCCCAACCGAGGCAAGCGCAACGAGAGCGCCAACATACCGCACATTGCCGCTTGCATAGCAGCGCATCTTGGCATCGACGTTGAGCAAGTGTCGCAAGCCACCGATGCTAATGCTCACAGCGTGTTTGGCATTGAGTGACAATATGTTAACCTATCATCCACTGCATAATAACCGTTTATGATTACGCAACCCAACTACGGCGAACTTGAAGCAATAGGCGACTATCTGAAGAGCGTGCCTTACGACGTGACGCGCACCAGCCTGTATGGTGCAGCCGACCTCTACGACAAGTTCAATCCCGAGGACCCCGACAGCCTGAATCTGTGCTACGACACCATCACCTATAATCACTATCTTACCTTGGGCAAGCACACCCTTAGTGCCAAGGAAAAGCTTGGGCGCACGCTTCACGACCATTCAATAGCCATGGCGCTCACGCAATTCATCTCGGGCTACGATGTGCTCAAAACCGTTGGCGTGATGGGCGGGCACGCGCTGCTGCGCACCGATGCCAACTTCGCTTCGATTGCCACCATTGGCAAACGCCTTACCGAGATGGGATTCCTGATGGTGACCGGCGGCGGACCGGGAGCTATGGAGGCCACTCACTTGGGCGCATGGATGGCTGGCCGCAGCCAACAGGAGTTGCAACAAGCCGTTGAGATGCTTGCCGAGGCTCCTAATTTCAGCTCGCAACGGTGGCTAAGCACTGCCTTTGAGGTGATGCAACGGTTCCCGCAGAACACTTATCAAAGCCTTGGCGTGCCCACTTGGCTCTATGGCCACGAACCTGCCACGCCGTTTGCCACACACATTGCCAAGCTGTTTGAAAACAGTATTCGCGAAGATGGCATACTCACCATGGCGTTTGGCGGAATAGTTTATACGCCCGGCAGCGCAGGCACGGTGCAAGAGATTTTTCAAGATGCCGTGCAAAACCATTATCTCACCTTTGGCATTGCCAGCCCAATGGCATTCCTCGGCACCAAGTTCTGGACCGATGAGATGCCCATTTATCCAATGCTCGAGCAGCTTGAACGCGACGGCAAGTATCGTAATCTGCTGCTCTCAATCTCCGATGAACCGCAAGAGATTATTGACACTATTGTGCAGTTTCAGCGTTCGCGCTCGGCAAACGGATGTTGAGAGCGAGTTGCCAATAAAAAAGGTGGCGTTATTGCACAAAAGTTTGTATTTTTGTGGTGACAAAAGCAGCCGAGGAAGCGCTTTTTTGGAGAAACTTACAACAAAAGAAGAAACAACATAAAAAACAATAGATAGAATGACAAAACGACTCATCACCATAGCCATCGACGGCTTTTCATCGTCGGGCAAGAGCACCATGGCAAAGGTGCTTGCCAAGACCATTGGCTACGCATATATCGATAGCGGCGCCATGTATCGCGCCGTGACGCTTTATAGCCTCGATAACGGACTTATAGCCCCCGACGGCACTGTTGACACCGACGCGTTGCAGCAGCAAATGCCCGGCATAAACATCAGCTTTGGCGTGAATGTAGCCACCGGAGCCACCGAGACTTATCTCAATGGCGAGAATGTTGAGGGCAAGATACGCGATATGCGGGTGTCGAGCCGCGTGAGCACCATTGCCGCATTGCCTTTTGTGCGCCACGCACTGGTGGCTCAGCAACAGCAAATGGGCCGCAACAAGGGCATTGTGATGGATGGCCGCGATATTGGTACAACCGTGTTCCCCGATGCCGAGATGAAAGTGTATGTCGATGCTTCGGCTGAAACACGCGCGCGCCGCCGCTACGATGAGTTGCGCAGCAAGGGCGACACCACAACCACCTATGAAGAGGTGCTGCAAAATGTGAAGCAGCGCGACCTCATTGACACCACCCGCGCCGAGAGCCCGCTTCGTCGCGCCGACGATGCTGTGGTGCTCGACAACAGCGATATGACTCGCGAGGAGCAAAACCAATGGTTGCTCAATCTTTATCACTCAATTGTTGATTGATGGGTGACGGGCGCACCGGGTTGACGCCTTTGGTGCATGAGAGTTAAAAATGGGGCATGTGCCCCCGATGATAGTTTTATTTGATAATCAGCAAGATGGCTACGATAGAAATTGACAGCGGTTCGGGTTTCTGCTTTGGTGTGGTGACTGCCATACGCAAGGCCGAAGAACAAATCAACAAGTCGGGGCACCTGTATTGCCTTGGCGACATAGTGCATAACAGCAACGAGGTTGAACGCCTGCAAAAGATAGGGCTCGAGACCATCACCCATGAGCAGCTCAGGAGCCTGCACAACGTGAAAGTGCTGTTGCGTGCCCACGGCGAGCCGCCCGAGACCTATGCCGTGGCTCGTGAAAACAACATTGAAATCATTGATGCCACTTGCCCGGTGGTGTTGCAACTGCAACAGCGCATCCACACCACTTACAACGATACTGCTGATGGCAGTCATCCGCAGATTGTGATTTACGGCAAAAAAGGCCACGCCGAGGTTAATGGCTTGGTGGGTCAGACGGCAGGCAATGCGCTGGTTATTGAGAGCATCGACGAGATTGACAAGATTGATTTTACTCGCGACATCTATCTCTATTCGCAAACCACCAAATCGTTGCAAGGCTTTCAGCTCATTGTTGACGAGATAAAAAAACGCGTAGCGCCCGATGTGACATTCCGCAGCTACGACACCATTTGCCGCCGTGTGGCAAACCGTATTCCGCAGATACGCGAGTTTGCGCAAAGCCACGATGTTATCTTGTTTGTGTGCGGCAGCAAGAGCAGCAACGGCCACATCTTGTATGAGGAATGTAGGCGCGTGAACGAGCTGAGCTACCTTATCTCAAACGAAGATGAGATTGATTTGCGATGGCTTGAGGGCAAGGACCACATAGGCATCTGCGGCGCCACCAGCACACCCATGTGGCTTATGAATCAAGTGAAAGACCATCTCCACGCCAAGCTTAACACAGGCAATGGCGCATTGCAAGATTAAACAGTTTTGATGTTATTTACGGGTTGTTGCGTTGCCGGGCGAGAGCCGCCGGGCAGCGTTGACTGGCTGTGCCCTTGTGTGTGGGCAAACAGAGTTGAGGCTGGGGCATAACAAAAAGCGTTGAATCCTTAAGATTCAACGCTTCAGGTAGCCCATAGCAGAATCGAACTGCTCTTTCAAGAATGAAAATCTTGCGTCCTAGCCGATAGACGAATGGGCCATCTATATCGCCGCTGCGATGAGCGGAAGTGATAACTACTTGCCCAATTATGCTGCAGCGAGCTTGTTCAAGCCCTTAGCCAACTTCGACTTCAAGTTTGATGCTTTGTTCTTTGAGATAACACCTTTACGTGCCAACTTATCGAGCATTGATGCTACCTTCTTGTAATCTTCAACGGCAACTGCCTTGTCGGTAGTGTTGCGAAGATTACGAACTGCGTTGCGTGCAGTCTTTGCGTAGTAGCGGTTGCGAAGTCTTCTTGCTGCTGCTTGACGTATTCTTTTGATTGATGATTTATGGTTTGCCATTTCTTTAAAACCTTTTTGTTTGTTTGCTAATTCTTTAATTTGTAGCCCATAGCAGAATCGAACTGCTCTTTCAAGAATGAAAATCTTGCGTCCTAGCCGATAGACGAATGGGCCATCTTTTGAGCACATTGCCCGAAAGCGAGTGCAAATATAGTGACTATTTCTGATTCTCGCAAATTTTCTGCTCTTTTTTCGGCTTTTTTGATTGTTTTTGACCCTGATGTGATGTTTTTGCGAGCGTTTTTTGTAATTTAGCACATTATTATGGCGTGGTTTGCGCCATTTTTGTGATGCTGAGAGCGAACTGAAAAATCAATCGAAAAAAGCATGTATGAGAAGCTTCAGGGCATAGTGCTCAATGTGATGAAATATTCCGACAAAAACTCAATTGCACACGTTTACACTCTTGAACGTGGGCGCATGGCGTTTTTGCTGCCACAGGGCAACACTCGTGGTCAGCGCTTGCGTGCGGCTGCGTTCATGCCGCTGTCGCTCATTGAGTTTGAGGCGCGCATAGTGCCCGGCATTGAGGTGAGCTCGTGCCGCGACGTGCGCATATTGCATGCTTTGAGCCGCATCTATGGCGACCCGGTGCGCAGTTCGGTGGCTATGTTTATGAGCGAGTTTCTCTCGCATGCCATTCAGCAGATTGAGCCGGGAGGGCAGTTGTTCAGCTTCATTCACGACTCGGTGCTGCTGCTCAATAGCGCTACGCGCGGCATCGCCAATTTCCATTTGTGTTTTTTATATCATTTGAGCGTGTTTCTGGGCATACAGCCCGATGTGGGCAGCTACCGGCGCGGGTCGTGGTTTAATATGCAAGAAGGCGTTTTCTGTGCTGCTCCACCTGCCACACCTCATAGCTTAGCGCCAGCTCAGGCGCATGCGCTATTTGTGCTCTCACACATCACCTTTGAAAATATGCACCTATTCAGGTACACGCGTCAGCAACGGGGCATGATTCTTGATATGATGATTGACTATTTCCGCATACAAGGCAGCATTGTGGGCGCGCTAAAGTCGCCCGACATATTGCGCCAACTCTTTGATTGACC
>JBJECY010000026.1:0-3475 GCA_051871515.1 Muribaculaceae bacterium | reverse complement strand
GGTCGCCGGGCGTATTGCTATACGCCCCTACAACAACTCAACAAATTTCCCCCAACACAATATGGCGCAAAAAATTGGGCGTATCGCAATACGCCCAATTTGTCAAAAATAATTCTTACACACAAATGGTAGGCAGAGTTGCGATTTCTGCAACCTCCACCCCCAGGGACGGCACATCGCCAATAAAGATTTTATCTTAGAACAACGACATCTGCGACGAGCCGATTTCAGGATTTGGCTTTTGGCGCTCTTCCTTCACTGGCTCGGGCTTTGGTTCCGGCTCGGGCTCAGAAGGGGGCGACGGCATGAGCCAATCAATATCGTCAATCTCGTCGATGCTCGTTGTCATTTCGTCATTTGGTGCCACATGCAAACTGTCATCGCCTGCCAATGGCTCATTTTCTGCCTCGGGTTGCACAGGTACTTGCTTGCGCAATTCATTTATCTCGGCATCACGGTCATTGATGTTAGCCTTTAGGTTTTTCACCTGCACTCTCAGCGACAGGTTCTCGGCTTCAAGGCGGCTGATTGACTGTCCTTGCTCAGAATTAGCGCCCTTTAGTTGATCATATTCAGCAGCTTGCGTCGCCAGCTTTTTGTCGGCTTCCTTAAGTTTGGCTAAGAGCGAATCAACCTTGTTGGCAAGGTCAACGTCGTGTTGCAGATTCACATCTTTGAGTTGAGCCACAAGCTCCTCGAGCTCGGCAATACGAGCCAAGCCCTTGCTCACCTCGCTGCGGCTTTGTTGCAAGGCTTCGTTGGCAGCGACAAGTGCGTTGCTGCTCTGCATGGCATCAACCACCTGCTCGCGCAACGACTTTATCTCGGCATCTTTTTTAGCCTTTATCTTCTCAAATTGCTCAATCTTGTCTTGAATCTCGGCGGCAATCTCAAGCTCTTCGCGAGCCTCTTTCAGCTCCATCTGGGTGTTGGCAAGCTCATCGTTGGCAATGCGAAGTTTCTCAGATGCCTGCGCTGCCTCTTTCTCTTTTTCATTTGCAGCAACGCGCAACTCGGTGATAAGCGCATTGGCCAACTCCATCTTGGTTTTGAACTCCTGCAGCAACTCCTCGTTGTCATTCTTTGAATTGAGCGATTCAAGTTGAGCCTTCAGGTCGTCGTTCTCATGAGTCAACTCGGTGATTTGTGCATCGAGTTGGGCAATTGTGGCTATCTTCTGGCGTTGCTCGTTGATGAGCTGGTTGAGGCGGCTAATTTCCTCGGCATCTTTCTGCGAGTCGCCCACCTGCACCTGAAGCACCTTTATTTTGTTGAGCAACCCCTTGTTTTGCAGTTGGTCCTGCTCACGCTGAGCCTCAAGCTCCGAGATGCGCGCTTCAAGGTCGTGCGAACGCTCCACAATGGCGCGTCGCTGACGTTCTTCGCTCATGAGGCGGTCTTTTATCTCGGTGGCTTTGCGCACGGCATCGTTGGCGCGCAGGTCGGCCTGAGCGAGGCGTTGGGTGAAGTCGTTGCGCTCGTCAATCCATTGATTACGAGCCTCTTCAAGCGAGGTGCGTCGCAGATTGCGCACATAGTCGCTAAACTTAGGTCCCATGGCAATGCTCACCGCCTTGCGCTCTTTGTCAAGGTCGATGCACTCACGCAGGAACTCGGGCAGACTGCCGTTGATGATGGTGATGATGCCGTCGAACACGCCTTCGGGCAACTTGTCCTCAAACTCAGCCACAGCCTTAGGCTTATCGGGCACCGTCAATTGCGACTGAGGCTTGCTTTCCTCAAGGTCCGAGAGGTCGGGCACGGTATCTTCTTTCTTAAACGGGTTGACGTAAGGTGTGCGATGCGATGGGTTGAAGCCATCCAATTCATCCTCGTCGTCGTAGTCGCCCTCGGGATAACCTAAGGCGTTTTTTATTTTGTTAAAAAATCCCATATTCAGGTTTTTATTGTTCAAACACTTGTTTTTTATCACATATTGCTCAACGAGCAAAAAGGCGCTTCACGGCTCACACCTCGGGTTTGAGCACTATGCCCTGACCACTAAGGCCGTTGATTGCCACCGTGAGCGGCGTCTTGAAACTCACCACCCGCAGATATTGGCTCTCATAGGTTGCAGCACACGACGCCAAGAAGTCGTAGCTAAACACGTTAGCTTCATTCTTGGTGTCGATGGTGAAGTATCCCACTCCAAACGAGGTGAGATTTTGGAAGAAATGCGTGCCCTGGCTTGGCTCAATATTAGCACCGGGCATCGACAGTTCCACAATCACCCTTGCCGCTGAGATGTGAGGCCATTTCACGGGAACACCCAGCGCATTGTCGCTTGAGCCCCATCGACCCACTCCCACGAGTATGTAGTTTTCTTCTTTTTCCGTAAAGATACGATTTATTTCTTCAATTTCAGCAGCAATTGCCGAATTATTTGCCATAGAAAATTGCTCGGGCTTCACCAACACCACGCTTGTGATGTTGTCCATCATGCCGTGACCAAGTGCTCTGTCGCTGAATAACAGCACTTTACTGCGGTCAACGTGCATAATTTTCTCATCGAGCATCTCGCGGCGGTCAACAATAGGCCTAATCTGCAACCAATAGAGCTTGCCGCGCTTACCCTGCGTCAACTGCGAGGGCGGAGCAATCACTCCGGCAAACTCAATCTCCACGGGCCTGTCCATGGCTGACTGACCGAAACTGAGCATGCTATCGGCAATCTGAGCCAGCGGGAAAGCATCGTGAGTGAGCACGTTGGCAAAGGTCACCAATTTGCGGCCCAAGCCTTGGTCGTTGTCAACAATGCGATTGTCCATGGCATTGTAGGTTGAAACCATATACTTCAGAGCGCCGCTCTTGGCAGCGTCTTGCACCCGCAGGCGTTTTATGTTAAATCCGTCGTCAACCTTAAAGTCGGTAGCGACCTCAGTTGAGCTGAGGGCATAGAAATGGGTCTGCGTGTCACGCAAAGCAAGGTCGAGGGTGCTGGTTTGCAGCACGCTCTTGGGATGCTTGGGCGAGAAGCGCAGCGCCATGCCGCCGTCAACAATATATTTTCCTAAGCCCACTGCCACTTCACACACGCCATCTTCGGGCTGCTCGTCGCCGGTGGGATAATAGTTGAGCGAACGCCCTACTCCCGAGAACGACGGGTAGTAATACTCGCCATGCGTCTCGCCCACCACTTCTTGTATTATCACCGCCATCTTCTCTTGGTCAATCACATTGCTTGTGGCAACCATATATGCCTTGCTGTCAGAATAAAACACCGAGGCATAAACACCCTTGATGGCATCGCTCAACTGCTTGAGCATGATGCGCTTATCGGCGAGGTGCGGCACCATATACGTGGCATAGATGCCTGCAAAGGGCTGATAGTGACTGTCCTCGAGCAGCGACGACGAACGTATGGCAAGCGGACTATCAACCACATCAAAGAGCGCATAGAAGTCAAACACCAGCCTTGAAGGCAGGTCGGCAGCGAGGAATCGTTCAAGAATCTCCTCGTCGGGGGTGTTGCTCA
>JBJECY010000025.1:0-17211 GCA_051871515.1 Muribaculaceae bacterium | reverse complement strand
ATTTGATGCAAATATATTGAATTTTCAGCATTTATTCCAACACCTAATAGGAAGAATTGTGCAACGGCTGATTGCAGTCACTTTGTGTTGTGCATTAACGTTTTGTGTATCACACGCCTTTAGACACTACTGGCAGGTTGATGGTTTCGCTGTGGGAGGATGATTTAGTATAGTGGATATACAAAAACATCGGGAGAAAACGCTGCATACCAAAAATTGTCAGCATGTGTTCTCTCCCGACTTTTATGTGGTTTATTTGATGTAAATGTTGCCGTGAATTAGTTTTTGAAACTGTGTATGGGCGCAGGAATACGTCCGCGGCGGTTCACAAATGCGCTGCAATCAAAACGATTGACCGGCATTATTGGTGCATAGCCAAGCAGTCCGCCAAATTCCACTGTGTCACCCACGTTTTTGCCAATCACAGGAATAATTCTCACCGCGGTGGTTTTTTGGTTAATCATGCCAATTGCGCTTTCGTCGGCAATGATGCCGGCAATGGTGGTAGCCGGGGTGTCGCCGGGTATGGCAATCATGTCGAGTCCAACTGAACAAACGCAGGTCATGGCCTCGAGTTTCTCAATGGTGAGTGCTCCGGCATTAACTGCATTAATCATTCCTTGGTCTTCACTCACGGGGATGAAAGCGCCGCTTAATCCGCCTACGTAAGATGAAGCCATAACGCCTCCTTTCTTCACTTGGTCGTTGAGTAGGGCAAGTGCTGCGGTGGTGCCTGGTGCTCCGGCATGTTCAAGGCCAATCTCGTGAATTATGTCGGCAACGCTGTCGCCCACGGCAGGAGTAGGAGCCAATGAGAGGTCGATGATGCCAAATGGCACATTAAGTCGGCGGCTGGCTTCCTGAGCCACAAGTTGTCCAACGCGAGTGATTTTGAATGCTGTGCGCTTAATGGTTTCGCAAAGAACTTCAAATGATTCGGTGCGAATGTTTTGCAGTGCGTGTTTCACCACACCGGGGCCGCTCACGCCCACATTGATTATGGCGTCGGCTTCGCTCACGCCGTGAAATGCTCCTGCCATAAATGGATTGTCGTCGGGGGCATTGCACAGCACCACAAGCTTGGCACAACCAATTGAGTCGTTATCTTTGGTGAGTAATGCTGTTTGCTTGATGATGTCGCCCATCAGGCGCACGGCATCCATGTCGATGCCGGTTTTTGTGCTGCCCACGTTCACCGAGCTGCAAATGAGGTCGGTTTCGGCAAGAGCTTGCGGGATGCTGCGTATGAGCAACTCGTCGCTTGGCGTCATGCCTTTCGACACTATGGCAGAATAGCCACCCATGAAGTTTATGCCAACGGTTTTTGCGGCATGGTTGAGAGTGTGGGCTATGGTTACATAGTCGGCGGTTGTTTTGCAGCACGATGCTCCGATGAGCGAGATGGGTGTGATGCTGATGCGCTTATTCACAATGGGAATACCAAATTCGCTGGCAATATCGTTGCCTGTGCTCACAAGGTCTTTGGCAAGTGTGGTGATTTTTTTGTAGATGTTGTCACAGCACA
The DNA here is from genome assembly GCA_051871515.1 of Muribaculaceae bacterium. GTDB lineage: Bacteria > Bacteroidota > Bacteroidia > Bacteroidales > Muribaculaceae > SFTJ01. Next base: position 15,686 of record JBJECY010000025.1, on the reverse strand, counting down.
CATTGAGATTCTTATCGACGCAATCAAGCAGGCTAATGCCCATTGTGATTGTGCGCACGTCAAGATTCTCTTGCTCAATCATCTTGTTGGTTTCAGCTACTTCAAGTAAGTTTATCATAGTTCAATTTTTTTACCTTATGGTGTGTTGAAGACCACGCCCCACATGTGTTAAATGCGGTGCATTTTGTTGAAGATTTCTTCACGTTGGCACTTTATTTGAACGCCAATTTGCTCGCCAATCTGGTCCATGCCTTTTTGCAGCTCTTGAAGTTGAATCTTTGATGCTGACATATCAACAATCATCATCATGTTGAAGTATCCTTGCACAATGGTTTGAGAGATATCCATCACGCTGATGCCTTCTTGGGCAAGATAGTTGCACACTTTTGCAATAATGCCCACTTTGTCTTTACCTAAAACACTGATTATTACTTTTTTCATTTTCTTATTGTTGTTGCTCAGAAGTTGATGCATCTTTGTTTTCGCCCGATTCGGTTGATTCGGCAGGTTTATCGGCCGATTGATACTGACGGCGAACACCGCTGTAAGAGATGGTGTTGGCATTCATCATGCGTTGCTCAAGCTCGGTTCGCTTAACCTCGCCGGTGAGGTATTTTTCCATCATAAGTGAACCAATGGGCACGCCATAGGTGGCACCAAAACCGGCGTTCTCAACATATACGGCAATGGCAATTTTGGGATGGTCCATAGGCGCAAATCCCATGAATGCCGAGTGGTCTTTGCCGTGAGGGTTTTGTGCCGTACCTGTTTTGCCGCACACCAACACATCGTTGAATGTGGCAGCACGGCAAGTACCGCCAGTCACCGCCATGCGCATGCCTTCAACAATCTCTTGATAGAAGTTGCTGCTGATTGACGGGGTGTGGCGCTCGTAGTATTTCTTGTCGATTTTCTTGCCTTGAATGGCTTTCACCACATGAGGGGTATAGTAATAGCCTCGGTTGGCAATGGTGGCACACAGGTTGGCTATCTGCAATGGCGTGGCAAGTATTTCGCCCTGGCCAATGGCTATTGAAATCACCGTGTTGGCTCGCCAATGGTTTTGTCCATATACTTTGTCGTAGAACTCGCTGTTGGGGATGAAGCCGCGGCTTTCGCTTGGCAGGTCAATGCCCAGACGATAGCCGTAACCCATTGTTACCATGTGGTTTTTCCACACTTCAAATGCTTTTGACACTGAGCCGTATTTGCTTTTGCGGTCAATCATGCTCTTGAATCCCCAGCAGAAATAGGCGTTGCACGAAGTTTGAATGGCTGGTTTGAGCGCAATGGGCGATGCGTGGCCGTGGCATCCCACTTTCAAACGCCCTGAGATGTAACCGTGATAACACGGAAATTGCGTGCCAGTGGTGACTATGCCTTCTTGCCTCAGGATGAGTCCTTGCGTGGGCTTGAAAGTTGAACCGGGCGGATAGGCTGCCATGATTGAGCGGTCGTAGAGCGGATTGAGCTTGTCGTTTACCAACTTGCGATAGTTCTTGCCGCGTTCGCGACCCACAAGCAACATGGGGTTGTAGGTGGGGCTCGAAACCAAAGCGAGCACTTCGCCGGTTTCTGGCTCAATGGCCACTATGGCGCCTTTTTTGTTGCGCATGAGTTCTTCGCCATATTTTTGCAATTCTATGTCGATGCTCAAAGTGAGGTCTTTGCCTGAGATGGGCGCAATGTCGTGGCTGCCGCCGTCGTAGCTGCCCTTGATTTTGCCGCACGCATCGCGAATGAGTATTTCCACGCCTTTGCGTCCGCGCAACTCTTTTTCATAACTTTTTTCTATGCCCAAGTCGCCGGTGTAGTCGCCCGGACGATAATAATCGTCGTTTTCAAGGTCGCTTTGGTTAACCTCGCGAATGTTGCCAAGCACGTTGGCGGCATTGCAATAGTTGTATTGCCTAAGAATGCGTTTTTGTATGAAAAAGCCAGGGAAGCGATATAGCTTTTCTTGCAGTCGGCCATAGTCTTGTGCCGATAGGTGGGTTATGAAAGTCTGTTGCGAATAAGAAGAATAGTTGGGATTCTTCTTTGGGTTCTTCAGGTCGGCCATGCGCTGGTCAAACTCTTCGCGTGTGATGCGCAGAGTGTTACAAAAGTCTATGGTGTCAAACGGTTGCACGTCGCGCGGAATTAGCACAACGTCGTAGGCAGGTTGGTTGAAAACCACCAAACGCCCATTGCGGTCGTAGATGAATCCGCGCGAGGGATAGATGGTTTTCTTCATGAAGGCGTTGCTATCAGCATTCTCTTTGTATGTGCTGTCGCACACTTGCAGGTCAAAGAGCCTGATAATGTAAATGATTACCAGCAACGTGATGAATCCGCCAATCACATATTTACGTCGTTCTAACCTATAGTCTTTTCTCACGATGCGATACTGCTAAACTGTCGAAACCTAAAATTAATATGATGCTGAGAATACTGCTTGCCACTATTCGCTGCAATGTGAGCGAGATGTTCATGATTGAGAATGCCTGAATTGAGAACAGCAAAGTGCAGTAAATCACAGTAAGTGTGCTCATATATCTGAAAAAGACGCTCAGTCCCAATGAGTTGATTGATGGGATGGTGTCGGTGAGGTCGTCCTCGCGAGGGGAGTAGAGCCTGAAGATGGGGCGTCTCAATATGGCAAGTATCACGCACGAGAGCGCATTCATTCCTTGAGTGTTGTTGAAGACATCGATGGTGAGACCTAAGAGGAATGCAATGGTCATCATCCAATTCACGCCAATGCTGATGGGCAATCTCACCAGGAAATAGATGAAGATGATGGGCACAGCAATGTTGAAAAGGCAAATTTTGCTGCAAATGGCTTGTGCCAAGACCATTATGAAAAACAGCGCCACAAATTGTAGTACGTTACGCGTCATTTGCTATCCTCCTCTCTTTGGTCGTTATTGATGTCGAGAGCGTCAATCTCGGCTTTGATGTCGCTCTTTATTGCTCTCACGGTGCTCAGCTGGGTGAAGTCGGTGGTGAGCTTTATGCGAAGCGAGATGAAGTTGTCTGACACTTCTTTTTTGTCGCTTTCGATGGTGCCCACAATGATTCCCTCGGGGAACACTGATGAGTAACCGCTGGTGACAATGGTGTCGCCGCGATGATACTTCACATGGCGAGGCATCTCTTCAAGAACAGCATGATAGGGGCTTTTGCCGTCCCACACCAGACTGCCAAACGAGTCGCTGCCTTTCACTTTGCACGACAGGCGGAAGTTGCTGTTGAGCAACGAGATGACGCGCGAAAAATGTTTGCCAACCACATCCACTGTTCCTACGATACCGTTTTGGTTCACAATACCCATTTCGGGGCGCAATCCGTCGCTCTCGCCGCGGTTGATGGTGATGTAGTTTTGTGCCGACGAGATGCTGTTGCTTATGACTCGTGCCGTGATAAACTCATATTGATTGATGTTTGATGGCATGGCGGTGGAGTCGGAGAGCAGTTGCAGGTTGTTCACTTGGTTGCGCAGGTTTATTACTTCCATCTCGAGCAGGGCGTTGCGCTCTTGCAAGTCCTCGTTGATGTCACGCAAGTTGAAATATGAAGTAACGGTGCTCATGCCCTGATAAACAGATGCGCTCACGGCGTTGGCCGACGTGAGATAGACATGCTGCTGATAGGGGTTATTGTGGAACAGCAAGTAACAGCTTATAAACACGTAGAAGATGAATACAAGCCATTGACTATGTTTTATGAGAAAATTTAGTAGTTCTTTCACTTAACAGTTGGGTGGGGAGCGGAAAAAAGAATGATGTGGATGAGTAAAAAAACTAAAACCCATTAGATACACACGAGAAGGCAATGAAAAATCAAAGCCTTCTTGTGGGTATATTATTAACTAAGGTGTAAGCTCCTTGCGTTATCAGCGAATGAGGAAGTTGAAGCGCTTGATGTTTTTAAGCGCAACTCCTGTACCCTTTGCCACAGAGAGCAGAGGGTCTTCGGCGATATGGAACTTAATACCGATTTTGTCGGTAAAACGCTTGTCGAGACCGCGGATGAGAGCGCCACCACCAGCAAGATAAATACCGTTTTTCACGATGTCGGTATAAAGCTCTGATGGGGTTTGCTCAAGTGCGCTCAGCACGGCAGCTTCAATCTTTGAGATTGTCTTCTCAATGCAGTGGCACACTTCCTGATAAGAAACCGGCACCTCAAGAGGGAGTGCAGTTACTTGGTTAGGACCGCGCACAATGTAGTCTTCGGGTGGGTTCTCGAGTTCGGTGAGAGCCGAGCCTACGTTGATTTTTATTTGTTCGGCAGTGCGTTCGCCCACACGCAGATTGTGTGCGCGGCGCATGTGCTCACGAATGTCTTCGGTTAGGTCGTCGCCGGCAATCTGAATGCTCTTGTTGCTCACAATGCCGCCAAGTGAAATCACAGCAATCTCTGAGCTGCCGCCGCCTATGTCAACAATCATGTTGCCTTCAGGGGCTTCAACGTCGAGTCCGATGCCAAGTGCAGCAGCCATTGGCTCGTAAATCATATACACGTCGCGTCCGCCGGCGTGGTCCGATGAGTCGCGCACGGCACGTATTTCAACTTCAGAGGCGCCCGAGGGAATGCCCACCACCATGCGAAGCGATGGAGCAAACCAGTTGCTCTTTGAACTGGCTTTTTTCACAAGTCCGCGTATCATCAGCTCGGCTGCGTTGAAGTCGGCAATAACGCCTTTGCGAAGGGGGCGAACGGTGCGGATGCCTTCAGGCTCCTTACCTTGCATCTGACGAGCCTCTTTTCCCACGGCAATGAGTTTGCCGGTGCGGCTGTCTAATGCTACTATAGATGGTTCATCAATCACAATCTTGTCATTGTGGATGATGAGCGTATTGGCTGTTCCTAAGTCAATAGCTATTTCTTTTGTCAATGAGAATATTCCCATAAATAGGTGATAAAATAAAAATCTTTTTAAAATTTAAACTCTATTGTTTACTCGTAGCGATTAGTGCTTAAAGTGGCGTATGCCTGTCATAACCATTGCCACGCCATTTTTGTTGCAATAATCAATTGTTTCGTTGTCGCGAATACTTCCACCCGGCTGTATCACGGCTGTGATACCTGCTTTGTTGGCAATCTCAACACAGTCGGCAAATGGGAAGAAAGCGTCAGATGCCATCACTGCATCTTGAAGGCTGAAGTTGAAGCTGTGGGCCTTCTCGATGGCTTGCTTAAGTGCATCAACACGCGATGTCTGACCAATGCCGCTTGCAATGAGCTGCTTGTTTTTGGCAAGCACAATGGCGTTGCTCTTGCTGTGCTTAACAATCTTGTTGGCAAAGAGCAGGTCGTCAATTTGCTCGGGGCTTACAGCCTTTTCAGTGGCTTGCTTAAGCTCTTGTGGAGTTTCAACGTGGTTGTCACGCTCTTGCACCAATGCGCCGTTGAGACAGGTGCGAACCTGAGTGTTGGGGCGATTGAAGGGCTTGATAACCAAGATTATGCGGTTCTTCTTTTGTTCAAGTATGCTAAGCGCCTCAGGTGTGTAGGCTGGGGCAATGCACACTTCAAAGAAGATTTTGTTAATCTCTTGAGCTGTTGCTTCGTCAATGGTGGTGTTGGTGATGAGCACGCCACCGAATGCTGAAACCGGGTCGCCGGCGAGGGCATCTTTCCATGCTTGCAGCACAGTGTCGCGCGAGGCAAGGCCACATGCGTTGTTGTGCTTGAGGATGGCAAATGTGGTTTCGTTGAAGTCGCTAATGAGGTTCACAGCTGCGTCAATGTCGAGGAGATTGTTGTAAGAAATTTCCTTGCCGTGAAGCTGAGTGAACATCTCGTTGAAATCGCCAAAGAAGAAACCTTTTTGGTGAGGGTTCTCGCCGTAGCGCATTGCTTTTGGATTGTTGATTGCGAGGCGCAGTGCTGAGTTGTTGTCTTCGTCGAAGTAAGAGAAGATGTGCGAATCGTAGGCGCTCGACACTGCAAAAGCTTCTTTTGCAAACCAGCGGCGGTCTTCAAGCGTGGTTTCGGCGTTGCCGTTAGCCACCAAGCGGTCATAAAGAGGTTGATATTGGGCTTTTGATGCCACAATAACCACATCTTTGTAGTTTTTAGCAGCAGCGCGGATGAGCGAGATGCCGCCAATGTCAATTTTCTCGATAATGTCGGCGTCACTTGCCCCTGAAGCAACGGTTTCTTCAAATGGGTAAAGGTCAACGATTACCAAGTCGATTTCGGGTATGTCGTATTTTGCGATTTGCTCTTTGTCGCCTTCATTGTCGCGGCGGTTGAGTATGCCTCCAAACACCTTTGGGTGAAGGGTCTTTACTCTACCTCCCAAAATTGAAGGGTATCCTGTGAGGTCTTCTACTGCTTCGCAGCTGTAGCCAAGACTTTGAATAAATGATTGTGTGCCTCCAGTTGAAAGGAATTTCACACCATTTTCGTTTAATACCTTAAGAATTTGCTCAAGACCGTCTTTGTAGAAGACAGAAATGAGTGCAGTTTTAATTTTTTTGTTGCCTGTCATAATGAAAATTATACGCGTTATAAATTCTATGCAAAATTATTAAAAAATGCCTACATATAGAATTTTTGTCGCACTAAAAATTTATATTTTTTATTATTTTAATGTGTTTGTTGCAAAGGTGCACTATAAAGGCGGCTGCAGGGGGCGTGTGGCGCTGCCTAAAAGGGCTTGATGGTGGATTGCTGATAAATGGCGAGTTTGGGTGCAACTTAAAAATACTCAACCGCCCGACTTGTGATGCCAGGCGGTTGAGTGCATTATAAAAGATAGCGTTTGCCTTGTTTCAGGCTTAACGCCGATGATTATTTCTTGATGTTTTCAATCCACTTGCGAGCGTTTACAAAAGCTTCAATCCATGGTGTAACCTCGTCGGCAATTCGTGCTGATGGATAATGGGCGCATTGCCATGGGAAGATGGCGCGTTCAAGGTGTGGCATCATTGCCAAGTGGCGACCGTTGGTCGAGCAAATGCCGGCAATGCCTTTAGGCGAGCCATTAGGGTTGGCTGGATAGCTGTTGTAGCTGTATCGTGCCACCACGTTGTATTTGTCAACGCCTTCAGGCAGGTTGAACTTGCCCTCGCCGTGAGCCACCCAGATGCCAAGCTTAGAGCCAGAAAGCGAACCAAACATCACCGAGTTGTTTTCAGGGATGGTTACTCCAAGGAAGTCTGACTCAAATTTGTGGCTGTTGTTGTGCTCCATGCGCGGACGGCTGCTGTATTCTGGGTTGATGAGGTTAAGCTCAATCATCACTTGGCAACCGTTGCAAATGCCAAGGCTCAAGGTGTCGGGACGCGAATAGAAACGGTCGATTGTTTCTTTGGCTTTTTCGTTCCAAAGTATGCCGCCAGCCCATCCTTTAGCTGAGCCAAGCACGTCGCTGTTTGAGAAACCGCCGCAGAACACAATCATGTTCACGTCGTCGAGGGTTTCGCGGCCCGAGATGAGGTCGGTCATGTGCACGTCTTTCACATCGAATCCGGCATAGTAGAGTGAATAAGCCATTTCGCGGTCACCGTTAACGCCTTTTTCGCGTATGATGGCTGCTTTAATGCCTGTTGTGCCATGCTTATAACCGGTGATGCCAAGGTCGGCAGCTTTTCCGGTGAATGTTTTTGGCAAGCAATAGCGTATTGGTTGCTTCTTGTAGTTGTTGAAGCGGTCTTTTGCGCATTTTGCTCCGCTTTGTTTCACGTCAAGCAGATAAGACGATTTAAACCAAAGGTCGCGGAGGTAATCAATTCCAAAGAGATACTCTTGGCCGTTGTAGTTTACCATAATGCGGCGTTCATCATCGTTGCTGCCTATTGCAGTGAATCTCACGCCACACTCTGCCAATATTTTCTCAACGCGTCGGGCGTTTTTGTCGGCAACCTGAATCACCATGGCGGGATTCTCGGCAAACAATGCAGTGACCACGTCGTTGGCTTGCAACTCGCTCAGGTCGATGTTCATACCGCCGTTGACGTTGGCAAATGTCATTTCAAGCAATGTAGTGATAACACCGCCTGCCGACACGTCGTGGGCGGCAAGCAGCAGTTTACCATCAACAAGTGCCTGAACGGCATTGAATGTATTGGCAAAATATTCAGCTGAAGCAATGGTTGGAGCTTCGTTGCCAAGGAAATTGATTGATTGTGCAAATGCCGAACCACCCAGTTTCATTGGCGTATTGGTGAAGTCAACGTAATAGAACGTGCTCTTGCGGTTGGCAGCCACAGGTGTCACGGTCTTTTTAACGTCGTCAACTTGTCCGGCTGCCGAGATGATTACGGTGCCCGGAGCAAGAACTTTCTTCTTGCCATATTTTTGTGTCATTGAGAGGCTGTCCTTGCCTGTGGGGATGTTGATGCCAAGGGCGCATGCAAAGTCGCTACATGCTTTCACTGCTGAATAGAGTGCTGCATCCTCGCCTTTGTTGCGGCATGGCCACATCCAGTTGGCACTAAGTGACACCGATTTGAGACCTTCGCTGAGGTTTGCGCCCGCGATATTGGTGAGTGCTTCGGCAATTGAGAGCACAGAGCCGCAAGCCGGGTCAATGAGAGCTGCTTGTGGAGCATGGCCTATTGAGGTGGCTATACCCACGGTGCCGGTGAAGTCGAGTGCCACAACGCCGCAGTCGCTCAGTGGCAACTGAATCTCGCCTTGGCATTGCTGGCGAGCAATCTTGCCGGTGATTGAACGGTCAACTTTGTTGGTGAGCCAGTCTTTGCATGCCACACTTTCAAGTTGAAGCAAGTTCTCAAGATATTCGTTCACTTTGCTGTGGTCATATTTCACTTTCTTGAGCTTGCGCGGTGTGGTGACGTCGGTCATGATGGTTTTTGGCGAGCTGCCAAACATATCCTTCATGCCCAGGTCAATGGGCTTGACACCGTCTTTTTGTTCAAACACAAAACGGTCGTCGCCAGTGGTTTCGCCCACCACATAGAATGGTGCGCGTTCGCGGTCGGCGATGTCTTTGATGAATTGCAGGTCTTTTTCTTCAACCACCATTCCCATGCGCTCTTGCGACTCGTTGCCAATGATTTCTTTTGACGATAGTGTTGGGTCGCCAACGGGCAGTGCGTCGATGTTGATTTTTCCGCCGGTTTCTTCAACCAGTTCAGAGAGGGCGTTAAGGTGTCCGCCTGCGCCGTGGTCGTGGATTGAGATGATTGGGTTTTCTGGTGCTTCTGCAAGTGCGCGAATCACGTTAGAGACACGTTTTTGCATCTCGGGGTTGGCGCGTTGCACGGCGTTAAGCTCTATTGAGTTGTCATATTGACCTGTGTTAACCGATGATACAGCACCACCGCCCATACCAATGCGGTAGTTGTCGCCGCCCATGAGTACCACTTTTTCGTTTGGCTTTGGGGTGCCTTTAATAGCATCGCGCTTGTTGGCAAAGCCCACGCCACCGGCAAGCATAATCACTTTGTCATAAGCAAATTGCTCTTTGCCTTCTTCGTGTTCAAAAGTGAGGAGCGAGCCGCAGATGAGCGGTTGACCGAATTTATTGCCAAAGTCGCTGGCTCCGTTTGATGCCTTGATGAGAATCTCTTCAGGCGTTTGATAAAGCCAAGGACGTGGAGGCATTGTGCAAAGTTCCCATGCACGTTCTGCCTGAGTGCGAGGGTATGAGGTCATATATACCGCGGTACCTGCCAATGGTAAACTTGCCCTGCCGCCGCCAAGACGGTCGCGAATCTCACCGCCCGAACCAGTGGCTGCGCCGTTGAATGGCTCAACCGTGGTGGGGAAGTTGTGAGTCTCGGCTTTGAGCGATATCACAGAGTCGATGGTGTCAACCTTAAAATAATCGGGCTTGTTGGGGTTTTGTGGGGCAAATTGCTCAATCTGTGGCCCCTCGACAAATGCCACATTGTCTTTGTATGCTGAAACCAGTTTGTTGGGATTTTCTTGCGAAGTCTTTTTAATCATCTTGAAGAGAGAAACGGGCATCTCCTCGCCATCGATGACAAATGTGCCGTTGAAGATTTTGTGACGGCAATGCTCGGAGTTTACTTGTGAGAATCCAAACACTTCGCTATCAGTGAGTGGTCGCCCGAGCTTTTCGCTGAGCTGCTTGAGATAAGCAATCTCTTCGGCGCTGAGCGCCAGACCTTCTTGCTCGTTGTATTGCTCCATGTTGTGGATATACACAATGGGGTCGGGCGTTTTGGTGATGGTGAAGGTGTTGTTGTTGAGCTCGTGATAGATGCGTTGAAGCATCTTGTCAAATGCCGGCTCTTTTGCGCGAGTCTCGGTAAATTCCTCAATGCGCGCAATTCCGCTGAGGCCCATGTTTTGGGTGATTTCAACTGCATTGGTGCTCCATGGGGTAATCATCTCCCGGCGCGGGCCAACAAATGTGCCGCGAATCACGTCGTCGTGAATTTGTGTGGCTCCGTCGAAAAGCCATTGCAGTTTTTCTACTTCAGATGATGAAAGGGCATGGTCGGAATCGACCGCATAGATGGTTTTTGCTCCTTTTTTGAAGAAAGATATCATAATTACGAATTATGTGATATTGTTTTGTGATTATTCTCTGCAAAATTAATTAAAAACATTGGCAACTGAAAATAGTTTTAATTATTCTTTAGCAATAAATGCCCAAGTGGTTGTCGCAGCTGGTGCTGCGTCGGTTGTGGCGGCACCCAATTGTTGCAGTTTTTCTTAATTCATTGGAGCAAGTGGGTGTGTAATTTCACATAATATTTGTATCTTTGTGAGATTTAACTTGCTAAAAGCAAGCAGCACCGTTGCGCTCTCATGCCATTGGGCTGATTGGGAGCGGCTGTGTGCTGAACGGGTTTAATAAAATAACAGCGTAGAGATGAACAAGATTGCTAAAAGAATATATGTGGCTGTGGCGGCAATGTTGCTTGCCATGGCGGCTTATGGCGGCGAGGTGAAGTTTGTTGGTGACGGCAATCATGCCGTGATTAGCGAGAAACCATCGAGCAGCACAGGGCTTGAATGTGTGTATGTGGTTTATGACACTGGCAGCGTGAAGATGCAGTATGTGGCATCGAGTAGCCAAGCAACTGTAACATGGTATAGCTTCGGAGCATCGGGGGCTGCTTATGCACAGACAATAACCGGTGTTGTGAAGGATGGAAGCACCTACACGTTGGATAATGTGATTGCCAACAGCGGATATGTGATTGAAGAAGGCACCAACCGCCATTATTTGTGGGTGATTAATTATGCCGATTACCGCCTTAACCTTCGTGGGATAGATCCGGCCCAAGAGGCTGATTGCAACACCACCACTTTGCTGGTTGATGGCGAAGGCCGTGATATGACCTACTATACCATTAACGGCGGACTGAAAAAATTGGATAGGGGAATAGAGCTCACATACATGTCGCTTGAATGGAACAGTGAGCTCACCGAATGGCAACAGGTGGAGCAGCAACGTCAGCTCTCCGAGTTCAAACAAACGGTGTCGGTTGAGGCTGTGTTGTGCAACACGCAGTTTACCATGACTGGCGACCGGTTTCTGAAACAATGGGGCGAGGCGCAAAGTGTGGTGAGCGACGAGTTCACCGCTACAGCTGTGGCTGTGAATGCCGTTGCAATCCAAGAGCCAAACGATGCTGACAATATGACCGGCAAAACCGATAGCGAAGATGTGCTGGGCGGTTCGGCTCCTGCCAACATCTCCTTTATTGCTTATGTGACTGATGCCGTGACCCATGGCGAATGGCAGATGTGCAGCAACAGCGAGTTTGAGGAGATTGAAGAACGATATGCTGAAACAGAATTGAACAAAACAATTAATGATGCCGGAACGTCATACTGGCGATTTGTCGCCACAAATGCCAACTCAGGCTGCGAGGCAACAAGCGATATGTTTGTTGTGAACATTGGCGAATCGAGTCTGCAATGTCCTAACGCTTTCTCGCCCGGAGTGACCGAGGGTATCAACGACGAATGGAAAGTGTCGTTCAGGTCAATTGTGAAGTTTAAATGCTTCATCTTCAACAGCTGGGGCGTGAAGATGTGTGAACTTAACGACCCTGCTCAGGGCTGGGACGGACGTTATAAAGGTAAATTGGTGAAACCGGGCGTTTATTACTATGTGATTGAAGCCGAAGGCTCGGAAGGGAAAAAATATAAGTTGAAAGGTGATATAAACATTGTTGGCATGAAGGGCGATGGCTCAAGCTCAAACATAAGCGACAGTGACAACAGTAGCGAACAGGAATGAAGCTTAACGGAGAAGAAACAGAGTGCGTGAGCGTGTGGGGCGCAAGAGTGCATAATCTTAAGAATATTGATGTTGAGATACCCCACGGAAAACTCACTGTGATAACCGGACTGAGTGGAAGCGGCAAATCGTCGCTTGCCTTTGACACCATCTTTGCCGAGGGTCAGCGCCGTTACCTTGAGACGTTCTCGGCTTATGCCAGAAACATGCTTGGCACGCTTGAACGTCCCGACGTTGACAAAATCACCGGATTGTGCCCGGTGATTTCAATAGAACAAAAGACGGTGAACAAAAATCCGCGAAGCACCATTGGCACCACTACCGAGGTGTATGACTATCTGCGCTTGCTTTTTGCACGCGCAGGTGAGGCATACTCCTATGTGTCGGGCGAGAAAATGGTGAAATATGGAGTAGATAAAATCCTTGCCCTGATTCTTGAAAAATATGATAATAAGAAAATCTATATATTGGCACCGTTGGTGAAGAACCGCAAGGGCCATTACAAAGAACTCTTTGAGAATATCAGGAAAAAAGGGTACGTACATGTGCGCGTTGACGGCGAGTTGCGTGAGATTACGTTTGGCATGAAGCTCGACCGCTATAAAAACCACACAATAGAACTGGTGGTTGACCGCCTGAAGGTGATGCGCAAAGACGAGGAACGTTTGCGTAAAACTGTGGAGCTGGCTTTTAAGCAAGGCGAGGGACAGTTGATGGTGCTCAACGTTGACGACAACCAAATTGGGCATTACAGCAAGATGCTGATGGACCCTGCCACGGGATTGTCGTATATGGAACCGGCACCTCACAATTTCTCGTTCAATAGTCCGCAGGGCGCATGCCCCAGATGTAAGGGTTTGGGATATGTGAACATCATCGACCGTGAGAAGGTGATGCCCGACATGGACCTCTCTATAAGGTCGGGTGGAATAGTACCTTTAGGAAAGTATAAAAATTCACTTTTGTTTTGGCAGATTCAAGCCATCTGCGAGAAATATGATTGCGACCTCGACACACCTTTGAACCTTATTCCCGAAGAGGCGATTGACGACATAATGAATGGCACCGATGAGCGCTTAAATATAAAAAGCGAAACGCTGAGCACTCAGAAGTTTTATTTGTCGTACGACGGATTGCTGAAATACATTGAAATGCAGCAGAGCGATGATGCCACATCGCAAGCTCAAAAATGGGCGGGGCAATTCTATTCGCGCTGCGAGTGCCCGGAGTGTGCCGGCAAGCGATTGAACAAAGAGGCCTTACATTATTATATAGGTGGAAAAAATATTGCTGAGTTGGCAAGTCTCGATATTGCTGACTTGGCTGAATGGATGGCTGGCGTGAAGAATGTGATGACAGAGCAACAATGGCGCATAGCTGAGGAGATTGTGAAAGAAATCAACAGCCGACTGAAATTTATGATTGACGTTGGTCTGGAATATTTGTCGCTTAACCGAGGAACAGCCACGCTATCGGGTGGCGAAAGTCAGCGCATACGCCTTGCCACGCAAATAGGTTCGCAACTGGTGAATGTGCTCTATATATTAGATGAGCCAAGCATTGGTTTGCATCAACGTGACAATCAGCGACTGATTGATTCGCTGAAAGAGTTGCGCGATTCGGGCAACACGGTGATTGTGGTGGAGCATGATAAGGACATGATGCTTGAAGCCGACTATGTGGTTGACATTGGACCAAAGGCGGGGCGCAGAGGTGGCAACATTGTGTTTGCTGGAACTCCGGCTGAGATGATGAAGACCGACACTCTCACCGCCAGTTATCTGAATGGAACAATGTGTATCCCGGTGCCGAGCGTGCGTAGGGCGGGTAACGGAAAGGTGGTGACGCTGAGAGGCTGCTGCGGAAACAATTTGAAAAACATTGATGTGAGTTTCCCTCTTGGCAAGCTGATATGCGTAACCGGCGTGTCGGGTAGCGGAAAGTCGAGTTTGATTAATGGAACCTTGCAGCCCATTCTTAGTCAGAAGTTTTACAGGTCGCTCACCGACCCTCTGAAATATGACTCGATTGAAGGCATTGAGAATCTTGACAAGGTGGTTACTGTTGACCAGTCGCCACTTGGACGTTCGCCTCGTTCAAATCCGGCAACCTACACAGGAGTGTTTGCTGATATACGCAAACTGTTTGTTGAATTGCCTGAATCAAAAATCCGCGCTTACAAGCCCGGGCGTTTTTCGTTCAACGTGTCGGGGGGTAGATGTGAGGTTTGCAAGGGTAACGGATATAAATCAATTGAGATGAACTTTTTGCCCGATGTGCTTGTGCCATGTGAAGCATGCGGTGGCAAACGCTACAACCGCGAAACTCTTGAGGTGAGATTCAAGGGACGCTCAATAGCCGATGTGCTTGATATGACCATAAACCAGGCTGTGGAATTTTTTACCGCTGTGCCCACTATCCTTAGCAAGATAAAAGTTTTGCAGGATGTAGGGTTGGGGTATGTGAAACTTGGTCAGCCTTCGAGTACACTGTCGGGCGGTGAAAGTCAACGCGTGAAGCTTGCCACCGAATTAAGCAAAAAAGATACCGGCAAAACTATGTACATTTTAGATGAGCCAACCACAGGACTCCACTTTGAAGATGTAAACGTTTTGCTTGGCGTGATTTCAAAACTTGTTGACAAAGGAAACACTGTGATAGTGATTGAACATAATCTTGACGTGATTAAATGTGCCGACCATATTATTGATATGGGTCCCGAAGGAGGCAGAAATGGCGGCAAGGTGATGTCGTGCGGCACACCTGAAGAGGTGGCAGATAGGGGAGAAGGCATAACATCGACGTTCTTGAAGAAAGAATTAGGTAGATAATTAGACTAAAACCAAGGAATTTGGCTTAATAATTATGGCAGATAGGCGCTATCTGCCATTTTTTTTGAGCAAAAAATTCAGTAAATTGAAGAGTGGGGTGGGGTATATGGCAGCATATTGAAAATCAATCGGTTATAAATATTTTGGCTTGTAAATACGTTCTTTATATCTCGCTGAGATTTTTGAATCGTGGTAAACATACCAAAATCGAAAATTTTGAGCCAAGGAAAATGAAATATCTCATAAAATTATCAAAATGGTAGTTTTACCACAATGTAAGTTTGCAAAACCAAACAAAGATTATTCAGCTATGAGCCGGTGAGTATCCCAAAGAAAAAAAACGCCAATTATTTGCCAATTTGAATATGTTAATGAAATAAATTTTTCACTGCTCAATGTGTAACGGTTAATTCCTTAATTCTTAACCTCGTATTTTGGCAATATTTCAATATTAACAATTGTTTACAATTGATATAAAACACTGAAAACCACTACTTTACACATTAATATATAAAGCTTTGATGTAAAGAATTATTGTAAAAATAGGCTCGAGTGATAGAAAACGCAACTAAATTAGGTTGTAATTGACTATAAACCAATGATTTATGCATAACATATAAAGTTTTACTTATACTAAGAGCTTGCACAATATTACGATGGCCTTTAGG
>JBJECY010000024.1:0-17400 GCA_051871515.1 Muribaculaceae bacterium | reverse complement strand
AAAGATAGCAAAATTTACAGAAAAATTGGTTAACTTTGTGTGATTGTGGGCTTGCGCGGGTGCATCTTCAGCCGCTGAGCAGAGCACAATCACAGGAATAATAAAATAACGATTTACAAGGTAATGAAAGAAATAGTGTTTGCCACCAACAATGCGCACAAACTCAGAGAGTTGCGCGAGATATGCAATGGCGTGATGCGTGTGTTGAGCCTCAATGACATCAATTGTCACGACGATATTGCAGAAACCGAATCAACCATCGAGGGGAATGCCATGATTAAGGCCCGATATGTGAAAGAGCATTACGGCTACGATTGTTTTGCCGATGATACCGGGCTTGAAGTGACCTGCCTCAATGGTGCACCGGGCGTGTTCTCGGCGCGCTATGCCGGCGAAGACTGCAACAGTGAGCGCAACATTGATAAGCTGCTTGCCAACATGCAAGGAGCTGCCGACCGCAGCGCGCAATTCCGCACTTGCATTGCTTTGGTGCAGGGCGAACAGATGACCTTGTTTGAGGGCGTGGTGCGCGGCACCATCATTGAGAGCCGCCGCGGCATTGGCGGGTTTGGCTATGACCCTGTGTTTGCGCCCGAAGAAGCCGATGGGCGCACCTTTGCCGAGATGACCGACGACGAGAAGAACGCCATTAGCCATCGTGGCCGAGCCACCAAAAAACTCATTAACCATTTGCTCGGGTAAACCATAGGGTTCCCATGACCGCCTTTTTTTGGTGGGAATTAAAAGAAAAGTTTAGGAGATAATAAAGATAAGAGCCGCCCATCAAATGGGCGGCTCTTGTTTTGCAATGCAGCTGTTGGTGGTGTAAGAGAGTGTTACTTTGCAGCTGCTATTTTTGCGTTGAGTTGTGATTGCTTGTCGCTGTCCCAATACTTGCAGTCGAGTTCAAAGAACGTCGATGTGTAAGGCTTGGTGAGCGGAGTTTTAATTATCACCACTTCAAACAGGTTGCTCACGCTGTCGAGCCGGGTTATGAGTTGTTCGTGGTCGATGCGAGTGACGTCAGAGCCCGACAATGCTTTGTCCATTTCGGCTTTCAGGCTGTCAATTCCGGGGCAGATGTCTTCTTCAAGAAATGCCAGTTCTTTGTCCTGATAGGTGTGGGCATAGACGTGCGGAGTATTGTCAATCATCTGCTTCACGGTGCCAAGCACTTGTTCATAAGGCTCGGTGGCATAGAGCGTGGTGATGCCGTCTTTAGCTTGCAGTGGATATGCCATATCGGTGATTACTATCCAGTTGCGGTGACCCAGCAGAGGAAGTTTCTCTTGCAAAACGGTTTGCCAACCCCAGTTTTGCAGTTGTTGCACTTGATTGTCAGAAGCTTGTTCGCTGGGGGTGCAGCTGCTCAACAGCATTTGGGCAACTAAGCATGAGAGTGGGAGTGAATTTTTCATTTTTTCTATTATATTTTAATTGTTTGGTTGTTACCTTCTGTGAGGTTGAAATCTTTGAGCTTAACGACTTTCTTGTCGCCAACGGTGAGAGATTTCAACGACAGTGTGCCACTGAGCACTTCAATGGTGACAGCGTTGCCGGTGACTGTGGCAGTGCCCCATGAGTAGCCGTTGCTCCAGAAATATTTGCCTGGGAGGCTGGTGATGCTCATTGTCTTGTCGATGCCTGAATAATGGAAACCGCTTAGTGCAACGATTGTTGACCAGCTTGCCATTGAACGAGCGTAGTGGTGTCCACATTCGGCCTCGCTGAATGGGTTGCGCTTGGCACCGTCAAAGCGGTTGCGTATGGCGCTGATGCAGGTGAGTGCTTCGTCCTGCATGCCCTCGTAGAGCATACCTGTGGCGGCGCAGTATTCAAATCCGGTCATCACCTCGGCGAAGTAGGGGAAGGGCACCTCAAGTCGGCCTTTGGGCCACGATGCCATGAGCAGACCAGCCTCGTTGCCCATCACATAAGAGCGCATGTTGTTGAAGTGACGGCTAAAGTCGCTCACGAAATTATATTTCATGATGCTGCTCATAGCTTTTTGTATGTTGTCTTTGTTGCCCAGATATCCCAGACCGCACAGGTGTGCCATGTATTGTCCCACAAGTTGGTCAACCAAGCATCCTTGTCCTAATTGATAATCGGGGATACGAGTGTTTGGGTCGCTCATGTCGAGAAATTCAAAGGTAGAAGGATTGGTGATGCGGTGCTCGTAGTATTCGCCGTTGAAGAGGTTGGCATCCATCCACTGGCTGCCGTTCTCAAAGAGAGTGCGGCATTTCTTAGCCAATTGCTTGTCGTTCATGGCAGTAGCCATCTTCTCGGCGGCTTTGAGTGCGCCCATATACCAGAATCCCATTTGCGGGTTGGGGCCAAAATAGTTCACGTCCATTGTGTTGTGTTGCGAGCCTTCCATCACGCCGTCTTGGTTGCCGTCCC
Source organism: Muribaculaceae bacterium (assembly GCA_051871515.1). Taxonomy (GTDB): domain Bacteria; phylum Bacteroidota; class Bacteroidia; order Bacteroidales; family Muribaculaceae; genus SFTJ01. The sequence goes on along the minus strand of JBJECY010000024.1, from coordinate 14,994 downwards.
AACCTTTATCGACCCATGCATAAGAGAGCACTTTCTTGATTTGCTCCCAATTGCTACGGAGGAAATTGTTGTCGCCCGAGAGTTGCCATTCGCGATATATTTTCATGATGCAACCCATCTGTCCGTCGGCAGCGGCGCTGTTGCCCTTGTTGGCTTCAGAGAGCGGCAGCGAGGCGCGGAAGTTCATCAAGCCGTTTTCTTTTGTGGCATAGTTAAATTCCACGTCGCGCATGGTCTTTGCCAGTTCGCCAAAAAGGAACGGAGTAGCCACCTCGTAGTTCCAAACGTGGGTGCACGAGCCTTGGCATGAGCCAAAGCGGTCCATCACGCCTTCCCAACCCATCATGTGACCGCTTGCCAGACGGAACACTGTTTGTGAGCGCAGTGTGGCAAGGTTAAAGAGGGCGGCTTCTTTCACCACGTCGGGGTAAGAAGCATTGAGCAGAGCATTCACAAAGAGCAGAGTTTTTTTCTCCAACTCGGGCAGTTGAGGAATGATTGTCTCTGCTGCACTCCATGCGTCGGCATATTGAGTGGTGTAGTAGTTGCCAACCACCGTGTTCGACCATGCTTTGCGGTTGGGGAAGTTCCAAGTGATGAAGAAAGTGAACGTCTCGGTTGCATTGGGCGCGAGAGTCTTTTTCACTGCGAGAGTAGCCATTGGGTCGTCGTCGGCAGGCCTTTCGCGTTCTTTCATCAAGCCGTCGGCGCTGAAGTCGTCCCAGAAGTTGAGAATGGCATTGTTCCAGCCGTCGGGCTTCGACGAAGTGCGATAGGTGACGGTGCCTGTTGCCTGAGTGGTGAGGGCAATGGTGCCCCATGCCGGGTCGTTCTTGTCAACTCCGTCGGAATACATGTAAATGCCCTTTATGCGGTTGCTTTCGCGGTATTGGTTTTTGTTGTTGCTCGTACCGGTGGGGATGTAATCGCCTTTCCAGTCGGTGCGGAATTTGCTGCCGTCCTTGCCCACAAAGTTGCGCATTGAGCCGCACACGGCAACTTCAAGAGGCTGGTTGGTGGTGTTGGTCACTTCATAAGAAAGCACGGCAATGGGCAATCCGCTGGCGTTGGCGTCGCCCGGAATGAGCGGGTTGAAACCTTTCACCTTCACTTTCACAGGCAGCTGTTTGTCTGACAGGCTGACTTGCCCAAAGGGATAAGCCGCCTCAAACGATGCGTTGGCAAACCGAGGGAAACCGTGGTGATTCACGGGGCGGCCTTCGTAATGAAGGTATTCATGAGAATAAAGAGGTCCTGCCAACAATGTGGTGGTGGCTGGTTGGTTTTGCGGCTTGGCATAGATGGCAAAGAACGGAGCATTGTTGCCGGTGGTCACCGTGCTGAATTTCTTTGCCGGCACATTCATTATCTCCCAATCGCGCAATTCGCCGCGACCGCCCAGCGACACCGTGCCGGTGCCTATGCCGCCCAGAGGCAGGGCTACTTGGTTGAGGTGGTCTTTGTCGTAGGTTTTGAGCACAGGCCATTGCTGAGGTTTCCATTCCTGTGCTGTGCCAGAGCCGGCAATGAAGGCTAACGCCAATGTAAGTAAAAGGTTTTTCATTATGAGTTATTGTTTTTTGTGAATAGCCGATTTTTAAGCTTTATAAAAAATCGGCTATTCGTGGTTTATATTAATTTCACCAATTTGGGTTTTGGCTTAAATTTGGGTTTTTATCTCTTGCTGATTGAGGGATAGGCCAAAGATGATGCTTTTTTGGGTCAAATGTGCGATTTTGCCCTAAAAATTGTTCAACGGTGTAGTCGCCGATGGGAGCATTTTCGTCTTTGTTGATGCCATAACCAGGTTCATTGAGCACAATCTCGGCTGTTTTCCAGCGGAGAATATCGAAGTAGCGTTTGTGCTCAGCCACAAACTCGTGGCGTCTTTCTTCTCTGATTTTTTCACGCATGGCCTCTTGGTTGCCTGTTAAAGCGTCAACTCCGGGCAATTGTGCTCTTTGGCGTATTTTGTTCACAGCCCAAGCAATTGAGGCGTTGCCGGGGTCATATTCGTTGAGCGCTTCGGCATAGATTAGCAGCACTTCGGCGTAACGATAGAGGCTGAAGTTGGTCCACGATTCGCTTGGCTTTTCAAGCTCTTGGTCGTTGTATTTGAGGTACATATATCCGGTGATGCCGCCACCCTCGTGGTTGATGCGCTCATCTTTGTTGTAAGCAGGGTGTGGCATGTAAGGCTCACGTGAACCGTTGGGGCGCAAACATTCATAACCAGGCAAGAAGAAAGTTTTCTTCAGACGGGCATCGCGGTTTTCCCAAGGATTGTTAATGTTATAAAGGTCTGATTCATAGATGCTTTTGCCGTCGGTCATCTCATAAGAGTCAATCAGCTGACGAGTTGGGCAGAAGCTTGCCCATCCGCGTCCGGTGATGCCTGTTCCTGCCGGTGAAGCCAAGATGGGCAGCATGTGGGTTTTCTCATTTTCCTTGTACTGGTATGCCAATATCACTTCGCAATTATTGTTGTTGGCTTCTGAGGTGAAGATATAAGCGAAATCATCTTCTAAGTCGTAAATGTTCATGTCAATTACCTGTTTTGCAGCGTCGGCGGCTTCTTTCCACAGGTTGGTGGCATCTTTGCCGTTATGGAACTTTTCGTAGCTTGCCATGTCAAGGTACATATCGGCTTTTAGAGTGAGAGCTGCACCTTTGGTGATGCGTCCGATGTTGTCGCCTGAATAGGTCTCGGGCAAATACTCAATAGCCTTATTGATGTTTTCAATAGCGTAATCTAAAACCTCCTGCTTTGGAGAGCGAGACAGGGCAGCTTCATCAAGGTCAATCGGTTTCTCTTTGATGAGAGGAATGTCGCCAAAATGGCGAGTCATGCGATAGTAGCGCAGAGCCAGAATGAAGCGGGCTTCACCTTCAAAGCGTTTCTTCTTGGCGTCGTCGATTTCCATCTCTTTGAGGCGGTCGATGTAGTAAAGTATGCGGCGTATGTAGTCATATCGCCATTCCTCGGTGAGATAGCCTGTTGCCGCATTGTGAGAGCCTTGGCAGATGTATCCCAAGCCGCTTTCGCCCCAGGCATTGGTCATGAGTGAGTTGTCGCTTTGGCAGTCGCGCCAGAAGTCGCGCGAATTAGGCAGCAGCTCATAGAGCGCATTCACGCCAGTTTGAGCATCGGCTTCGGTTTGCCAAAAGGTGTTTTCAGAAGCCTGAGAAAGTGGGTCTCTATCTAAGAAATCAGAGCAGCTGCTCAGTGATAAAGCAGAAACTAATAAAAATGCTATACTAATTTTTTTCATAACTTTTTTTAGAATTGAAGATTAAAACCAAATGAGAATGTTCGAGAGAGCGGGTACCATCCGCCTTCGGGGTCAAAACCGTCGTATCCGGTGATGGTGGCAAGGTTTTGTCCTGATACATACAGTCTCAAATATTTGATATTGACGCGTTGCAACAGGCTCTTAGGAATGGTGTAGCCAATCTGCACGTTTTGTATTTTGAGATAATCGGCAGTGCGCAGCCAGAAACTGTTGTAGCGTGAGTCGTAGTCGTTTGAGGTGTTTGACAGCGTGAGTCGCGGATAAGAGGCGTTGGGATTGCTTTCGCTGCATGCGTCGAGGTGCATTGGGCGGGCATTGTCGGTGAGATAGAACGCCCAACCCTCGTAGCCTTGAAGGTATCTTTTCACATTCAGCTTGCCATACATGTTCATTGAGAAATCAAAATCTTTGTAACCAAATGACAGGTTCACGCCAAAGTTGAGAGGTATCTTGCGGTTGAGCACCACGCGGTCGTCGCCGTCAATCTTGTTGTCGCCGTTTTGGTCTTTATATTTGATGTTGCCGGGCAGCACGTTTCCTTGATTTGGTGAGTTGGCGATTTCTTCCTCGCTTTGAAAAAGTCCTATTGCTTCGTAGCCAAAAGGCAGCTGATAGCGGTCGTTGAGGTAGGTCACGGTGTTGCCTTCAATCCATCGCTCAGAGTCGCCCATTTCAAGCACTTTGTTTTTTGAATAGCTGAGGTTGGCATCAGCGCCCCAACGGAAATCGTTCATTGCGTCTTGGTAGCTAATCATGATTTCCATACCTTGGTTTTTCATTTTGAGTAGGTTTGACAATGGTGCCGACAAGCCAAATTCGCTTGGCACAGGTGGCGTATAAAGGATGTCGGTTCTCATATTGATGAAATAGTCGGCCGATAGTTTGAGGCGTTGGCCCAGGAAACCAAGGTCAATACCCAAGTTGGTCACTTTGGCTTTTTCCCAAGTGATGTTGGGGTTAATGGCCACGTTGTTGTAGGCTCCGCCCACCAGCTTATCGTTGAATGTGTACACCTTGGGGTTGTAGCTCAACACTTGTGCGGTGGCATAGTATCCCACTTTCTCGGCATCGCCCAAAACGCCCCATGATGCTCTGAGTTTCAACTCCGACAGCCATTCGGCGGTTGATGCCATGAATGATTCGCGATGCAGATTCCAACCTGCCGAGAACGATGGGAATACGCCCCAGCGGTGGCCCTCGGCAAAGCGTGACGAGCCGTCGGCGCGAACGCTTGCTTCAAACAGGTATTTGCCTTGATAGTCGTAGTTTAGGCGACCAAACCACGATTGCACAGCCACGTCAGAAGCGTTGCCGCCGTTTTGCTTATTTGAGTTACCGGTGTCTAAGACGTCGATGCCGGCAAACGGCATATCGTCTCTTGATGCCCAGAAATTCTCGGTTTTGTAGTATTCTTGTGAATAACCTGCCAAAGCCTTGAAGTTGTGCAACTGCGAGAGGGTGAAAGAATAGTCGGATGTGAACTGAATCTGCGTGCGGAAGCTATAAGAGTTCGATTCGTTTAATGACGAAACGCGATTCTCGGTTTTTGCTATGTTGCCGCTGTTGTCATAGAGATAGTAAGTGTTCACACGGTTTTTTTTGGTGGTGTTGTGTGAATAGGTGGCAACATTTGCTTTGATGTTCCAATCTTGTAGCGGAGAGTAGGTGGCGTCGAAAATTGCCAACATCTCTTTGTGTCGCTCTTTTGAATAGCCCGACTGGTTGACACCTGCAATCGGGTTTCCGCCCATTGCGCCGCCGGTGGCATAATCGCCGTTAGTGGTGTAGATGGGTGTTACGGGCGAGATGCGTGCTGCTTGGGTCTGCCAAATGGTGGTTCCGCCATTTGGGTTTTGTATGTTAGTTTGTGTATATTGCATGCTTGCGTGCGCTTCAAGGTTTTTAAGCATCTGGAAACGCATGTCGGGCTTGAAAATCAAACGGTTATAGTTGTTGTTTGGCAAGTTGCCTTCTTGATAGTCGTTTGAAACCGAGAAGCGGTAGGAGATGGCGTTTTCTTTTCCCGACACAGCCAAGTGAGTGTTGTTGATAACGGTGTTTTTACGGTAGATTTCTTTATACCATTTGTTGTCAACATATTTGCCATCATGCAAGTCTTTGATGCCTTGCTCGCCGTAAACGGCTTCTTTGCCGTCGTTAATCATGGCTTGGTCATAGAGGCGCATAAAGTCCTCAGCGCCAACAAAGTCGAGCTTGAACTGAGGGTTTTGAATACCAATGTTGCTTGAGAAGTCAACAACTGGTCGCCCCGTGGCTTTGGCTGACTTGGTGGTTACCAGAATGACACCGTTGGCAGCACGCGAACCATAGATGGCAGCCGATGCGGCATCTTTGAGCACCGATACGCTCTCGATGTCGTTGGGGTTTAGCGTATAGATGTTGCCGGGCATGCCGTCAATCAGTACTAAAACGCCCGAGCTGCCACCAATGGTTGATGTGCCGCGAATGTTGATGCTGGCACCCGAGCCGGCTGCACCACTGCTCTTGGTCACTGCCATGCCCGGAACAGAGCTTGCAAACAACTCTTGCACGTTGGTTACAGGGCGTGATTTGAGAGCTTCTTCGGTCTTAATGGTGCCTATTGACCCGGTGAGGTTCACTTTCTTTTGTGTTCCAAATCCCACAACAACCACCTCGTCGAGCGCTTTAAGGTGCTCGTTGAGGGTGACGGTGATGTTGTCATGGTTGCTTGCCAGAATCTCTTGGGGAGTATAACCAATGTAGGAAATCACAAGGGCATCGTTGCTCGATATGTTATCAAGAATGAAGTTGCCGTTAAGGTCGGTTATGGTGCCGTTTGATGTTCCTTTCACTGACACGTTGGCGCCAATGATGGGTTCCCCGTTTTTGTCTTTCACAACGCCTCTTATTTTTCTTGACGATTGCTGTGTTTGTTTCTCGTTTGCCGATGGGCTTTTGGTTTTGGTTAAAAGGATGTATTTGTTTGTAAATTCGTAACTGATGTCAGTGCCATTGAAAGCTTCATTGAGAAGTGTAACAACCTTGCCCGATTTGTTTTTTAGTTTCACGGTGCGTTTGGTGTCAACTTCGCGGTTGCGATACACCACCAAATAGTCGGTTTGCTCCTCAATCTGTGAGATGAGTTGCCCAATGGTGATTTCGTTGGTGTTAAGTTTCAATACCGCATTTTGTGCCTTGGCATTAAATGCTGTGAACTGAAAAAGGCACAAGAAAAGCAGAAAAAGCGATTTTCTCATAAAAATAAGTTTATCATGTGCGATAAAAAGTGGTAACAAAGTTTTTTTTTGCATATCTTTGCTAATAATTAAGTTGATACTAAAAATTTATTACTTGATGTGTTTACTTGATTGCTAACGGCGGATGTTGCAGCATCTGCCGTTTTTGCGCTAAAAAGGTTACTCCATAGGCAGTTTCGTTTTAATGGTTAAACATATAGATTTATTTTAAAGTGTAGATGTTGTTTTCTTCGTCTTTGGTGATGCTGAACTTGTGAATGTGTTGCAGCATGCGCAAAATTTCATCAATGCCGTCGCGCTGGCGGAATTTTCCTGTATAGTCCCAAGTGTAGATTGATGGGTCCTCAACCACTATTTTCACGTCGTAGTAGAGTTCAAGTTTTTTCAGGATGTCGATGAGCGGCTCGTTGACAAAACTGTAGATGCCGTTTCGCCACAGAAAATAGTCGGTGTGAGGCAGCGGGGTCACTTCCATCTGCTTGCCTTTGATGGTTACTTGCTGGTTGGGTTTTAGTATGATGCCGTCGCTCTCGGCGTTGTGGAAGTAAACTTTCAGCCCGCCTTCAAGCAAACTTGTGTGAATGGCATTCTCACCGGGGTAGCTGGTGACATTGAATTTTGTTCCCAGCACTTTCATCTCCACTCCCTGTGAAGATACAATAAACGGCTGCTGTGGATTTTTTGCGACGCTGAAAAATGCTTCGCCCTCAACCTGCACCCTGCGTTCATTGCCGGCAAAGACCGCAGGATAAGTGAATTTGGTTTGGGCATTGAGCCAAACTTCTGTGCCGTCTTGCAAAGTGAGCTGCACGCGTTGCCCGGCTGGCACATAGAGGGTGTTTTGAATGTTGGCAAATGCTTGTTGTGCATTGTGATAACGGGTGGTAATCCAATAGGTTGACATCACCACCAATAATATGGCTGCCGCATAGCTCGAGGCTTGCAGCATGAACCGGCGTATCTTTTTTGCCCTGATAATTCTGTTGAACAGCGTGTAGGCTTGCCTGTTCTCCTCGTTATTGCAAGGTTGAGAGGAGAGGTGCAGCATAGCTTGCATGTTTTTGTATTCAATGAATTGTTGTTTCAACTCATCGTCGGCTTCCACTTGCCTTAAAAACTGCAACCGCTCGGTGGGGCTGAGTTCTCCTTGAAAGTATTTTATTAGTCTATCGTCCATAAAATTTAGGCTTTTATGGTAAGATGACACCCAAGGAGCAAAAAATCACTAAACAAAAAATGATTTTTTTTGAAAAAATTATAGATAGAGCAGAAACATCAGTATAGGCAGGTAATCTTTAAGCTCGCTGCGAAGCTTTTTGTAGGCGATGCCAAGTTGAGCGCCAACGGTGTTAACCGAGATGCCGAGTTGCTGTGCAATCTCAACGTGCTTTTTGCCCTCAAACTTGCTCAGGATAAGAATGTCGCGGCATTTGGGCGGCAGGGTGTCTAATGCACGGCTGATGATGCCCTCAATATCGTGCTCTGAGAAAAGCTTGTTGTCGAACATTTCCAAAGAGTTTAAGTTGATGCGCAACGAGATGGCATATTCTTCCTGAAGCTTGGTGGCTGTTTCTTGCACCACCAGTTTGTGGCGCAAGTGATTGAGGCATTTGTTTTTTATTGTGGTGAACAGATATGCGATGAGGTTGATGTGCACATTGAGCAGTTCTTTTCGTTCCCAAAGTTCCATAAAAACATCTTGAACAATGTTCTCGGCATCTTCCTCTGAGATGACGTATTCTTTGGCAAAACACTTCATCTTTGAGAAATATGATAGATAGATGTCTTCAAAGCTTACACTATCTTGTTGCTCAGGGAACGACTTGATTCTCATAGGTTTATGACTTTGTTATAGAACAATGGTGATTATTCTTTCTGCTATATGCAACATGGCCCGGATGTTTTGCAAAATCTTTTGGCAAATAGGTGCCTGTGAAATATAACCGAATTGATTATAGTATCAAGAACTCCTCAACCTATTTGCGAAGTTAGTAATAAAAACTGAGAATTATGTTCTTGGGGGCTTAATAATTTCAATTATGGTTAATCCCGGGGCGTTTATCGGGCATTGTTGTAATGCCGGGTAATTGTTCTCCGTTGGAGCGGATAGAGGGCGCGCAGGCTGGGGGAGGTTTGCGGTGAGAGCATGAATTTTGGTTTGACGGGGAATTTTGGTTATTTTTGTGGTGGCGGGCGGCAAGTGGGAGCTAAGTTGCTGCTTGTGCCAAACCGAATTTGTTCACCATTAATAAGCCGAATTATGAAACTAAACGTGTTGAAATATTTTGTGTGTGCCGTGTGCGCGTTTGCGGCGCAAGGTGCTGTGTCGCAGCAGTTTGATGCCGATGCGGTTTACACCATTGGCAGCAACAATTCACTTGTGCTCGACAATATGGGCAGCATCAATGCCGAGACTCAGATTTTCTTGGCGGAGTGTGTGCCCGGGCGTGCGACGCAGGCATGGCAGTTTGTGCACATCAATGGCGACGTTTATAATATCATAAATATTGATTCGGGTCAGGCGCTCGACAATGCCAGCGGAGAGCGAGAGCAGCCGGTGATACAGTATAGCCACGACCCGAGTAATGCCAATCAGCAATGGCACGTTGTGCGTCAAGCCGATGGGTCGTGGGTGATTACCAGCGTGGCAAGTGGCATGCGTCTGGCTTATCGCGATGCCGCTCAGCCAGGCGAGCTGGTTTATCAGTTGCGTGCCGCCGACACTCACCGAGAGCGTTGGACCATAGCCCGCAGCACAGCCAAGGTGAGCAAGCACGATGTGCGCCGCAGCAGCAACTACGATTGGGAGAATCCCAAGATGTTTGCGCTCAACAAAGAGCCTTATAGCAGCACGTTTATGCCTTATGCCAATGTGGCTGAGATGCGTGCCGATGCGGCTTTTGAGAAGCCGTGGCTCAATGCCGCGTCAAGCCGTGTGATGTGGCTCAACGGCATGTGGCGTTTCTGTTGGAGCCCAAGCCCCGAGGAGCGCCCCAAAGAGTTTTATAAACGTGGCTACGACGACACTAAGTGGGATGAGGTGCCTGTGCCGTCAAACTGGGAGATGCTGGGTTACGGCACGCCCATATACACTAATATCACTTATCCGTTCCGCAACAATCCGCCATTTGTTCAGCCGCAGCTGCATTACACGGTTGACGCCGAACCTAATGCCGTGGGCAGCTACCGACGCAGCTTCACTTTGCCTGCCGAGTGGAAGGGCAAAGAGGTATATCTGCATTTTGATGGCGTTTACAGTGCCTTTTATGTGTGGGTGAACGGTCGCAAGGTGGGATATAGCCAGAATAGCACCGGCGATGCGCGTTTCAACATCACGCGATATGTGCGTGGCGGAGAAAACACTGTTGCCGTGGAGGTTTACAGATGGTGCGACGGGTCGTATCTCGAGGACCAGGATATGTTCAGGTTGAGCGGCATCTATCGTAACGTGTATCTGGTGGCCACCCCCAAAGTGCATATTGCCGATGTGGCAGTAACGAGCCAATTTGCCGAGGGCTATGGCAGCGCCACGCTTGGCGTGGATGTGAATGTGGCAGGTGCTTCCCCGAGAGGTTCCGGCAAGGTGCGCGCCACGTTGCTCAACGGTGCTGGCGATGTTGTGGGCACGGCCGTTGCCGCCGCTGCCGCCAAAACGGCATTGAGCATCAAGGTCAGCAATCCGCGGATGTGGTCGGCTGAGTCGCCCAATCTTTACACGGTGATGCTTGAATTGATTGACGCAAAAGGACAAATCGCCGAAGCTACGATGGTGAAACACGGCTTCCGTGAGGTGGCAATACGCAACAATAAACTATACATAAACGGCCGTCTCACGTTGCTTAAAGGCGTCAACAGGCATGAGACGCATCCCAAACTCGGCAAAGCGGTGTCGGTTGAGAGCATTGAGCAAGATGTGCTGATGTTTAAGCAAAACAACATAAACACCGTGCGCACTTCGCATTATCCCAACGATGCACGTTCTTATGCGCTCTATGACTATTACGGAGTGTATGCGATTGACGAGGCGAATCAGGAATGTCACGGCAACCATAGCATCACCGACAACCCCGATTGGACGGCGGCTTTTGTTGACCGTGCGGTGAGCTTGGTGGAGCGCGACAAGAACCATGCTTCGGTGATAATATGGTCGCTCGGCAACGAGAGCAACCGCGGTTGCAACATTGTGGCTGAGTGCGATGCCGTGCGCGCTCGCGACTCGCGCCCCATTCATTACGAGGGTCAGAACGATGTGGCAGATATCGACTCAAATATGTATCCCTCGATTGAGGGAATGAAACGCATTGACCAAAACGGCAACAATAAGCCGTATATCATGTGCGAATATGCCCACGCCATGGGTAATGCCATTGGCAACCTCGATGAGTATTGGGATTATATTGAGAATCACAGCCGCCGCATGATTGGCGGTTGCATTTGGGATTGGGTGGACCAGAGCCTGAATAAGCCCGGCGAACCCAGCGACCATTATTACTATGGCGGCAGCTTTGGCGACACGCCCAACGACCAGGATTTTTGCTGCAACGGCATAGTCACTGCCGACCGCCGCATCACGCCCAAACTGCTTGAAGTGAAGAAAGTGTATCAGTATGTCACCCTCACTCTTGGCGACGACGGCAAGACGGTGGATGTGCATAACCGTTATGCTGCCATCAATCTGCAAGGCATGAATTTAAGTTATAGTGTGTTGCGCGATGGCGAGGTGGTGGCAACCGGTACGGTGGCGTTGCCGCAGTGTGAGCCAACCGAGCATTGCACGGTGGCGTTGCCCTTGCCGCAGATTGATGCCGCAGGGGGAGAATATTTCCTAAATCTGAGCGTGGAGCTTGGAGAGGACTGCATCTGGGCTAAGAAGGGCCATATCGTGGCAAGCGAGCAATTGTCGCTGAACAACTGGCGCAACTCGTTGGCGCAGCATGTGGCGGCAACTGCCAAGCCTATTGCCGTGCATAGCGAGATGAATCGCCGCCTGTGTGTGGCAGCCGGTGATGTGAAGGTGGCTTTTGACCTTGTTGAGGGCACCATGTCAAGCCTGTGTTATGGCAACTCCGAGATGATTTATGGCATGAACGGACCGCAATTCAACTGGTACCGTTCAATCTCAAACGACCGTCGCGAGTGGCAGCATACGCAGAGTGTGCTTAAAGAGATGACCCACAGCTTGAGTGACGCAGCCGACACACTCACGGTGACCACTAAATTTCAGCACAACATAGGCGATGACAACAGGGTGGAGCAGACAACCACCTATACCGTTTATGCCGACGGCGTGATTGATGTGGCAACCACCTTTGTTACCACCACGCTCAATCAAGTGCCGCGCTTGGCGCTGCAATGCTGCCTGTCGCCGAGCCTGGAGAAGGTCACTTGGTACGGCCGAGGTCCAATAGAGAACTATCAAGACCGCAAGAATGCGGCATACGTGGGCATATATGGCTCAACGGTTGCCGATATGCGCGAACACTATGCCCGAAGCCAGACGATGGGCGAGCGCACCGACGTGCGTTGGATAACATTTGTCAACAACCGTGGCGAGGGGCTGAAAATCATTGCCGACGGTATGCTCGATTTCTCGGCACTGCATTACACCGACCGCGACCTGTGGCGAGTGCTCTACGACCATAACCTGCCGTCGATTGAGCGCAGCGAGGTGGTGCTTAACCTTGACTGCCGTCAGTGCGGACTTGGGAACGCCAGCTGCGGCCCCGGCCCGCGTGAGCGTTATATGATTCCTGCCGGAGAACATACTTATAAATTCCGCTTGCAGCCGTTTGCCGGGAAATAATGTAAAGAAAACTATACTCATTCCCCGAAAAAGCACTAACTTAGTAGCCTAAAATAGACTCTGTTACAAGAAACTAAATACCATTTATGATTGAATTGGAAGTTAACACAGAAAAGAATACAGTGATGCGTGCCGTTAAGGGCTTGTTGTGTTGTTATGCTAATAAAGTGATGCGTCAATCAAGTGCGGCGCTAATCATTGTCATGTCATTGGCAATGGGCATCACTTCGTGCTCAGATGATAATGACGATTTGAAGCGTGCAGAGAAATTATCTTCAGAGATTTACATTTCAACGGTAGATTTCACTGTTGACTGTAATGAAAATGAATTTTCGTTCTCGTTCTCGGCGTCAGATTCATGGATAGCAACGAGCAACGTCAGCTGGATAAAAGTGCTTTCAACAAAGGGAGCAGCAGGCAACGCTACAATTAAAGTCAGTATTGAGCAAAACACCATGTATGACCAGCGTAACGGCTCAATCACAGTAAGGACTAACAAAGAAAGCAAGACAATCACCATAACACAAAAACAATTGACCGCCCTGATAGTAACCTCTAATAAAATTGAGGTCGGTGCTGAAGGCGGTGCTTCAACAATTGAAGTTAAGACAAACGTGTCATTCGATGTGATAATTGACGAGGCATGTGAAAGCTGGATTTCGGTGGCGTCAACAAAGTCTATTAGCACACATAATGTGGTGCTGCAAATAGCTAAAAATGATGGCCTTGAGAAGCGAATAGGAGTGGTGAGAATTGCCAGCGGAGATAAACATGAAGATGTGTTCATATATCAGCAAGGCGGTGAGCCTGCAATTGTACTGACTGAGGATTTAATTGAAGTAGGAAGTAAAGGAGCGACCGTGAAGGTTGAACTGCAAAGTAATGTCTCGTATGAGATGATAATGCCCGATTTGGACTGGATTACAGAGAGCACCACTCGCTCAATGTCGAGCTACACTCACTATTTTGTGGTTAGTGAAAACACTGAGGAGGTAATAAGAGAGGCTGAGATTGTGTTTGTCAACGAAGAAAACGGTATCTCAGAGAGTGTTGTCATCAGGCAGAACAGCAAGTCGGCAAAACTAACTGGCACATGGCATCTGGGATGGTGGGTATATGGTTCAAATGCTATTCATTTTGATGGTAGTGAGTTTATCACCTTTGGTGTAGGAGTGATGACATGGGGCGGCCAACAAGAATCTGGCAGCAATGGAGAGTATCAACTTGAATATGCTGATGATTATCAATCGTTTATTATAAGAAGAACGGGTGTTGAAAAGAGGTTCCGCATACGTTACCTAACTGAAAAAATGCTTGTGTTTCAGGAGGGCGACTCAACAGGACCGATGCGCTACTGGTTCACTTCAAAAGAAGATGCAAAAGCAGCCAGCTATGATTCACTGCCCGAAATAATAATTGACGAAAGTGAGATTCCTGACCCGGCTCACTCTGAGATGGACAATATCAATGACATTCTTGCTATTAAACAATCGATAACAGACTCAGATATCACACCAATGGGACGCCATTTTGTGGGTGCGCACAAAACCACCGATGAAGACATTGCATGGCTGCTTGACCCTGAGAATGAGCCTGACTATACCCTTGCAAACGCAAATGCAAATTCGCCAACACTAACCATTTGGAAAGAATACCCAGTGAATTTATATCCATTTGGTTCACCTGAGCCAGCCGATATCAATCAGCATGCCATTGGTGATTGCTCGCTTTGCGCGGTGATGGCTTCTGTGGCATATCTTTATCCTGACTACATTAAGGAAATAATAAAGGATAATGGTGATGGAACGTACACAGTGCGCCTGTTTGACCCGGATGGAAAGAGTGTGTACGTGTGTGTTAAATCTACGTTCTTGTGTAGCAATAGTGGAAGTTTTGCTCAAGTGACAGGAAAGAACAACGAGGTGACGTGGTCAACTGTGCTTGAGAAGGCTATTATGAAATATGAAACAGTGTATCAGGTTAACCAGTTATATGGTATTCCTGCGGAATCTGCTGCACCAGTGATAACTGGCGACGGAAGGAGTTTTGCTTATTCTCCTAATTATTTATGGAATGGAGAGTTGAAACTGGTAGCCGATTGGTCGGTTGACGAGGGAATGATTAGTATAGGAGGATTCACCAAATCAAATTTGAAGTGTGGGTCGTTGTACACGGTTTATGCACATGCTTTTACATTAATGAAGACCGCCCATGAGAGCGAAGGCTACTTATTTAGTATGCGCAATCCTTGGGGAATTGAGTCGGTTGATGGTGTGCTTGATATCCCTGACACGCGCTTGGTGTGCTCAACAATAGATTTCAGGTTGATATATCCGGGTGCTGCCAAGCCTTATTTGAAGTCTAACAGGGGCGCTTATGTGCCACCAGCATGGTCAACAGGAGCTGCTGAACTGGGCGTTTCACGCAGCTTGTTGCAGATGACAAATTGCAAGACAGTGAAGCCGTCGCCTATGTATAAGTGATGAAAAGAGCATTGCTTGCGGTTGGCAAAACGGTGAAAAATGCAAGTGGTTGGCGGTGACTCCAAGTAAGCCATTACTGACACACAGAAGTGTTTCTTGAAAAGCAATACTGGTGTGGCAGTTGTGCGCAGATTCTACCTGCAAGTGCAAAATTAGCGAATAAATTTGAAGAACTC
>JBJECY010000023.1:0-17909 GCA_051871515.1 Muribaculaceae bacterium | reverse complement strand
CTCTTTCGCATTGCTAAGCTTTACGCCTACCCACACTAAATAACTACTGAGCCCAGTGATTGCCGTTTAGAGAGCAAGGGGGGGTGGCAGCGTTGTCGCAGCCAGAAAAAAGAAACTTATTCAGTGTCACGTTATCCTAATGCCCGCATTTGGGGCATTTTAATTTAATTTAGCATGCCATCAGCCTGCTGAGTGCGCAATAATTTGTATTTTTGTGTTTCAGTTTTTTTTGAGGATGGGGGCGTGCGCCCAAAACCGCCGGCAACATTGCTCGCCGATGCCTCTCCTCTTACGATAAACAATAGAAAACAATAAACGGCAAAACATGAGATTAATACTAACAATAATACTACAATTTATGATAGCATCAACATGTGTGGCACAAGTCAACGAGTTCGGCAAAGTGCTGAATGTGAAGAAAGTGTCGCTTGGCGATAGCCAACTGAGCCAAATACCGCAGTTGCTCGATAGCCTTGGCGTGGAATTTCAAGACGTTGACGTGGCAAATTGGCCCGAGTATAACAAGCAAACGCCTAAGTCGCAGTTTCGCATAGCGCACACGGGCAGCGAGATAGTAATCAACTACCGCTCAACCGAGAGCAGCGTTGCATCGACCGCCAACGCCTTGGGTTGGAACGTGTGGGAAGATGCCTGCATGGAGTTTTTCTGCTCGCCCAATCCTGCCGACGGCATCTATTATAATATGGAGTGCAACTGCACCGGCACCGTGCTGCTGTGTGGCGGCGCTCCCGGCACCGAACGCCCTGCTGCCGACGAGGCAACCTTGGCACTCATCAAACGATGGTCGTCGCTGGGCCGTGAGCCGTTTGCCGAGCGTGTGGGCGAATGTACGTGGCAAGTGGTGCTTGTGTTCCCCACTCAGGTGTTCTTCAAGCATAACATTGATTGCCTTGGCGGGAAAACCTTCCGCGCCAACTTCTATAAGTGCGGCGATAATTTGCAGCAACCGCACTTCCTCTCGTGGAACGCCATCAACAACCCCAAGCCAAACTTCCACTTGCCCAAGTTCTTTGGCACAATAGTGTTTGAGCCGTAATCGCTTGGCGGCGTTCCCCCTCCCAAAACATGCCCTTAAAAGGCTTTGCATCAGCGATGCAACCGCCAAAAGGTCAAAAAAATGCATGTTTTAAGAATTTTTTTTGAAAAAAAAGCGAATAAATGTGCAAAAGGCAATACCTTTGCACCAACTTTACGAAACAACAATGCACTAAGGCATGTGGGTGAGCTTGCAACACAGGCATGAAGCTCGCCTGCACGTCAATGTGTGGAACAAAAAAAAGAGAAAAGTAAACGATAACTAAAAGCTAATTATACAGTAAATGGACAAATTAAGCTACGCACTTGGCTTGAGCATGGGTCATAACTTCATTGCTTCAGGCATCAAGAGCCTCAACTACGACGAGTTTGCCGCAGGAGTGAAAGCCGTGTATGAAGGCGGCGAGAAAAAAATGAGCTTCGACGAAGCCAAACAAGTGATTCAAGAATTCTTCACCAAACTTGAAGGCGAAGCCGCCGAGAAAAACAAGCAAGCCGGCGAAGCATTCCTTGCCGAGAACAAAAAACGCTACGGCGTGCACGTCACCGAGAGCGGATTGCAATATGAAATCAAGAAAGAAGGTGAGGGCAACCCACCCGAGGCTAAAGACAGCGTGACCGTGCACTACACCGGCACACTGATTGACGGCCGTGTGTTCGACAGCTCGGTGCAACGCGGCGAGCCAGCAACCTTTGGCGTCACCCAAGTGATTCCTGCATGGGTTGAAGCACTGCAAATGATGAAACCGGGTGCCGAATGGCGCATCTATTGCCCATCGCATATTGCTTATGGCCCCAACGGCGCCGGCGGCATGATTGGCCCTAACGAAACGCTCATCTTTGATATTCAACTCATTTCAGTGAACCGCAACTGATTTTGTCAGGCGGCGGCAATCACACCCAAACGAGATTACATTCAACAAAAACAATCAATAAACAAAAAATAAAACATATCAATGAAAAAAATTTTAGCAATGGCAGCCGCAGCAATGATGCTGTTTAGCTGCAATGGTAACGCAAGCAAAAACGTAACCCTTAGCGACTCTGTCAGCAGCCTGATGGGTGAAATGTATGGCTACGGCATCGCCGACCAAATGAAGAATGGCCCCGACTCGGCTAAGTTTGATAAGAGCGCATTTATTCAAGGTATGGAAATGATTGCCAGCATGGATACTGCCGAGATTAGCAAAATCCGTGGTATGCAACTTGGTTTCCAATTGCTGCAAATGCAAATGCAATTCAAGCAACAACAACACATCGACTTCAACACTCAGGCGTTTATCACCGAATTTAAGAAAGCCTTCACCAGCGACTCTCTTAAAGACCCTCAAATGCTGCAAATGCAACTCTATCCTATGATGGAACGTGCAGCACGCGAAGCTAAGCTCAACGACCCTGTAGCTAAGAAGAACAAGGAAGAAGGCGAAGCTTATGCAGCTCAAAAGCTCAAAGAAGGCTATCAAAAGACTGAGAGCGGCTTGGTTTACAAGATGCTCAACGAGGGTGCCGGCGAAACATTCACTGCCGACCAAACTATCGACATCAAATACGAAGGCAAGCTCGTTAACGGTCAAGTATTTGACTCAACCAACGGCGACGAAACTCGCGCAATGTCACCTAACCAAGTTGTTCCCGGATTCCGTGAAGCTCTTCTCATGCTCAAGCCGGGTGCAAAGATTGAGGTTGTCATCCCAGGCGATTTGGCTTACGGTATCGACGGCCGTGGCGGCATGATTGGTCCTAACGCTACCTTGATTTTCACTATTGAGGCTGTTAGTGTTCACCAAGACGCTAAGTAATTAAGTAATAATAACTCACACTTTTTGCTGCTGAGATGGCAGCAAAAAAGGGAATAATAAAGTTATAATACATTTTGTTTAGCAACCCACCATTGTGTGGGTTGCTATTTTTTTATGTGCCGCAAGAGCGGTTCGGCACGAGCCGTTGGCCGCGCTTGCTGTTGTTGGCAAGAATTGCGTGAGCCACCTTGCGCCAAGTGTGCAAAAAGTGTGAACAAAAAAAGCGTGAAAAATTTTTCATAACCACCATATTGGTTGTATATTTGCATAATTGCAAGCTATGCGGCCCGCTACAATGCCTGTGTGGGCACCACCGAGTGTGTGCCAACGCGTGTGGGCCTTTTGCAAGCAGGGGGGCGGTGAAAATCCCCTTGCCGGCAGGGGTTGCTGCTGCTGCAATGTGCCGCTGTTTGCCGCAGATGAACCACAGTCCGCTCCGCCGGGCCGACGGATGGGCGCAAGCAGTTGCATAGCGGATTTTTTATTTGACAACATTTACAATAATATAAAAAAGAAAACAGAATTACTGTAATGGCAGAGAACAATGTTAAGCAGACAATGCTTGAGATACTGCAAGCCGAGAGCGAAGCTGTTAGGAGCATACCGGTGACCGACGACTATGAGCGAGCTGTTGACATGATAGTTGACAAAGTGCACAAGCAAGGCGGCAAACTGGTGGCTTCAGGCATGGGCAAATGTGGGCAAATATCAATGAACATTGCCACCACCTTTGCCTCAACAGGTATTCCTGCGGTGAGCCTGCACCCAAGCGAGGCGCAACACGGCGACCTGGGCATATTGCAGCCCAACGATGTGTTGCTGCTGCTCTCAAACTCGGGCAAAACCAACGAGATTGTTGAGCTGGTGGGGTTGGCGCGCAACCTGTATCCTCATCTGCCTATTATAGTGATTACCGGCAACAGAGAGAGCCCATTGGCTCAGATGGCCGACATCTGCTTGTGGACCGGCGGCGCCCCCGAGGTGTGCCCATTGGGACTCACGCCCACCACATCGACAACCAT
Organism: Muribaculaceae bacterium; assembly: GCA_051871515.1. GTDB lineage: Bacteria > Bacteroidota > Bacteroidia > Bacteroidales > Muribaculaceae > SFTJ01. Next base: position 14,032 of record JBJECY010000023.1, on the reverse strand, counting down.
GATGACCGTGATTGGCGATGTGCTGGTGGTGAACACCATGAAGGCAACGGGCTTCACCAAGCAGCAATACGCGTTGCGGCATCACGGCGGCTACCTGGGCGAAAAGAGCCGACGCTGAGCTAACAAAACAGTGCCATCCTTGCTGCCGACGCACGCCAACAGGCACGGCGGCACAAGCGTGTTGCACATTGCAAGAGATTTAGGAGAAAACGATATATGCGAAAAATTATTGCCATAGGTGAATCGGTTCTTGACACAGTGTTCAAGGACAACGTGCCTGTGAAGAGTTTTGTGGGCGGACGCGTGGCCAATGCGGCCTCGTCGCTTGCCCTCTCGGGCCTTGAAGTGATGATGGTGAGCGAATGTGGCGACGACCACGTGGGCAACATCGTGATTGACTTCCTGAAAGGCAACAACGTGAATGTAACATCGGTTGACCGCTATGTCAACGGCACCACCGCCTTCTCAGCCATCTTTGAGAACGGCAGGGGAGAAGTGACACATGTGAACTACGGCACCTACCCGCCTGACCGCTTCGACGTGGTGTGGCCGCGCATCGACGAGGACGACATTGTGATTTTTGGCTCGCTCTATTCAATTGAGAACCCTCAGCGCAGCCGCCTCTACGAGATTCTTCAGTATGCATCGAGCCGCAAAGCCATCATGGTGTATCTGCCCGGGTTTCAGCACGGCATCAATTATAGCATCACCAAAGTGATGCCCAACGTGCTTGAAAACTTTGAGCTGAGCAACGTGGTGATTGCCAACAATAGCGACATTCACGACATCTTCCCGCGCGAGAACGGCTCACAAGCCTATCGCAACCACATGATATACTGCAACTGCCTGGTGTACATCACTGAAGAATTGAACACCAATGTGTTTGGTCACGGTATTCAGTCAAATGTCGTGGCGCCTGCCGAGGGCAACAGCAGCAATATGCTGGGCTGGCAAGCCGGACACACTGCCGGTATTGTCTTTGGTATGGTCACCGCAGGCATCACCCACAAGAACATTGGCAGCACCGATGCCGATACATGGAAACGTATTGCCACTGATGCCTACCGCTTTGCCAACCACTGCGCGGCATCGCCCACCAATTGCGTGCAGCCACCGTTTGCCCTTGAACGGCAAAAAGAGTTGGCTCAGGCATTGCAAGAGCTAAGCAAATAGCGCATCACACCTCAACACCCTCTGAGCAAACCCATCGAGAAAGACAACAAGTATATGAAGACTTTACAATACGACGCCACATTGCCCACAATGCCCCAGGACCTTGCCACAACGTGCCAAGCGGTGACCCGCAGCGGCGCGCTGCCCGAGCAAGCGCCCGAGTGCATTGAGCTGAAAATGTGCCAAGCATTGTATCTGCTCAACCATAAACGCTATGCCGATGCCGGATTGCTCATTGACACGCTCAACTACGAGCCTACGCCCGGCACTCCGCTCATTTATCGCGCATGGCTGTGGCTGGCACGCATGAGCATCTATGTGGTAAAGAACGACCCTCTCATGGCTGCCGATGCCGCCGAGCAATCGTTGCAGGCGCTCAGCGACATTGCCGTGAAGCGTGGCGAAGATTTCCTTGCCGTGTTGGCGGCATTGCTCTATAATCTGGCGGCGATGCACAACGAGGGCGGCGAGAGCGTGAGGGCGGCTAAAGAGCTTACCAAAGCGCAAAAGCTCTATGAGCGCTTGGTGAAGAAAAATCCCCACCGATTTGCCACCATGCTCACCTATGCCGTTGAAGCGTCAACGGTGATATTCACCTCGCGCAACAAGCAGCTGCAAGTGTTTGCCCACTATCAGGAGCTGAGCGAGCAATACACCGTCATGGCAAGCGAGGGCAACCACGATGCCTTGCACAGCCTTGTTGACACGCTCACCAAAGAGGGCGACATAATGATGCAAATGGGCAACAGCCGCGACGCTGTGAAATATTACACCAAAGCCTTGCGTTGGCAAAAACGACTTGGCACGCCTGTGGGCAAAGACCAGCTCAGGCTGTCGATTGCCTTGGCAAAAGCCCTGATGCGCAAAACCGACCGCCGCGACACCGCCCTGCAACTGCTGCACTCGTTGCAGCCGTTGGCGCTGCAGCTTGGCGCTAAAGATTCGCTCAAAGAGATTGACGAATTGCTCAACGCCAAAAACCGCAACTCAAACATCATGACGTTGCTCAAAGGCATTTTCTGATAACCCAAAATAGACTCTATAAACCATTTTAATAATAAATATGTTAAACAAAACAGAAGAACCCGAACAAAAAACAACCCCTCTCCCGCACCTCGACGAATTGCGCGTGGGAATCGTAGTATCTGACTCTAAAGCCGAAATTTCACAAGCCCTGTGCTCAAGCGCCGTGGCGGTGCTCAAGCGCGAAGGCTACCCCGACAACGACATCACCGTGGTGCATGTGCCCAACACCTTTCAGCTGGTGTTTGCCGCCTCGCGCCTTGCCAAATGCCGCGCTTTTGATGCCGTGATAATCTTGGGATGCATTGTGCGTGGCACCACACCCCATTTTGAATATGAATGTCAACACGTGACAGAAGGCGCTGCCATACTCAATGCCGAGGGCAAGGTGCCGGTAATCTTTGGTGTGCTCACCGTTGATAGCGAGCAGCAAGCACGCTTGCGCATTGCCGGCGAACAATCAGAGTGCGACAAAGGCGCTGAGGCAGCCGAGGCAGCTATACGCATGGCTGAGATTGCCCGCAAATTCTGATTGGCGCTTCACGTTTGGTTGCATCTCATCCACATAATTGACAACAGATAACTTATATATTAACTTTAGCCCCCAGGCAAAAAAACATGACTGACAAAAAAGGAAACACTCTTCACGGCATACTGCTCATAGCATTGTTTGCCCTCTCGGCATTCTTTATTGCTGATTTTCAATGGGTGAAGAGCTTGTCGTTAAGCCCACTGATTGTGGGTATCATTTTGGGTATGATATATGCCAATACCCTGCGTAAATACATGCCCGCTGATTGGACACCGGGCATTAAGCTGTGCACAAAACAGATTTTGCGCACAGGCATTGTGCTTTATGGATTCCGCCTCACTATTCAAGACGTGCTTGGCATTGGACTGCCTGCACTGTGGGTGGATAGCATTGTTATTTTAGGCACCATCATGCTGAGTTTGGTCTTTGGCAGAATGTTAAAGATGGACCGCGACACTACGCTGATGACCGGTACCGGAGCCGCCATCTGTGGCGCTGCCGCAGTGCTTGGCGCTGAACCGGTGGTGAAATGCGAACCTCACAAAACCGCCGTTGCCGTGTCAACAGTGGTGATTTTTGGTACTCTCTCAATGTTTATTTACCCCATTGTGTATCGCATGGGTATTCTTGACCTCAACGCCGAGCAATGGGCCATCTACACCGGCGGCACGCTGCACGAAGTGGCTCATGTGGTGGGTGCCGGCAACGCCATGGACCCCCAGGGCACTCTGCATATCGCTGACCAAGCCACCATCACCAAGATGATTCGCGTGATGATGCTTGCTCCGGTGTTGCTCATCATGGCTGTGGCACTTGCCAAACGCAGCAGCGGCGACACCGCTCAACGCGGCAAGAGCAAGATTGCTGTGCCTTGGTTTGCCTTTGGCTTCATTGGCATCATCATCCTCAACTCAGTGCTGCAAAGCTGCTCGTTTATTCCGCAAGACGGATTGAGCACCACAGTGGGCTACATCAACAGCATTGACACCTTCTTGCTCACCATGGCAATGACGGCACTTGGCACCGACACCAGCATCGATAAGTTTAAGGCTGCCGGAGCAAAGCCGTTTGTGCTGGCGCTGATGATTTACGTTTGGCTGCTTGTGGGCGGATATGCGCTTGTGAAGTTATTTGTGTGACAAACTTGCGCCCCTTATAAATAAACTGAATAAATTTAATAACCATAAAAAATATAACCACCCATGCATTCAATAAGTTACATGTACAAAATAGGTGTTGGCCCTTCAAGTAGCCACACCATGGGTCCCAAACGTGCCGCAGAGAAATTCCTGGTGCTTCACAGCGGTGTGGCGTCATATAAAGTGACCCTCTACGGCTCACTTGCCGCCACAGGCAAAGGCCACATGACCGACAAAGCCATCATTGATGTGCTCTCGCCCGTGGCACCAACCGAGATTGAATGGCGCAGCGATGTGTTCTTGCCATTCCATCCAAATGCAATGACCTTCCATGCCTATAACAGTCAAGGCGAAGAGGTGGGACACCGCACCTACTACTCGGTGGGTGGCGGCGACATCCTTGAAGAAGGTCAGCAGGTGTCGGCACGCCCCGAAGTATATGAACTGTCGCATATCACAGAAATCAAAGAGTGGTGCCGCAACAGCGGACGCTCATTCTGGGAATATGTTGATGCCCACGAGGGCAGCACAATATGGGAATACTTGCGCGAGGTGTGGAACGTGATGAAAGAGGCTGTGCAACGCGGCATCGAGGCCGAAGGCGTGTTGCCCGGCGGACTGGGCGTTAGCCGCAAGGCGGTGAGCTACTATGTGAAAGCCCTGGGCTACACAGGCAGCCTTAAGAGCCGCGGATTGGTGTATGCCTATGCCTTAGCGGTGAGCGAGGAGAACGCCGGCGGCGGCAAGATTGTCACAGCGCCCACCTGCGGTGCCTGCGGCGTGTTGCCGGCTGTGCTCTATCACCTGCACCTCACCAAAGGATTCTCGGAGCAACGCATACTGCGCGCGCTTGCCACAGCCGGACTTTTTGGACTGGTGGTGAAAACCAATGCATCGGTGTCGGGTGCCGACGTGGGATGCCAAGGCGAAGTGGGAGTGGCTTGCGCTATGGCGGCAGCTGCTGCCAATCAGCTGTTTGGCGGCACTCCGTCGCAAATTGAATATGCTGCCGAGATGGGTCTTGAACACCACTTGGGACTTACCTGCGACCCTGTGTGCGGACTGGTGCAGATTCCTTGCATTGAGCGCAACGCTTATGCCGCAGCTCGTGCTCTCGACTCGAACCTCTTCAGCACCTTCAGTGACGGTAACCACTTCATCAGCTTTGACCGCGTGGTGGAAGTGATGAAGCAAACCGGACACGACCTGCCAAGCCTTTACAAAGAAACATCGCAAGGCGGATTGGCTGCCATTCGTCGCCAATAATCGCCCCCTGTATTATTCATTAGTAAATTTTTTACATCCCGCAGCGCGCTTGCAACCCAATGCAGGCGCGCTCGGCTTTTTCTATGCCGCACCCTGAGCCGCATAAAACCGCCATTGCAAAAAGTCCCGCATAACGCCGTTTCCACAGTTGCACCATGCCCGCTCTTTTGCAAGCAATTTGACGTTATAAAACTCGCTTTACAGAGCAAAATGTGGTAAAATGACATAAAACAATTAAAATTTAAATATTTTTAAGTACAATTTGATTTAAAATTGGGCGAAAAATAAAAAAAATGATATACTTTTGTGGAAGAAACAATAAATCTGACACAATGGAAAAAATTGACAATCTCGACCGAAAAATACTGGAGATAATAATGAAAAATGCACGCATACCATCAAAGGATGTGGCTGTGGAGTGTGGAGTATCTCGTGCTGCAATACACCAACGCATACAACGAATGATAGATATGGAGGTGATAACAGGCTCGGGCTATCATGTCAATGCCAAAACTTTGGGCTATGCCACGTGCACCTATGTGGGAGTGAAGCTTGAGCGCGGTTCAATGTATCGCGGCATTATTCCCGAACTTGAGAAAATCAAGGAGATTGTGGAATGTCACTTCTGCACCGGCCCTTACAATGTGCTCATCAAAGTGTATGCGCGCGACAATCAGCACCTCATGGAGTTGCTCAACGATAAGATTCAAAGCATCAACGGAGTCACCGGCACTGAGACTCTCATCTCGCTTGACCAAAGCATCAACCGCGAGATTCCCATTGAATATGAGTGATTACAGGGGGGCGCGACGTGCTTTCAGCTTGGGCGTTGAAAACACCGCAACTCAACAAGTGATTCCCTCGCCTCATGACGTGCAATGGTAATCAACAAGTGACCCCTCACAAGAAATATGCCCCGGAAACGTCACACCGTTTGCGGGGTTTGTTTTATGCAGCGCACAACCCTGTGCCCACACTGCGCCATCAATATTCACGCCTATGACTTATTACATCAATATTGGCTCAAATTTGGGCGACAAGATGCAGCATCTGCGCGATGCCGTGCAGGCCGTTGAACGGCGCTTGGGCGTGAAAGCCCGGTGCTCAGATGCGGTCACCTCGCCGCCGTGGGGCTTTGAGAGCAGCAACACGTTTGCTAACATGGCAGTTGCCGTGCAAAGCTCATTGCCTCCGCACGATATGCTCAATGTGCTTAAATTGATTGAGGACCAAATAGGCACCTCGGTGCACCGCGATGCCCAAGGCCAATACTGCGACCGCGTGATTGACCTCGACATCATGGCTATTGACGACTTAGTGATTGACACTCCCACGCTGCAAGTGCCGCACCGGCATCTTGCCGAGCGATACTTTTTCCTACGCCCGTTTTGCGACTTGGCTCCACACTGGCAGCACCCCATCAGCGGTGCCACCTTGCAGCAAATGCTCGCACAACTAAAATAACAACCACCGGGGGAGCCAAAGTCGGCAAACACCTTAGGCACTGGCTATTGCTGACTATGGCAATGGACCCCCAGAATAGTTCGGCACATGATTTATTGTTTCTCTATCACTCGGTTCATCTTGCCATGCCCATGACGCTTAAAGGCCTTGGCGGCACCATTCATCACTGTGGCACTGCGATTTTGAATTTCAGACGCACTTATTGAAACGGTCTCCCCAAAATTGTGTATATTTACAACCGACAAAAAACCACATCTCACTTGCTATGCTGATTCACACCGAATGTTTCAACCCTTTTCAAACCAACTGCTATTTTCTCGTTGACGAGGACACGGGCAGCACCGTGGTAATTGACCCCGGGTGCTATTACAGGCGCGAGCGTGAGCGCCTGAAACGGTTGGTGACGCGCAATGGTTGGCACATTGAGCACGTTTTGGCAACGCACATGCACATTGACCACGTGTTTGGCGCCGCATTTTTTGCCACCACCTACGGATGCCCGTTGCAAGGCTCAGTGGCCGACAATTTTTGGGCGGATAGAGCCGAAGCCCGCTGCCGCGAATTGGGGCTTGAACTGCGTTCAGAAATCCCGCACATCACACACCCACTTGAACACGGCAGCACGGTGACATTTGGCAATCAGAGCCTTGCCGTGATAGCTGTGCCGGGGCATTCTCCGGGCAGTTTGGCTTATTATCACGCCGCAGGCAACCATCTTTTTGCCGGCGACACATTGTTTAAGGACAGCATAGGGCGCACCGACCTTGACGGCGGCAACGAGCAGCAACTGCTCAACGCCATCAAGGAGCAAATTTTCACTTTGCCTTCTGACACTATTGTTTATCCGGGGCATGGCAATGCCACCACTGTTGGGCACGAGATGCTGTGCAACGTGTTTTTCAAATAGCCCGCCACGCGTTGCGCCCCAAATCGGTCATCATTCCCTTTTCCCTCGGCAGCAGGTCACTTATACTGCTCTAAGGCCGCTTGGAGCTTCTCGGTCAACTGCACCCGCAATTCTCGCGGTTCAATAACCTTTATCTCAGGGCCATAGCTGAGAAGTTGCTGTATGAGGTCGTAGGTGATATACATGTGATAGTGAAACACGCTGTATTCGTCGTGCAGTTCCTCGCTTTGCGAGGGGTGCAACGGCAAAGCGCGGAAATACTTGGCTTGCATTGGCTTCACATGCAGCACAATATCTTTTGCCGAGCCGCGCGAGGTGGTGATGCCAAAGCAATATTTGAAGTATTCCTCGGCATTGAAATCACTTGGGATGATGTAGCTGTCGCCGGTGATGCGCAAGTCGCTCATGCGGTCGAGGGCATAGGTCTTTATCCTGCGGTCTTTCACGCTGACGCCAATCACATACCATAGCTGCTTGAAGATTCTCACGCAATACGGCTCAACCACCACAGTGTGAGCCTGCGAGCGGTCGTAGGCCTTGTAGGTGAACGATATTCGTTTGAGCTGTTTGAGCGAATCAACGATGATGGGCAGGCGGTTGCGCGCCGAGGGCACAGCCTCAATCATGATGCGGCTTGAAATGTCGCTGGCATTACTCAACATGTTGCTGAGCGACATGGAGTCGAGCAGCCAATTGCGCATGCGCACCTCACTCTGGTCGGTGTTGTCAATTGAGTATTCGTGGGTGCTTGAATTGTATTTCACACTCACGCCAAACACCTCCTCAGCTCCGTTGCGATAGTTGAGAAACGAGCGTCGTGGCAACCGATTGCCGCCGCTGATTTCGTGTGCCTTCCACAATGAAGCTATATCTTTGAGGGTGATGGGGCCATGACGCTGTATGGTGTCAATGAGCCATATATACTTTTTGATGAGTAATCCTGCCATGATTCAGTTGATGGGGTTGTGCCCTTGGCGGGCAAAAGTTAATGATGTATCTTTTTTTATCGCACTGAGTTATGCCTTAGCAAGCTTCTTGCCATTGCTCAGCAGCAACAGTCCCACAAAGGTGACAGCGGCGTTGAGCAGCAGCAGCTCAAAGCTCATGGTGTAGCCATACTGCTCTAAGAGCCACTTTTGAGCAAAGAAGCAAATCACCGGGGCTGCGATGCACACAATTGGCACAAAGCGGTCGCGTACACCGGTTTTCATGGTCATGCCAAAGGTGAAAAGTCCCAAGATGGGTCCATAGGTGTAGCTTGCCACGGTGTAAACGGCGCTGATGGCGTCGCTGTTGCTGATGATGTAGAACACAATAATCACCAAGCCCATGATGGCTGCCATGCCCACGTGCACCAGTCCGCGCATGCGCGATAGTTGCTCGTCGGTTTTGGTCTCGTTGGCTTTGAGAATATCAACGGTGAACGATGTGGTGAGTGCGGTGAGTGCGCTGCCTGCTGCCGAGTAAGCTGCCGAGATGAGCCCCAGAATAAAGAGTATCCCCACCACCACCGGTATGGTTGGGTGAGAGGCCACCAAGCCAAAGAGGTCATCGCTCTTTTCAGGCATGTCAATGCCCACTTTAGCGGCATACATCACAAGCAGAGTACCCAATATCAGGAACAGGGCAATCACAAAGAATTGGCTAATGGCATTCACCACCATACTCTTTTGCGATTCTTTTGGGTTTTTGCAAGCCAAGTTGCGCTGCATCATGTCCTGGTCGAGCCCGCAGGTGGCAATCACCATAAAGATGCCGGCAACAAACTGTTTCCAGAAATAGGTGCCTGCCTTGGCGTCTTCAAAGAAAAACATTTGGCAACTGCTGTGCCCCGAAACGGCGCTACACATCTCGCCAAAGCTGTAGCCCAGCCCCTTAGAGATGAACACAATGCACAGCACCACCGACATGATGAGGCAGAAGCTTTTGAGCGTGTCGGTCCAAATCACGGTCTTAACGCCGCCGCGTTTGGTGTAGAGCCAAATCAAAGCTATGGTGATGACCACGTTCACCACAAAGGGAATACCAAGAGGTGCAAACACCAGGCTTTGCAGCACCACGCACACCACATAGAAGCGCACCGAGGCTCCAAGCATCTTGCTGATGAAGAAGAACCATGCTCCGCTCTTATAGGTTGACGCGCCAAAGCGTTGTTCCAGATAGCCGTAGATTGAGATGAGGTTGCGTTTATAGAACAGAGGGATTAGGATATATGCCACGGCAATATATCCGAAGATGAATCCCAGCACCATTTGCAGGTAGGAGTAGCCTTTAGCTGCCACCATGCCCGGCACCGACACAAACGTAACGCCTGAGATGGCTGCGCCAATGGTGGCAAACGCCACGATGGGCCACGGCGCCTGACGGTTACCGGTGAAGAAACTGGCGTTGTCGCTTTTGCGAGAGGCAAACCACGACACCACAAAAAGAAGTGCAAAGTAGCCAACTATGGTGGCCATTACTATCCAAGGTGACATATATCGTTAGTCTTAATTGTGATTAGGTTTTTATATGATTTATCTTGTGTGAGAGGGGGCAGGTGCCGTTCACTCGTCGTAGATGAGATAGCGGCGGCGCAGTTGCTTAAACTGTTCAAGCTCGGGTTGCCAAGTGGCTTTAATCTCGTCGGCGCTCTTGCCGTCTTCAATCATCTTGCGCACGCTGGCATCGCCTGTGAGCTTCTCAAAGAACGATGTGAAAAACTTGTCGCCCAAGCCGCATGAGCGATAGGCATCAATCACATATTCAAGGTTCATGCCCTTGGCAATGATTTCCTCGTCGCTAAGTTTCGAGAGGTCGCTGCCATAGCATTTCTTACCCAACAGCGGCGGATTTTTTGCGCCGGGCACACTCTGCGGTGTGAACGAGAAGCGGTGGGCTGTGCCCTTCATTGCCGGATGTCCATAGACCTGAAACGGCTTTTTGGTGCCGCGGCCCAAGCTGGCGGCGGTGCCTTCAAAGAGGCAAGTTGAGGGATAGAGGTACACCGACTTCATGTTGGGCAGATTGGGCGACGGTGCAATGGGCAGGCGATAGCGCGTTTGATGGGTGTAGTTGAGGCAACGCACCACAACGAGGTGTTTCACTGTCAAGTTATCATCGAGCCAATGCTCGCCGTTTGCCATCATGGCAATCTCGCCCATGGTGAGTCCGTGCACGGCAGGTATGGGCAGTCGGCCCACGCCTGAGCGGTATTTCATGTTGAGCATGGGGCCATCAACATACATGCCATTGGGGTTGGGGCGGTCGAGCACCATAAATTCCTTATCGTGCTGGGCGGCTGCCTCCATCAGGTTCACCATGGTTATATAGTATGTGTAGAAGCGCAATCCCACATCTTGAATGTCAACCACTATGATGTCGAATTTGCTCATTGTTTCGGCACTGGGGCGGTGAGTCTTGCCCTCATAAAGCGAGGCTATGGGTATGCCCGTTTTCGGGTCCACACTGCTGCTCACTTTCTCACCGGCATCGGCAGTGCCGCGAAAACCATGCTCGGGCGAGAATATGGTGGTGACGTTAAGCCCGTTTTCAAGCATAAGGTCGAGGGTGTGCTTGTTGCCCACCATACCGGTCATGTTGCTCAGCAGAGCAATGCGTTTGCCTTTGAGCAAAGGCACATAAGTGTCGGTGCGCTCGGCACCCACCATCACTTCCGCCGATTTGGCATGTAAAACGCCGGCTGTTAGCACAATAGCAATGGCTGCTATTGCCCATTTAAGATGTTTCATCATGATGTTGCTGTTATTAACAAGTTTACTATAGCCCAAAGATAGCAATAATATTGCTTAAATGCGCACTTTGCCAATAAGTTTCCTGATTTTGCCTGTGCCGATGATGGGCGCATGCGGGTCCTCGGGGTAAACAATGAGCACCTGACCGGGCAGCATATCGACGTAGGTGGTTGGCTCATCGTCGCTGAGAGCGCAATCGGCTTCGGCATCATACGGCTTGGTGATGTGCTCAATGTCATCAAGTGCTTTCCAGCCCACCGTCTCGTTGCCTTCAAGCAGAATGTGCACGTCAATGTAGCTGCGGTGCATTTCAAGCACCTGCTTGCTGCGCTCCACGGCATCGGCATGCGAATTGTTGATGAAAAGGTTGTCACCGTCAATCTCTATGCGCCCAAGCGGAGCGTTAAGCACGTCGTGGGTTTTCACATAGTCAAAAAGGGTTTTAAAAAGCGGATGTAGCGCCTCAATGCGAGGGCTATCGGCAAGTGTTGTGAGTATCATTGTTTTGTGAGATGGTTTTTTGTGATGTGTATTGTGATGAATTATAGTCTTATTTCAGTGATTTGTGGGGCACGGATGCCGGGCTTTGTTTCGCCGCCAATGTTATAAATCACGCCGGTGCGGTCAATTGCCAAGGCAGCGCCGGCACGCGCCAGAGGCTCATAAGAGCCAAGCACGGTCCATTGCTGTTTTTCGCAGTCGAAGCTCAGCAGTAGGGCATTAAACTTGTACCAAGCGGGTTCTTGCAGCAGATAATCCTCGGGGGCAATAAGCTTGTAGGCACCGCTAATGGCATCAAGGAAGATTTGGCGGTTAACACCTCCGGTTGCCACGATGCAACCACCTCGGGCAATAGCGCATGCGCCCGACAGGGTCAACTCGTCGCCCTGTGGCGATGTTGGCGCCGGCATCTGTTGCCAAGTGTTGTTGCTCAGGTCAAGGGCAAGACCGCCGGTGTGCACAACCGGCTCGTTGCCGGGAGTTACCGGGGTGAATCCGCCCCAAACGTATAAAGTGCCGTCAACGGCGGTGCACACAGGTTGCACTCGGGGTTGAGGCATGGTGGCAATCGCGCGCCATCCTTGAGCGGGTTGCTTAAGGTTGAGGGCATAGACCTGTGCCGACGGAGCACCGTTGGCATTGCCGCCCACCACATAAGCCACGCCATCAGCCACACAGCCGGCGGCGTTGTCGATGGTTTGAGGCAGAGCCGGCAACGGGTGTACCACCGCCTTACCGTCACGCATGGCAATGCTGTACACAGTGTTCTGCGCACCCTCGGGGGTGATGCCGCCTGCCACAATCAGGCTGTCGGGCGTGGCGAGCGTAACTCCATAGGCTGCGGGCGCGGGCAGTGTGCCCACTTGCCGCCACAGCAGGCTGTCAGCGTTGAGGCTTGCAGCATAAATGCCGCCATAATAGCACTTGGTGCCGCCCTCAGCGGCAGGCACTTGCGCAAAGTTGGCACCGCCAGCCATCACCAGCTCGTTGCCTATCACTGCGGCATAGCATGCCGACACGCCTTGTTCATAACCAGGCTCTTGGTGTGGAAAACCGCTCAAAGCAGCAACTTGTGGCTGTTGCCGGCAAGCAACCGCCACAAGTGCCAGTGCAAGGTATAATGCAATATGCTGTATTTTCATACCGTAGTCTTGCAGAGTTCTATTCCATATTATCGGTTTTGGGTCGGAGCACGCTCAGTTGCAGCACAATGGCAATGGCAACAATCACGCCCATAAAGGCGAAGCACATGCCCAGATTCATGCCGCCGTCCTTCAGCTTGCCAAGCAATTGCGTGACAATGGCTCCGGCAATCACGCCGGTCATGTTCATGATGCCATAGGCAGTGGCGCGATATTTCCGCGACACGAATTGGCACAAAATAGGCATATTATTGGTGTCGAATATGCCATAGCCCACGCCAAAGAGCAAGCCTGCCGACACCACTCCTGCCACGCTATGCGAGGTGCCAAGCAGCACCAGCGAGGGTATCATCATGGCAAGGCCAATAGCTGAGGTGTAAACGCGGCCACGCAGATTCACCTTCACCCAGCGGTCAGAGAGCATACCGCCGACAATCACGCCCACAAACGACGATGCGGCAATGGTGATGGTTGACATTGGTCCGGCTTGTGCCATATCAATGTTCAAGCTGCCTGCAAACAAGGTGGGGAGCCAGTTTTTGGTTGCCCAACCGGGCAGACTGAGCACGGCAAAGTAGAACAGGATAACACCAAAGGCAAGGCTGCTAAACAGCACAGGGAATGCTTTCAACACGCCCTCTTTGGGCTCGGCAGGTGCATTGCTGAGCGGTTGAGCCTTTGGTGTGCGTTTCTCGCGCAGGAATGCAATGAGCACTAATGAGTACAAAATGCCAATAAGACCGAAGCTGAAAAAGGCGGTGTGCCACGAGAAGGCGGCAGCCACGGTGGCGCCAAATCCGCCTATTGCTTGCCCAACGTAGAGTCCGGTCATGTGAATACCCACAGCCAACGAGCACGAACGCCCGGAGTGATAGTCGGCAATCAGCGACAGGGCTGCCGGCATATACAGGGCTTCGCTCACGCCCATGAGGGCACGCAATGCCAACACTTCATGATAGGTTGATGCAAAACCCATAAGCAGGGTTACAGCCGACCACACAAACAAGCTGCCCACAATGAGCCACTTGCGGTTGAGACGGTCGCCAATGACGCCCGAGATGGGGCTCATCACAGCATAAATCCACAGGAACACCGACATGAGTATGCCAAATGCCTCGGCACTTTGCAGCTCCACAATGTCGATGCCCATT
>JBJECY010000022.1:0-17927 GCA_051871515.1 Muribaculaceae bacterium | reverse complement strand
GGCGCACTAACCGGGCTGTGCTACACCCCGAAGTTGCTCCGCCTTTCGGTTTTGCGAGTGCAAAGATAATGCTTTTTTGCTAATCACCGAAATTTTTCAGCCAAATTTTCGCTTTCAACACTCATAAATGCATTTTTTCGGTGCAAACGGCACATTATTTCTTCATTGTGACAATGATGCGGTCATGTTTTTCATCGCCGGGCGCGTCACCTTCGTGCACCTGACCCTTCTTCACAACCACAATGTTCATAATGTCATTAGGGTTTAGCTTGTTCAACTCTTCACGGGAGCATTTCTTGCCATCAACAATCACCAATGGGGCGTCATCCTTGTCTATGTCAACTATAACGATATTACCTTCTGGCTCAGCATTGGCTCCGGCGGCTGTCTCACTCACGCCATCAGCGGCATCAGCCACAACCACGTTGTGGACCTTCACGCCACCCTTGTCGCTGATGGTGTAACTCTTCACTATTTTGCCTTGAAGCTCCTTACCGGTGAAATTTTTCACCTCTTTACCATTTACCACAAACACATCATCGGCGGCAAACATCGTCACGCTGAAAAATGCGCAAACAATAGCAAATAAAATCAGGCTTCTCATATTACACATTATTATATATATAATTTAATTCAATGCAATTAGCATATACGTTCCGTCGTCGTTGACAGTCATGAGAAAAGCACGCTGCTCTCCTTGTGCATAGGTCTTGGTCACCACAGCGCCATCGCCTTTCATATCAATGCTGCAACTCACCAACTCGGCATCATCAAGATTCACCGCAGCAAGCATTTCGTTAATCCCCAAAGCCATTTCTGGCCCCACTGGGGTCTGCGGCAACGGTTGCCGTTTTTGCGCTGCCTTAACCACGCGCTTGCGAGGTGACGGCAAGGATGTTTTATTCTCCTTGTTGTTGACAGCCGCAACAGGTTCATCGGCCTGAGCAGTAGCCGCAGCACAAGATTGCACCTCAACGCGTTGAGCGATAACGGCATCGGCGGCAACTTCATCTGCTCCATGATTGAGCCACATTGCCAATGCCAGCACCACAACAGCCACTGCGGCAGCCGCGCCTGCCCACAGCCAACGCCAGCGATGACGGCCAAAAGCAACGTCGATTTGCTGCACAGCATCATGCTCGGCTCGCAACGCAGCCTCCTCTGCCACCAACATTGCAGCAAAAGCGGCTTCACCGTGCTCTGCCTCTTGTTCATTATAATATTGACGCAAGGCACATTCTTCCTCAACCGAGGTTTCTGCCTCAAGATAACGCTGCATCATAGCCAAGCGCACCTGTTTGTCATTCAAATCATATTTTGTCATTTCTCTGAAGATTCTAATTGTTGATACATCAATTTTCTCGCTTTTGAAATGGTGGTTTTGATGCTCGCTTTAGGCCGGCAAGTGATTGCCGCAATCTCGTCGAGCGACAAATGGTCAACCGTTCGCATCACAAGTATTTTGCGCAAAGCAAGCGGCAGCGAAGCAAGCAACCTGCTCACCTGAGCAAAACATTCACTCTGTTCAACGCTCTGGGCGGCGTCGCCATCGTCGCTCACCACGTCAAGGCAGTCAAGCCCCTCGGTGGCATGGCTTTGCAACCAGCGTTTGCGCGAACAGCACATGTTTTTGGTCATGGTCACTGCCCACGCCTCAATGTTGCGCACCGTGGCAAGCCGCTCGCGCTCAACCCAAAGCTTAACAAGCACATCCTGAACAACATCCTCGGCATCGCAACGCAGCTCCTCACCGGGAAAATAAGCGCGCGACACGGCAATGAGCTTTGGCCTGAGCCACGTTGCCATATTTTCAAATTCCTTTAATGTCATTATTCAGGATGATAGTTAAAACTTAGTTTCTTATTTCATCATGAGGCAGCAAAACACCACTGACGCCACATTTGGCATACGCCCATGCAGGCTCCCGGTGTTATGCCTCTCACTTAATAGACGCAAAACACAAGCAAAAGTAAATCTTATAATCAAAAAAAGATTGTTCGTTTGCGAATAACACTAAAATGCCCGATTTTGAGATGATTCATCTGCCGCATCAACACAAAATGCCACCTTTGAAACTCGCATTATTAAAAACTATAAGTAAAATGGCAAAAATAATTACCAAATAAAACAATTATTCGCTATCTTTGCAGCAATTTTTCACTCAACAATTAATTTATATAATTCAAATGGTATCATTTGTGACATGCCTGCTGCTGCTCGTGGCAGGTTACATGATTTACGGGGCATTTGTTGAGCGCGTGTTTGGCGCCGACAAGCAACGCCCTACCCCTTGCCGCACCATGCGCGACGGCGTTGACTACGCCGAGATGCCCACATGGAAAATTTTTCTCATACAGTTTCTCAACATTGCCGGCACAGGCCCCATCTTCGGAGCCATACAGGGTATTCTGTTTGGTCCGTCGGCCTACATCTGGATTGTGATAGGCTGCGTGTTTGGCGGAGCCGTTCACGACTATATGTCGGGCATGATAAGCCTGCGCAAAGGCGGCTCAAGCCTGCCCGAGATTGTGGGCGACGAGCTTGGTTCAACAGCGCGCATTGCCATGCGTATGTTGGCGCTCATTCTCATGGTGCTGGTGGGAGCAGCATTCACCACCGCCCCTGCCGGACTGCTTGCCAGCATGATTGGCGGCGATGGAGCATTTGCCAACCCCACCGTGTGGCTTTTCATCATACTTGCCTATTACTTCTGCGCCACCATGCTGCCCATCAATCAGCTCATTGGGCGCATCTATCCCATCTTTGGACTTGCGCTGCTCATCATGGCAGTGGCTCTCTTTTGGGGAATATTCACGCAACCCGGCTCTATGCCTGAACTCACCGAGGCTTTCACCGACCACTCGCCAGTGCATGCCCTGCCCATCTTGCCTGGCATTTGCATCACCATCTCTTGCGGCGCAGTGAGCGGTTTCCACGCCACACAATGCCCCATGATGGCACGTTGCCTCAACAACGAGCGCTACGGCCGCCCGGTGTTCTACGGCGCAATGATTACCGAGGGTATGATTGCTCTCATCTGGGCTGCGGCAGTAATCAAGTTTGCCGACTCATTCGATATGTCGCAGATTGCTCTCGCTCCCGACTTTAATGTTGACACCACCACACCTTACGGCCGACTCTGGGCTGTGATGACCAATGGCGGACACTCTGGCCCTAACCCGGCAATCATAGTGAACAAGATATGCACCTCGTGGATGGGCTCAGTGGGCGCCATTCTGGTGATTCTTGGCGTGGTGGCAGCGCCCATCACCACCGGCGACACCGCATTCCGCAGCGCACGGCTCATCACCGCCGATATGCTGCACTATAAGCAAGACCGCATTTTGCGACGCATTGCCGTGTGTCTGCCCATCTTTGCCGTCAGCATGGTGTTTATGTTTGTGAAGTTCGACATCCTGTGGCGTTATTTCTTCTGGATTAACCAAAACCTCTCAATCTTCACCCTGCTCACCATCGCGGTGTGGCTGGCTCGCCACAAGAAGAACGATTGGATTGCCATTGTGCCGGCTATGTGGATGGCATGGGTGTGCTGCACCTACATCCTGGTGGCTAAAGAGGGCTTGCACCTCAACGCCACACTGTCAAGCTCAATTGGCGCAGCCGTGGCTATTGGCATAGGAATATGGTACTTTGTAAAACGCCCGTCGCTGCGCGCGCAAGGCATCAAAGACTGAACAGAACATAGCAACTAATCACATATCCATAAGCCCCGGCATGCATCGCAACCGGGGCTTTCGTTATTTTGCTCTGAAAAAAATTTATGGCTTTAACCTCATATCAAAAAAAATATGTAATTTTACGGAAAACAATGTTGGCTTGTTGTTGTTATCCATTTAAAGCAGCACATGCTTGCAACTAAAAATCAATTTTATAATAATTATTTTAAGAAAGGAGAATAAAGGACTATGGACAAATATGTATGCGACCCTTGCGGTTATGTTTATGACCCTGAAGTAGGCGACCCTGACAACGGCATTGCTCCGGGCACAGCATTCAAAGACCTGCCCGAAGATTGGGTATGCCCCATCTGCGGCGTTGGTAAGGACGAATTTTATAAAGAAGAGGAAGATTAACGCAATGGCTACACATTGCCACATCGGCACCAAACCCGGCAACCACATCTGATGGTGCCGGCACCTAAAGCAAAACTGCACCGGCATTGCGCTTGCAGCTTTGCTTTAGTTTTTTAAATAAACAACCGCATAAAACTGAATTACATAAACCAAACAGCATGAAATTAATCAACACCACACTCACACTCATGGCAACAAGCATCATAGCCTCATGCGGCACCAACACCACCGACCCCAACCAACTAACTATGGTTGTGGGCACTTACACCTACGACACCAGCCACGGCATCTATGCCTTCAGATTCAATCAGGACAATGCACAATGCCAAATTCTTGATTCGGCAAAGGTGAGCAACCCTTCGTATGTAGCCATCACCGCCAACGGCAAACACCTCTATGCCGTGACCGAGGAAGGCGACCAAAGCATGGTGAATGCCTTCCACTTCGATAGCTCAACCGGCAGTATGAAGCTAATAAACAGCGTGAGTGCCGATGCCGACCCTTGCCACATAACCTTGATTAACGACAGTTGCCTGAGCGTGGCAAACTATTCTGGCGGCTCGGTGCAGATATTCAAAACGCTCCCCTCAGGGGCACTCTGCGAGGGAGCACAACGCATCACATTCAATTGCCCGGTGGGCCCCGATACTCTGAGGCAAACCTCTCCGCACATGCATTTCACCATCGTAAGCCCCAACGGCAAATTGCTCTATGCCAACGACCTCGGCACCGACTGCGTTCACGCCATTGACCTCAGCCAAGGCAATAAGCCGCTTGAATCAACCAAAGTGGCTCCGGGCTACGGTCCACGCCACAGCGTGTTCTCGGCCGACGGCAAGCATCTTTACCTTCTCAACGAGCTTAGCGGAACGATTGTGGTGTTTGACCACGACAGCAACACCGGTTCGCTCACACAAACGCAAGACATTGTTGCCGACTCGGTTAACGCCAAAGGCAGCGCCGACATCACCATTAGCCCCGACGGAAAATTTCTTTATGCCTCGCACCGCCTGAAAAACGATGGCGTATCGTGCTACGCCATTGATGCCGACGGCAAACTCACGCGCATAGGCTTCACAGCCACAGGCTTGCACCCACGCAACTTCATCATCACGCCCAACGGGAAGTACATGTTGGTGGCGTGCCGCGACTCAAACAGCATTGAGGTTTACGAGCGCAACCTGCAAACCGGCTTACTCACTGCCACAGGCATCAACATTGCCGTTCCTCGCCCGGTGTGCATTAAATTTGCAAAATAATATCTAACCATCATAACCCCAAACAACATAACAATGAAACATATCATCTCAATATCGCTCTCATTTGCCTTGTCGGCCGGCATGGCAAGCGCACAAACCCACACCCCAATCTCCATGCCATCGCTTTTCACCAACGGTATGGTGCTGCAACAACAATGCGAAGCCCCTATTTGGGGATACGCACAAGCCGGTTCAAGAGTGAAGATTGTTGGCAGTTGGAATCCGTCGGACACCGTCACTGCATCGGTCAACGAGTGCAGCAAATGGACTGCTAAAATACGCACCACCTCTCACGGAGGCCCTTATACGCTGCAAGTGTTCTCGGCCGACAACGCCGCCGACCGCATCACTCTGCACGATGTGATGCTTGGCGAGGTGTGGCTATGCAGCGGACAAAGCAACATGGAATGGACTCCCAACAACGGCATCACCAACAAAGAAGAAGAAATTGCCAATGCCAATTATCCCAACATACGCTATTTCAGCCTTAGCAAACGTGGCAGCCACACCCTGCAAGACGACTGCCATGCCACTTGGCAAAAGTGCACTCCCGAGGTGATGGCTGGGCGAAGCGCTCTTGCCTATTTCTTTGCAAGAAGGCTCCACACTCAGCTCAACGTGCCAGTTGGTGTGATAGTGTCGGCTTGGGGCGGCACACCTGCCGAGGTGTGGATTCCCGAAGAAGCGATTCAAGCCAACAATCAGTTGCGCAACAACCTAATGAACCAACAGGCTCCGTGGTGGCCCATTGAGCCCGGACGGCTCTATAACAGTATGATTAACCCTCTCGCCCCATACGCCATTGCCGGCGCTATATGGTATCAAGGCGAGTCGAACCGCACTAACGCATCGGTTTATCATCTGCTCATGCAACAACTCATTGAGAGCTGGAGAGAGAAATTCAATAACGATTTTCCGTTCTATATTGTGCAAATTGCGCCATATAACTACAACGACAGCAACGGCAACGCAGCCTATGTGCGCGAAGCTCAGCAGAAAGTGTGCGAGATGGTGCCAAATACCGCCCTTGTAGTGACCAACGACGTTGGCGACCCAACCAACATTCACCCCGCCAAGAAACAAGAAGTGGGATTGCGACTCGCAAACATGGCATTAGGGCGCATCTACCACCGTCTTGACGACGGCTACGAAACACCGTTCTTCGCATCACACTCAATGCAAAAAGAGAAAATCACACTCTCGTTTAGCCACGCAGGCTCCAAGCTCATTTGCTCGGGCAAAGAAATTATTGGTCTGCGCATAACCGACGCCAACGGCAACGAGATTAAAGCAAAAACGCGCATCGTGGGCAACGAGTTGCAAATCGACGTAAAGAAGGCAGCCATGCCGCTCGAGGTGAGCTATTGCTACGACAACGCCACCATTGGCAACCTGTTCAACGCCCATCAGCTGCCAATAGCACCGTTCAAAGTGATGGTGGAATAACATCCCCCATCAACTCAAAAAAAGTTTTTGTGATTTGAGTGGGCTCAACCAATCTTTTCTGCGCCATCAGTCAGAGAACCTTAGCGGCACATTCACTCGCCTTTTTTCACCACCATGTTTTTGATGGTGATGTTATCCCACATGCGCACGCAATCCTGGCGATTGAGCGGCGTGGTGTTATAGGTTATATGTGTTGCAACAACATTCTCAATGGTTAGCCCCGAGCAGGTGTTATCCTCGCCCATGCTATACACGATTGGGCTTAAAAGGTTGTCAATAGCCACATCGTGGATATACACATTCTCAGTGTGACCGGGAGCGTCGCCCCATGCGCCCGGCTCAAGCACTATGCCATAAATTGTGCCGGTGCGTTTGGCTGCGCCACTGGTGCGATGCGGAAATCGTCCGGGGCCCTTAATGCTGCAATTGCCAATCTCCACATCGGTGCTCGGCTCAATCATGCGGATGCCGTTGCACGACGAGTTGAGGCGGCAACCGTCAATCTTCATGTTCTTCCAATATCCGCCGGCTATGGCATCGTCGCCGGTGCTGATGTCGCAATTGCTTATTGCCACATTCTCGCAGCCTCTGATGTGAATACCATCCCAACCCTCGGTAATGGTCATACCCGAAAATGTACAATCAACAAGCTCGTATCCCAAAACAGCGTAATTCGATGCGCAAGTGATATTTACGTTCTCAACGCTCACGTTACTGCACTCGGCAAGTATCAGCCCATGCGGCCCACGCATACCTTCCTCGCCAAGCGAGTCGCTCACATGCTTGCCGTTGATGGTGCCGCTACCGGTGATGCGCACATTATTCAGCCCAACGCCAAGAATCAGAGCCTTGGTCCAACGGCTGTCAGATGCCATGTTGCTGTTGCGAGTGCCCTCGCCTGTGTCATATCGCGACATATCGCGAGTGGGAACATAGCTCTCGTAGGCATCAATATCGTCAACGCCAATCAGCTCAGCCCCTTCAGCAATCTCAAATGTGATGTCACTTTTCAGCACTATGGTGCCGGTGAGATACTTGCCGGGGGGCACAATCACCGTTGCGCCCTTTGGCGCTTTTGATATTGCCTTGTTGATTGCCTTAGTGTCAATTTTCACGCCATCGCCCTTAGCGCCGCATTTGTTCACGAGCACTGTTTCAGAGCCGGCATTACCTGCGTTCACAGCAAATGCCGCAAACACAACCATCACTATTGTTGCCAAGTTTCTCATTTTTCAAGAAGGGGTATTAAAAGGTTTATGGTATTTATTATTTATGCCTTGCCCAAACGCACAGTTGAGCGGCGTCAGTTAGTCCTTAAAAAAGTCGGTGAAATAGGTCGGGAACGGTGTTTCAAACGACAGAATCTGCTGGGTGCGCGGATGATAGAAAGCAAGCTTATAGGCATGCAGGCACATGCGCAACGCGCCCTCCATCTGAGCACCATACTTATAGTCACCCACAATTGAATGGTGTATCACCGACATGTGAACCCTGATTTGGTTCTTACGCCCGGTGTGCAGATGCAGCTCAATGAGCGACAATCCGTCTTTTTTCTTCAGCAAACGCCAATCGGTCCACGACCATTTGCCGCCGTTATTGGTACGGCTGCTCACAATCTTAAGGCTCTCGGTGTCTTTGAGCCAGCTTTTTACGTGGCCCTCTTCCTGCTCCATCTCGCCCTCAACCACAGCCACATAGCGGCGGTCAACCACCGTCTTGTGCCATTCGGCGGTGAGCATCTGTTGCACCTCAACGCTTTTGGCATACATCATCAGCCCGGTGGTGCGGGCATCGAGCCTATGCACCACATGCGCGTTGCAATGTTGGCGGGTGTCAACAAAATAGCTGTCGAGCAGGTCCTTCATATTCAGGCTACTGCGTCCAACTCCCATCGACAGCACCTCATCGGCCTTGTTCACCACTATCAAGTCATCATCTTCATATACAATGTCAAAAAAAGGCGTATAATCAAAGCTCTTGCGAGTGCCGCCCGGATGCTTGCTTATCTCCACTATCATATCGGGCTTTATCACAAAATCGTGCTTTGTCACCACATTATGGTCAACAAGAACACCTCCGTTGGTCAATATAGCCTTTGCCTTTGTGCGGCTTATCCCATCAAGTTTATGCATAACAAAGTCGAGCAGACCCATTTCCTCTCTTGCAAGAAACTGAGTGTATTTGGTATCGACCCGTTTCACGCCTCCAATTGCTCTGTTCTTAGACTGTCGCATAGAATATTACTCTTCAAACTTACTTACTTTTTTTTACAATTATTGCTGCCTTCTTGGGCATAATCAGTTTTTCAAACGTGAAGTTAATCATTATTTGTGTTTTGCGCAACATCTTTTGCCTGCGTTTTTCAGTATGGCACAAAAAAAGCGGCCAAAAGCACATCTTTGCCTTAGCCGCTGTTCTCACATGTTTATCGTTCAGAGCATGCCTTTTTCGCAATGGCAATGCATCATAGTTTCAGGCCCACTGCCAATTGTATCACGCCGTTGCGCGAGTCAACAGGCAGATTAATGCCCATAATATCAGTCTTGTATGTCTTGCTTACACTCATGGTGTAACGACCCTGAACAAACAAGAAACGATTGATGTTGTATGTTGCACCAATGCCCAATGCAAAGTCAAACTTCTTGGTGTAATCACCATAGTCGTTCACGTTGCCCTCATAATTATCGGACTGCGTCTTGCATTTCGACGACACATTGAATCCAAATTGAGGACCGGCATCAAGGCTCAAACCGCCAATCAGCTTCAGCTTTAGCATCACGGGGATGTTCACATAGTTGGTATTCCACGAGAACTTAGTTTTTTGGTTTATAACGTCGCCAGTAGAATAGCCGTTCACGGTATGTTTGCCGCCTTGGGTTGAGAACACCACCTCGGGAGATATTGAGAGCGGGCCCAAAAGTCCAAGCTCAATAAATCCGCCCACCTGATAATTCACTGCCACATCGTGCGGACTGTTGTTGCCAATGAAGTTAGTCATGTTCAAACCCACTTTGGCTCCAATGTGCACCTGTGCCTGTGCCATGCCACACACTGCACACATCACAAGCATTGCAATAGCTAATCTCTTCATAATGAAACACTTTTTTAGTTAAACTTACATGTTTGTTGTTGAATAAAAAAATTCGATACCTGTTATTCGCAAGCCTCACATTTGCATGCCGGCCACACAATAGTGTTGCAGAATAACAGATATCGACGATATTTTTTAAGATTGTTGAATACTCATTTAGTTGCGGCTCACTTGCTCTTTTCCACCTTAGTGTAGCGCTTGTTGAGTGCCTCAACCACCTCGTCGGTTACATTATATTTTTCACCGATAAAGAATGCAGCTGATTTACGCAGAATCATGTCAAAACCTTTTTCCTTTGCATAAATCTTCAGGTAGTTGTTCACCGAGTCGTTGAGCTGGATATTGTTTTGCACCACTTGGTTCTCAATGTCGCGTTGCAAGCGGGCAAGATAGTTTTGTGCATCGGCTTGCATCTTATTGAGCTTCTGTTGGTCAACATTGAAACTTTCTTCAGTGAGATAGCCGTTGTTCTTATACTTGCGTTGAATTTCGCCGGCAAACTTGTTGATTTCAGTAGCGCGCTGTTGCTGAGCGGCGTCTAATTGGTTCGACAGCTTAAGATTCGACTCGCTAAGGTCCTTTGCCAGATTATATTTAGTCAGCAACGAGTCCTCGTCAATATAACGGATGTTCATCGACTCGCTCGGGCCGCTCTTCTCTGTGGTTTCCTGTTTTGCGTTAGTTTCAGTTTTCTCAGTCTTTGCACATGATGCCAGCACCAAAGCTACTGCTGCCACCAATGCGTACTTGGTAATTTCAGATAGTTTCATGTTACTCTATTTCGTTATTATTTATTCCTTTCAATTTCTGAGGTTAAACACGTGATACCACGCTTCTGCATAGCCTTATTGCCATGGATGTGAGTGTTGGGAAATTTCCCGCCTTTCACAAAGAATACTCTCACTCCAAGCAGCATCACTGCCACTGCCATTAACGCTATGCAAAGCACCAGTATTTTCATGTCAATACAAAATTTTATGCAAATATAGGAAAGGTAAATGTTTTTTTCGCCTTTACTGAAATTTATTTTGTAACTTAGTCAACGAAAAAACGATTTTTTAACATATTTTCAAACCGCAAAAGAATAAGTAACATTTAATTTTAATCAATACGTAACATGACAATCAAAGATTTAAAACCCTCACTCGTTTGGGGCATTTTCCACAAAATCACGCAAGTGCCACGACCCTCAAAGAAGGAAGGCAAAATCCGCGCTTTCCTCATTGATTTTGCGCAAAAGCACAATTTGCAGTATAAAACCGACGATGCCGGCAACGTTGCAATCTTCCGCCCTGCCTCTCCGGGTTGCGAAGGCGCTCCCCGCCTTGTGCTGCAAGGACACATGGACATGGTGTGCGAGAAAAACCCCGATGTGAACCACGACTTTGACAACGACCCTATCACCACCATCATCGATGGCGAATGGGTGCATGCCAACGGAACCACTCTGGGAGCCGACAACGGCATTGGCATGGCTGCCGGACTGGCTACCCTCATCGACCCAAGCATTGTGAGCGGTCCAATTCAGGCTCTGTTCACCGTTGACGAAGAAACAGGTCTCACCGGTGCCAACGCTCTTGGCGAGGGCATGATTGACGGCGATATACTGCTCAACCTCGACAGCGAAGAGGACGGCGAGATTTGCATAGGATGCTGCGGCGGCATTGGCACTAACGCCACTTTCACCTACACCCCAACTCCTGCACCCGACTATGTTTACTTCAACATCAAGGTAAGCGGTCTCAATGGCGGTCACTCAGGCTCTGACATCAATGCTGAGCGCGGTTGCGCCAACAAGATATTGGCTCGCCTGCTCTACAACATTGGCAAGTCTCAAGACTATGCTCTCGCATCGTTCAATGGCGGTAACCTGCGCAACGCAATCGCTCGCGACGCCGAGGCTGTGATTGGCATCTGCCCATGCAAAAAAGAAGAACTCAGTGTGCTGGTTAACACCTTCGATGCCGACGTGAAAAACGAGTTTAAACGCACCGAACCTAACGTATATGTTGCTATTGAGTCAGTCGATAAGCCTCAAACAGTGATTGACCCTCAAACAGCACGCAACTTTGTTTCGGCTATGTATTGCGCGCCTCACGGTGTGCTCTCAATGAGCAAAGACATTGAAGGCCTTGTTGAGACTTCAACCAACCTTGCTTCAGCAAAAATGAAACCGGGCAACACCATCGAGGTCATCACATCGCAACGCAGCTCGGTTGAAAGCCGCAAATTCGACGCCGCCCAACAAGTGGAAACAGTGTTTGCTTTGGCAGGCGCTACCGTCGCCCACACCTCGTCTTACCCAGGTTGGGCTCCAAACATGGAATCGCCAATACTAAACATTGCTTCACAAGTGCACCAACGTCTCTTTGGCACCACTCCTAAAGCAACTGCCATTCACGCTGGTCTTGAATGTGGACTTTTCCTCACCAATTATCCGCACCTCGACATGATTTCTTACGGTCCTACTCTGCGCGGCGTGCACTCTCCAAGCGAGAAAATGCACATCCCAGCTGTTGAGCGTTTCTGGAACCTCACCGTGGCAATCATTGAAGAAGTTTCAAAGCTCAAAAGATAAACTTTTTGCACAAATCATTGCCCCAAGCCCTGACAACGCAGTGACAGGCTCTGCTAAAGGCAATTGACAACATATTTTGGGTAAAGCCGACCGCCATCATGGCACAAATAACCCGGCTTTACCCATTTTTTTGCACCCACCACACATTATTATCATAGTTTTTTTGTAACTTAGTGCCACTAACAAACCAACACCTTTTTTTACAATGACTATTAAAGACTTAAATCCATCGCTTATTTGGAATATTTTCGACCAAATAACCCAGGTTCCTCGCCCATCAAAAAAAGAAGAAAAGATGCGCGAGTTTCTCATCAATTTCGCCAAACAACACGGCGTGGAATATAAAACCGATGCCATAGGCAACGTGGCTATGTTCCGCAAAGCCAGCAAAGGTCACGAAAACGCTCCGCGCGTGATTCTGCAAGGACACATGGACATGGTTTGCGTGGCTAACGACGGCGTCAATCACGACTTTGACAACGACCCTATCACCACCATCATCGATGGCGAATGGGTGCATGCCGACGGCACCACTCTGGGCGCTGACAACGGCATTGGCGTAGCTGCCGGACTGGCTGTGATGATTGACAAAGACCTGGTTACAGGACCCGTGCAAGCTCTCTTCACCGTAGATGAAGAAGTGAGCATGACCGGAGCCAACAACTTGGGCGAAGGCATGATTGAAGGTGACATTGTGCTCAACCTCGACA
This sequence comes from Muribaculaceae bacterium, assembly GCA_051871515.1. Classification (GTDB taxonomy): domain Bacteria; phylum Bacteroidota; class Bacteroidia; order Bacteroidales; family Muribaculaceae; genus SFTJ01. The sequence goes on along the minus strand of JBJECY010000022.1, from coordinate 4,749 downwards.
GCGAGGAAGATGGCGAAATCTGCATGGGTTGCGCCGGCGGCATTGGCACCACTGCCACATTTGCCTTTACTCCTACTCCTGCCCCTGCCGATTACAAATACATCGACATCCTTTTCAAAGACTTCCAAGGCGGACACTCGGGTACCGATATCGACGCCGAACGAGCTTGCGCCAACAAGCTTATCATGCGCTTTGTGTGGAACACAATGGCAAAACGCGATGTGAAGCTGGCTCACGTTGACACCGGCGACAAGCACAACGCCATCGCAGTGAAAGCCAACGTGGTGATTGGCGTTAAGCCACAGGACCTCGACGACACCATCAACGAGCTTAACCAGTTTGCACAAGTCATCAAAAACGAATACAAGCACACTGAGAAAGACATGAAAGTGCTCAGCTCGGTTATCGATGCTCCACAAACAGTAATTGACGATGCAACTGCTAAAAAGCTTGTGGCAGCAGTTTATTGCGCACCTCACGGCGTTTACCACATGAGCAAAGAGATTGAAGGACTTGTTGAAACATCAACCAACCTTGCCTCTATCAAGATTAAAGGCAACGACATAGTTGTTGAGACGTTGCAACGCAGCTCGGTTGAAAGCCGCAAGATTGAGATGTCTCAGATTGTTGAAGCCCACTTTGCTCTTGCCGGAGCAACTATAACCCACAGCGACCCATATCCCGGCTGGGCTCCGAACATGGATTCGCCAATCCTTAACATCGCCATCGACACTTATAGCCGCCTATTTGGCAGCAAGCCAAAAACATCGGCACTGCACGCGGGTCTCGAGACAGGTCTTTTCCTCATCAACTATCCGCATCTCGACATGATTTCGTTTGGCCCAACACTGCGAGGTGTTCACTCGCCAAAAGAGAAAATGCACATCCCGGCTGTTGAGAAGTTCTGGAATTTCCTCACCGCAATGTTAAGCGACATAGCCAACAAATAAGGCAACTCACAGCACAAGCCTTATTTTTTAGCATACACAACAACACTAAGGCAAGGCTAATCTATGCAACACATCAACATGTTTAGCCTTGCCTTCTTAATTTTTCAACACCGCGAGGCATTATTTCCGCTCCGCTAAAGGGCACAAATCTATTACCGTCAAAGCCCTAACCATCTGTCATCATCCATAACGAGAGAAATCTATGAGCATCGTAAAAACCGTCACACTGCTATCAGTAGCCGCAGCCGGCACAAGCATCCAAATCATGGCACAAGACTCAATCCCAGCCAACAACGATGCGCGTTATCAGCGACTCACCAACGAGGACTATCAACGCGTGGCAAACGAACTGGGCATTGAGGTAGCTGTCATCAAAGCCGTGAGCGACATTGAAGCCGGCAAAAAACATCAAGGATTCACTGCTCCGGGGCAACCCACGCTCAATTTCTCACGATCCATGTTCAACAGCAACCTCAAACGGCGTGGCATCACCGTGCCAACAGCCACACGCAAATCGCAGCCGGCGTTTCAGCCGCTCAACAGCCGCAAATATGGCTCCTACGCCAACGCTCAGCACGCAAGGCTGCAAAGCGCACTCGCCATCGACACCGTTGCTGCCATACAGTCGTGCTACTGGGGAATGTTTCAAATAGGCGGCTTCAACTGGAAGAAATGCGGATGCCAATCGCCACAAGAATTTATGCAAAAAATGAGCCACTCCGAGCTTATGCAACTCGAGCTATTTGCCGTTTTCGTCACCAATTGCGGCATGCTCAAGCACCTGAAAAACAAAAACTGGTACGGCTTTGCCCGGCTCTACAATGGCAAATATGCCAAACGCTATGCCACCCGCATGGCAGCAGCCTATAAACGCTACAAATAATAGTTCCACCACCATATCTTCGTTTTGCACATTCACACAGCGTAGCAGCCTTGCAACGCCGCGCAACACCTTGTGCGCTTGCCACAATAAAAAACCCTCCCGACACGCAATTTGCGCATCAGGAGGGCTTTAACATTATCTGTATGTGTTATCCTACTATCTGAAACAACTTTCTATGTTGTCTATTAATAATTCTCAGTGCACTTCTGCACAAATCATTTCTCAATAGTGCAGATTGATACACGGTTCCAATCTGGTTCCTCAAATACGTCACCCACACCTTGACCGTCAGCAGTGATGCGGTCAGCCGAAATCTTGTAGGTGTTCACGAGCATATCCTTAACGGCATTTGCACGAGCCTTTGAGAGCTTTTGGTTGATTTCGATGCTGCCCTCTGGCGATGCATAACCAAGAATGGTAACCTTAGCATCCTTGTGGCTCTTCAAATAGGTTGCCACACGTTGCACGTTAGGATATTGAGCCTTTGAGATAACCGACTTGCCTTGGTCGAAAGTGATGATTGTTTCAGGAACATCGCTCTTCTTAGCCACTTCCTTAATCACTTCAACTTCCTTAACCACTTCCTTCACCTTCTCAGGACGGTTGTTGCACTCGTCAAGAGCACGCTTAGTGTCGGCCAACTCACCGCGCAAAGCATTGATGCGGTTGTTCAAAGCATCAATCTCAGCCTGATTGCTCAAATCAGCAATCTTGAATGAGTGAGTGCCATTTGAATTTTTGAAGTGATAGGTGATACCGGCAGTCAACTCAAGAGCAGCCTTGTTAGCATTAAACGAGTTGTAGCTTTGCTTTGCCGGAGAAGAAAGGTTCCATACAACAGCTGGCTTGATGCCAATTGTCCATGCCTTCGACTCTCCAAGGTTGAAGTTCAAATTCAAACCGGCCTTTGCTGTCATCACGTTGTAGTCAGCATCAACACTCGATGGGTAAAAGATATGGCCCCAACCAGTACCAACAACTGTCTCAATTTCAAACAAACGAGGTGAACCGGCATATCCTGCAAACAGATTGTTCAAATTAGTCACGCCCACAAGCATCAAGTTCTGAGAGTCAAACACATTGTTGCTCTTGATGCCACCATACTTCAGGTTCCAGCTCGAATTATTCACTGCTGCTGAATAATCCAATGCGAACCCAAACACAGGAGTGATTTGCTTTCTCAACTCCAAACCAACAAGACCGCGAGAGTTCTTAATCACGCTATAGTGCTGGAATGGAGAAACTGCGCCGCCCTTCAATGTAAGCGACCAGTTGTCAGTAAACTTGCTACCTTCTACGGTAACCTGTGCGTTAGCTGCACCAATGCCCAATGCAAGGAATGCAATTAATAAAAACTTTTTCATCTTTAATTAAATTTAATTCTACTTATTAAACTGTTATCTAAATAATCAAAATCATTTTTTCAGTATGCCACATAAAGCAGCATTTATCTTATAACAAAAACCATACCAAAATAGTTTGTTACGTCATTCACTTCTTTAGACTAACAACACTCACAAAAGTTTAAAACAAACCAACAAATTTGTAAAAATTTTAGTCAATTTTTCATTAATATGCTGTATATCGAATATTTGTAAAGCTGTAAAAAATATTTCAAAAATAATTTTAAATGCACAACCTGTCCGTAAAAAATTTTAACGAACAAATTAAATAAATGTGAAACAAAACGCTCAATTCATAAAAAATTTAACAAAATTTCTTTTACGAATTTCATCATTAAATACATAACAATATTTGCAACTCATATTCACCACCAAAAACCCAAAATTCATCACCACTCAAAAATATTACCACCAAATTATCATCAAATTACCCATTAAGCTAAACATAAATGAAAAAAATAATATGACAAAAATGGTCATAAGGAAATACTGACGCAATTAATGACAAAGTTTATAGCTGCCCGGTTATTTAATATATATGATTCGGATTCCGCATGCCACGCCGTAGGGGCGTGTCGTAATACGCCCGGTCCCCAAAAAATGTCATGCCACGCCTGTAGGGGCGTATCGAATACGCCCGGTCCAAAAATAATGCATGCCACGCCGTAGGGGCGTATAGCAATACGCCCGGTCCCAAAAATAATGTGATGCCACGCCGTAGGGGCGCAATACGCCCGGATTCGGTATGCCGTAGGGTTAATTCGTTGAAATCAAAAATGTGGTTGGTGTCATGCCACGTTGTAGGGGCGTATCGAATACGCCCGGTGACCGCGGCGTGGTGACACGAACAACCGACAAACAACGCGGATGGTAACCGCAAACGGTGTAACATGGCGACCGGACAAATCGTGCGGTGTGGTTTGTGATTTTCGGGCGTATTCGATACGCCCCTACGTTCACATAATTGCCTCGTTTTTTTTGGTTGGGCGTATTGCTATACACCCCTGCATGCGACCGGATAACGCTGGTGGCGTGGTTGGTGTTTTCGGGCGTATTGCCGTTGTTTTGGGGGTTGGGCGTATTGCTATACGCCCAATGACCGCAGCGAAGCACGATAATTACCATAGCGATATGTTGTAGGGGCGTATAGCAATACGCCCGGAGACCGCAGCGTGGCAAACCGATGCCCGGATATTTGTGGCGTGGTTGATGATTTTCGGGCGTATTGCCGTTGTTTTGGGGGTTGGGCGTATTCGATACGCCCGGTGACCGCGGCGTGGTGACCCGAACAACCGATAAACAACGTGGATGGTAACCGCAAACGGTGTAAAATGGCAACCCGAACAATCGACAAACAACGCGGATGTTTTCGGGCGTGTGTTTTTGGGCGTATTCGATACGCCCCTACATGTGACCGAACAAATCGTGCGGCGTGGTTGGTGATTTCGGGCGTATTCGATACGCCCCTACATGTGACCGAACAAATCGTGCGGCGTGGTTGGTGATTTCGGGC
>JBJECY010000021.1:0-62285 GCA_051871515.1 Muribaculaceae bacterium | reverse complement strand
TGGAATCAGCCCTAATTTTTCACCTCCCCAAAAAATCTTTATCGGACAGCAATAGAAAACAATCCTGCCGTCACCGCATCAAACGATGCAGTGAAAGTAACAGCCTATAAAAAAGGTGACAAAATCCTATTATCGCTGGGCAATTATTCCGACAAGACACAAAACGTAACACTTAATATCGACTCAAAGCAGCTCAACCTAAACAAATCAAAATACGTTTTGAGAGCAATTGATATCCCAACATTCCAATCAGCAATGCAATGGCAGCTCACCGACGAAATTAGCATAGAACCACGCAAAGGCTGGCTCATTTATCTCGAGCCAGAACAATAATGCACATTGCCTTGCTAATAAACCAACTTTACTACGGCATTAACTTAAGCAAAACAACCTAAAGCAAGCAGCCTCGACGGAGATTACCATCGAGGCTGCTACTATTTTATAAAAACCGGAGTTTTTTCAGAAATTAGGATACAAGCCTTTCACTGGGGTGACACCGATGCCGGGTTTGTCGCTTGGAGTAACACGGCCATCAATCACCTTAACGCCCTCAAAGATGTCTTGTGCAATAAGCACATTGCCATCAAGGTCGGCCCAATCAATGAGCGGACTAAGCTGCGCTGCTGCCGCTATGGCACACGAAGTCTCTGTCATACATCCACACATAATCTTCATGCCAAATGCTCGCGCCAAGGTTATCATCTTATAGGCTTCGCTCATGCCGGTGCTCTTCATCAGCTTGATGTTGATGCCATCATAATAATCTTTTAGCTTCACAATATCGGGCAAACGATGAAAAACTTCGTCAGCTATGATGGGGAGCGGACTACGCTCTCTCACCCATGCTGTTTCTTCAAGCTTATCTTCCATCATTGGCTGCTCCACAAAGAGGCAATTCTTGTCGGCAAGGTATTCACACATCTCCAACGCTTGCTCTTTTGTTTTCCAACCACGGTTGGCATCAACACAAATGGGGCGGTCAGTGCATTGGCGAATGATGTCAACCATCTCTTTATCGTTGTCAAGACCGAGTTTAATCTTTATCACCTTATAATCGTCGGCTTCCTTAATCTTTTGTTTCACCACTTCAGGGGTGTCAATGCCAATGGTGAACGATGATTGAGGAATCTTGTCGAGCGATAAACCCCATATCTTATACCATGGTTGACCAATGAGCTTGCCCACAAGGTCGTGAAGGGCAATGTCAACCGATGCTTTTGCCGAACGGTTTTCAGGCGCAACACCGTCAACATAAGCCAAAATCTCCTCCATCTTAAATGGGTCTTTGAATTGGCTCAGGTCAACTTGCTTAAGAAACTTGGTTACGCTGTCAATGCTTTCGCCCAAATAAGGCGGCATAGAAGCTTCACCATAGCCAACCACGCCCTCATATTCAATTTTCACCTGTACTCCAGGAGTTGATGTGCGGCTATATTTAGCCAAATTAAAGGCATGACGCAGCTTCAACTCAAATGGAATAAATGAGAGGTTCAATCGGCCCGACTTTGTAGTCTTTTTTGTTGCCGATGCAAACGCCGAGATTGAAATAGGTGCCGATGCTGCTATCAGACCTAATCCGGCTCCAACCAAAAATTTCCTTCTATCCATAGTTATGTAGTTTTTATGATTAATCGTAAAAAGGTTTTCAATTAAAAATACCACTCATGATTGCGTACAGCCACAATACCCTTGGTGCCCACCTCGCCATCAATGCGACTGATTGAGAGGAATGGTGTGGTGAGATAGTCATCGTGGCTGGGGTCAACGCTGTTGATTTTCACTTGTCCTGAGCAGTGAATATACTTGCCGTCGCGCAAATAAATGGCAACGTGGGTCACACGTCCTGTTGAAGTTCCAAAGAAGAGCAAATCGCCGGTCTTAGCTTCTTTCCAATCAACTGCCTCAATGCGTTTGCCGGTGAGGGCCTGTTGCGAGGCATCGCGTTGCAAAATGATGCCATTTGAGAAATAGCTCACTTTGGCAAGCCCCGAGCAGTCGGTGAGTTTGGTTGATGTTCCACCCCACAGATACCCTGAGCCCATCATGCGGCGCGCAGTTGTTTCAATCACATCTGCGTTGAAGTCTTGTGCAGCCCATTGTTCAAGTTCGCTCACCTCTTTTGCGTCAACATAACCTTCACGACCGTCGGGAGTGGCAAGCTTAATGAGTTTGCCTTTTTTCTCAGTTCCAATATAAGTGAGAATGTTACCCATCACCAGGTCGCTCACGGTGTCATCGCCTCCGGGTGTTGCCACCAATCGAGTTTGATAAGTAGTTACAATATATCGTTTAGCTTTACGCCATTGCTGCATTTGCTCATCGGTGCATTGTGTGAGTGAGTTAGCAGGCACATAAGCAATATAGTCATCAGGCATACGCACGCGCAACCAGTCGCCGTCTCTGTCAAGCACTTGCAGCGGCATACCCATAATGCCTTGTGTAGCCATCTCGGCAGAGTGTTTGCCGGCTGTGCGCAGCGATGCTACCGACAGCTTCACCCATGCCCATCGTTTCAGTGGCATATTCTCAAGCACCAGCAAGCAATTCTTATATTCCACACCGTTTTGTTCAAGTGTCTGCTCAATGGCTCGGTTAAGTTTGTTGCTGTCAACCTTTCCATATAATGTGAGCACACCATTTTGCAAGGTGGTGTTTACTTCCCAAATAGCGGTGCGTCCGTCGGGTGCAATTTCCTTTTTAAGATTTGCAAGCAGTTCATTGGCATCTTGTGCCCAACTCATGTTCATAGCTGTTATCAGCATAACAATTAAAAATGCACTAATCTTTTTCATACATTATATTATTTAATAGGATTCATACTATTCACTTTGAGATTATAGCTCCATTTATCATATTCAAGATTTCCGCCTTTCCATTCCACTTCGCCGGCTTGCGAGTCAACGGTTTCGCAGCGTACATATTGCTTTCGTGGACTAAACTCGCCGCAAACGCCTTGATTGGCAGCCATGCGATAAACGTCAAGCCCCGATTTAAAATAATCGGCAAGCGGTTCGGTGCGTGTGGTGCGGCCAAACGACTGGTCGGTTGGCACCCAACCAATGCCTTCAAAATAGGTTTCTGACCAATCGTGGAGATTCACTTCGCCCGGATGCAACATCCATCCGCTCTCCCAACGAGCCGGAATACCAACACTGCGGCACAATGTGATATACAGCAATGCCACTTGTCCGCAATCGCCATGCTCAATCTGAAGCACATATTCAGGGATATTAGGTATGGTGCTATATTCGCGAGCTCCTGCCCACTCAAAATTGCCGGCTATCCAGTCATAAATCTTCGACGCCATAAGCACCGGATTGGTTTCTGTGCCCACAATGGTGCGAGCCAAAATTTGCATCTGCGGAGTCACCACCTGATGCGGATATTCGCTGGCGGTGTAGCGGCGATATTCTTCCGAGAGTTTATCGTAAGGTTTCACGCGCTTCAGCAAGGTGCTGCGGTCAATGTGGCGCTCTCCAACCTCATAGCTATAATTGATTTCAAAGTGAGTTTTCTTGCCGGCAACGGCCTTTGCCTCCATATACACAGTGTGATGTATGCTACCCTGCGACATGGTGGCAGCATGCGAGCTGCTCAGCAACTTCACGTTGCGTTGGCGCAGGTTTTCATAAGGAATAGGCATCCACACCCTTATGGTTTCGCCCGCCGGAACAACATCAGCATCAACGTCAATGGTCATTGTTATGTTGGTATCATGCCAGTTGCGAGTGCCATTTTTGTCGGGCTTAGTTGCCATAGCCTCGCTGTAGTATTTCTCTATTGAGGCATATCCTTCGTGACGTTCATTCTCATTTTTCTGGGCAAACAGCTCACGATTGAGCAACTTAAAATTGTTTATGCCGCGTCTGAACCACCACTCCTGACCATCAATCACCATATATTCGATGCTCTTGTTGAGCTTCCAGCGTTCAATCTCATGGGTGCTCACTTCTCGCGAGAGAATCTTCTCAATCTGCAACTTCCCCACAGCGGGCGACAATCTGAAATCTTTGCGTATGCGAGCCATAATCTTTTGCAACGAGTCAATCTCTATTGCACGCTCATCCTTCAGCGATTGAGGCAAAGCTTCAATTATTGCTCCTGCTTTAGCAAACTCGCCATCGGCAATGGCACTTTTTGCATCCTCTTTCCAGTCTTGTGCGTTACCGGCCATCATTGTGGCAAGCAACGCCAAAGTCACAAAATTAAATCTTCTCATTTTTTTGGTTTGCTTTGATTCTTATGATACAAAGTTAACAAATTATGGCGCATTACAATGGTTTTTAATATTTTTTATAATTAAAAACAACATTTTGCAATGCGCCATAATCAATATGTCAGTAAAGTGTTTTTACATAAACACAGGGGTAACGTGGTAAGTTGTTCCTTGTTTAGCTTGGAATTTAGTGATGTAATAACGTCCGTCGCGTTCCAAGGTGCTCTTCACGTCATCAATCTGCAATGGCAACAAAGTGCGTATCACGCATGTGCCGTTGTTATTGGCCTTAATAGTGGCACTGCTTAGTTGCTTGTTGTTCCACTTGATGTCAACCTCATAGTTTCCGCGAGCCTTCAAGCCACGCACTTCGCCTGTGCGCCATGCATCGGGCAACGCCGGCAACAGGTGCAATTCGCCCAACTGGCTCTGAAGCAGCATCTCGGTAGCTCCAGCTGTGGCTCCAAAGTTACCGTCGATTTGGAACGGTGGATGAGCGTCGAACATATTAGGATATGTTCCGCCACCCCACGAGTCGCCCTTAGGGTCAAAGAAGTGCATAATCTCACGGAACATCTTATATGCATGGTTGCCATCGAGCAAACGAGCTGCAAAGTTAATCTTCCAAGCCTTGCTCCAACCTGTTCCGCCATCGCCACGCAAAGTTAAAGTTTTGTCGGCAGCCTTTGCAAGCTCAGGAGTGGTGAGTGGCGATATAGTGTGCCCAGGATGCAAGCCATACATGTGCGAGAGGTGACGGTGTTCACGCTCACTCTCTTGAAACTCTTTGTTCCACTCAAGCAATTGGCCCTCGCTGCCAACTTGATAAGGTGGCAACTTAGCAAGTATTCCGCTAAGTTTCTTGGCATACTTCTTATCTTTTCCAAGAATCTTTGTGGCCTCAATCACGTTGTTGAACAAATCACGAATAATGGCATAGTCCATTGTGCAACCCTCAGTAACCGAATAATATTTACCGTCGAGCACAAATTTATTTTCGGGCGAGGTTGATGGTGCTGTCACCAGATAACCGTCTTTCTCAAACAGCCAGTCACAGAAGAAGTCTGCCGCAAGCTTCATCACCGGATAAGCATGCTTGGCAAGGAACTCCTTGTCGCCAGTGAAGGCATAACGCTCCCACATGTCTTGGCTAAGCCATCCACTGGCACCATACCAGTTGGCCCAAACAGGGTCGCCATTGCCACAGTCACCCACAGCATTGGCAAGACACCATATATCGCTGTTTTGGTGAGTCACCCAACCATGTGCACGGTAATACTCCCATGCCACACGTTCTCCCACCTTTGAAAGGTTTTCAACCCATTGCAACATTGGCTCGTGCATCTCGCTCAGGTTGGTGCTCTCCACAAGCCAATAGTTCATCTCGGTGTTGATGTTGGTGGTGTAGTTTGAACTCCACGGTGCTCTGTACTCTTTATTCCAGATACCTTGCAAATTAGCGGCAATGCCACCGGGGCGTGAGCACGAAATAAGCAGGTAACGTCCAAATTGGTAATATGTTTCTTCAAGCTGAGTATCAATTGAACCTTTAGTGAAACGGCGCAAGCGCTCATCGGTGGTGAGTTTCTCAAGCTTCTCGGCATCGGCGCCACGTTCCAGGTTCAGTTCCACGCGGTTGAAGTATTTGCCAAAATCCTCATCATGAGCTTTCTTCACTTCATCATAACGTGCCATGTTCACGGCAGCCAACCTACGTTGGTTAATGGCTTTCTCATCTTTGCCCTCAGTGTCGGGGAACTTAAACGGACCGTTGAAACTGGTTGCAGCCGAAAGGTAAATCACCACAACGTCGGCGTTAGTCACCTTCAGTTCGTTGCCTTGTGCTTTCACCTCGCCGCCCTGATTCTCAACTTTCAGCACAGCTTGCCAGCGCATGCCTTTGTGTCCATAAGCAGTATCGCGAGAGGGATTGCGGCCCTCAACATTGTAATACACGGGGTCGAGCCAAGCAGGAGCATCGCCATGCATCTCACACACCGCACCTTGGGCGCTGGCAGTGAATTTCAATTGGCTCTCCATGCCAATGGTGAGGTTGATTGCACCGGGTTTGCCGGCTTCATAGCGAATCACCATCACACTGTCAGGAGCCGAAACAAAAGCTGTGCGAGTGTATTTCACACCGGCTTTCTCAAAGCTAACTTTGGCTGTGGCATCTTGCAGGCTCAGTTCGCGACGATAGCGCCTCACATCACCGGCACTTGGCAATTTCTGGTCGATGCGCAAATCGCCAAGGGGCAAATAGCTCTGCGTGTAATAGCCCTGCATCTTGCGCGTGAGACGGTCGGCCTCGGCATAATTGTTTTCAGCCAACGCCTTGCGCACCTGTGGCAGATATTTATACGACTCCACATTCACGCCGTCTTGCACTGGCACGCCCGACCATAATGTGGCCTCGTTGAGACGTATCAACTCCACGTCAACTCCGCCATACATCATAGCCCCTATCAAGCCGTTGCCCATTGGCAACGCCTCTTCCCACACCGTGGCAGGCTTGTCATACCACAGTTTCAGCTCGGCATTGCCGGCTTTCATGGACATTGCGCCAAGGCAAACACCAGCGCACAACGCCACAATTCGCGTTATCTTCATCATAATTTTTAAATAATTATTTAGGTTTAGTAATTGTTTCTAAAATTCCTGGTTTTTACTCTTACAAATTAAGCTATATCTTTGCGATTATACAAATTTTTCAACCTCCTTTTTTTAACATCTAACCCACAGCCATAGCCGCAGAACCATAGTACAATGTGAATTTTTCAAAAACAAGCAACCACACTGCCTGTCAATATCATTTTTTGTCACAATTTAATAATCATTAATCGATTTGTGACCCAAACTCTTTGCAGATATTGCGGAAATTAGTAAATTTGCAAGCTAAAAGAACTGAAGATGAAAAAATACGTAACCATATCGCTTTTACTTGTAGTTGCAGGCATGGCACTCTCGTCGTGCGGAGAATACAACCGCGTGCTCAAGAGTTCTGACTATAACTATAAGTACACCTATGCTAAGGAAGCCTTCGAGAAAGGCAAATATTCACAAGCTTACACCATCCTTGAAGACATTGTTACAGTGTTTAAAGGTACCGACAAAGCTGAGGAGTCGCTCTATCTTTTAGCCATGAGCTACTACGAGAACAAGGACTATATGACTGCAAGCTCATATTTCAAAACCTATTATCAGCACTATCCCAAAGGGCAGTTCACCGAGTTGGCCCGTTTCTACTGCGGATATGGCTACTACCTTGACTCTCCCGAGACACAACTCGACCAAACCGGCACTGTGAAAGCCATACAGGAGTTGCAAAACTTCCTCGACTATTTCCCAAAGAGCGACAAGGTGTCAATTGCACAAAACGCAATCTTTGAGTTGCAAGACAAGCTGGTGCTCAAAGAGCTTGAAAACGCAACTCTCTACTACAACCTTGGCACATATATGGGAAACAACTATCAGTCGGCTGTGATTGTAGCTAAGAATGCGCTCAAAGACTATCCTTACAGCAAATATAAAGAACCGCTTGAAATGCTCGTGCTCAAATCGAGATATCAAGAAGCTTTGCAATCGACCGACGAACGTAAGGAAGAACGCTTCCGCGACGTGATTGATGAATATTACAGCTTCATCAACGATTTCCCCGAAAGCGATAACCGCCACGAGGCCGACAACATCTTCAAGATTGCATCAAAGCACGTGAAGAACTGATGCCCCAGCAAGCAAGAATGTGTAAATGCCCATTCACGCAAGCTACATTTATCAACGATTAACAAAAAACCACTTATTATAATTTGATTAAGCAAAATGGATTACAAGAAAACTAATGCTCCGCTTAACACAGTGACTCATGATTTGATTCAGTTGGCTGAACCAACAGGCAACATCTACGAGACTGTAGCCATCATCAGCAAACGCGCCAATCAAATCGCTGCCGAGATGAAACGCGACCTCGAAAAGAAACTTCAGGAATTTGCTTCAATGAACGACAGCCTTGAAGAAATCTCTGAAAACCGCGAGCAAATTGAAATCTCAAAGTACTACGAGCATTTGCCAAAGCCAACCCTCATTGCTACACACGAATTTGAGGAAGGCAAAATCGCATATCGCAACTTGGCCAAAAACCGCGATAACCTTGATTAAGGCATTGCGCTGAAAAATCAACATCCCCGGCAAAGTGCAGCTGACAAGCAAACATTGCAGCACACCACACCGAGGCATTAATTAAAAAGAACAAATGGCAAGGAGGAAACCACCACAATCGGTTTCTTCCTGCTGTTTGTTTTACCCTATTACACCCAATTGAAATGCTCGCCCCGCAAGGCGAAAGTGAGCCTTCTGGCGCAGTGGAACACGTTAAAAAGCAACATAAATCAAGCAAGCATATAAACCACAGTTCACACCCCCGATGGCAATATCATCGCGCGCCTCGCCCACTTGCAAACACCATTTTTATGGCAGCAACAACTTTCGCCACTTCCATTTGTGGTGTTATAATAGTTATCTATTCAGTTTTTATAATTATCTTTGCAAAAAAAGATGGAACGCACATCAGCACAACATCAAGCATAAGCCTGAAAAGTTAGCCTTTTTTTGATTTGCGCCATCGCTGCTTTGACAATTAACATTCAAAAAAAGATAAACCACCCCGTTATATGAACAAATCGTTTGCAAAAAAACATCCAATAATATTCAATGCCATCCTCATCATTATCACAGCTATGGTGTTATCGGGCTTGAGTTTTTTGGCAATGGACATATTCACCCGTCATGGGCAAAGCCAAGAGGTTCCTGACCTCAAAGGCAAGCCTATGCGCGAAGCAATTGAGATACTTGAAAGCCAAAACCTGAAATGGGAAATCTCCGACTCAATCTTCAACGACTCGTTTAAACCGGGATGCGTGATTGAGCAAAGCCCAAAAGCTCTATCACAGGTTAAAGCTAACCGCACTATCTATCTCACTGTCACCCCATTTAGCCCCCGACTGGTGGCGCTGCCAAAAATCAAAGAAATCTCGGCTCGCACAGGTCAATCGATGCTCGAGGGGTTAGGTTTCCATAACATACGCATTGAGAACGTGCCGTCGGAATTTAACGGCCTGATACTTGGCGTCACCGTGAACGGGCGCAACGTTGAGGCCGGCACTAAGCTGCTGCTATCTTCTGAAATCACTCTGCAAGTGGGCGACGGATTGGTGCAAACCGACACGCTGATGCTAACACCTGACGGCAACATAATTGACGATGGAGCGAACACCCTCACCGACCCATCGCTCATTTAATAATCCACACGAAAAAACAATGACACCACGCGCCATTTTTGACGGCGCATTGATAATCATGCAAAACGAAGAGAACTACGACATAACCGACGACTTAGACTTTGAGCAACAGCCCGACTTCAGCGAAAACGGACGCGACCTGTGGGAACACTTCCACTTTGTGGTTGACAAAGGACAGGTGCTATTGCGCATTGACAAATACCTCACCACGCGAGTGCCCAACACCTCGCGCAACCGCATACAAAATGCCGCTGAAGCACAATGCATAAGAGTGAACGGCAACATTGTGAAGTCGAACTATCGCGTGAAGCCCGGTGACGATATTCGCATTGTCATGGACCGTCCACGATACGAAAACGAAATCATTGCCGAAGACATTCCTTTAGACATAGTGTATGAAGACGATGAGTTGCTTGTGGTGAACAAGCCTGCCGGACTGGTGGTGCACCCCGGGCACGGCAACTACACTGGCACATTGGTCAATGCCCTTGCCTATCACTTCAAAGACAATCCCGACTACGACGTCAACGACCCTCGCATGGGATTGGTGCATCGCATTGATAAAGACACCTCGGGATTACTGGTGATTGCCAAAACACCTCGTGCAAAAACTCACTTAGGACTGCAATTCTTCAACAAAACCACTAAACGCCAATATGTGGCTGTGGTGTGGGGCGAGATGAAAGACAGCGACGGCACCATAGAGGGCAACATTGGGCGCAGCCTCAAAGACCGGTTGCAAATGACCGTTTTCCCCGAGGGCGACATGGGCAAGCACGCCGTGACCCACTATCACACAATTGAGAACCTGAGCCATGTGGCTGTGGTGCAATGCCAGCTTGAAACCGGGCGAACCCACCAAATCAGAGTTCACATGAAGCACATTGGTCACCCGCTCTTCAACGATGCCCGTTACGGCGGCGACAAGATACTTCGAGGCAACACCTCAACAAAATACACACAGTTTATTCAAAACTGTTTTAAGATTTGCCCTCGGCAAGCGCTTCATGCCAAGACATTGGGATTTGTGCACCCTGTCACCAATCGCCAAATGGACTTCGACAGCGAAATACCAGCCGACATGACAAGCCTAATCAACAAATGGCGCGAATACTGCAACGCCACAAAACCATAGCTTTAACGCAGATTCAACCTGCAAGGCAACATTGTGCAATTTTTCACAAACCTAAATTTTGCATAATGAAACAAAATTACTACCTTTGAACCGTATGTATATTTTAATTTGAAATGGAACAAAAAGAAATTATCACGCCTGAAGAATTTGCTGACATTTGCCCTATTGATGACAAAGACTTCAAGCAGCGCATGGCACAACTTGTAAAAGACCCGGGATTTAGATATTTCGTGGAATTTATTCTCCCCGAAGTTGATTACGATGCTTATACTGAAGGTCTGCTGAAACTTGACAACACGCGAGATTTTCAGCTCATCTATTCGTGCCAGTATCTTGAAAAGGTTGAGCACGACACCACCAGCGGCATCACCTCGGGCGGCATTGAAAATCTTAATCCGGAAAAGGCTTATTCATTTATCACCAACCACCGCGACATTGTGCTCGATGCCTCGTTTATCAATCTTGTGCTGGCTCGCAACAATTTCCCAACCACCGAGGTGGCTATCGGGAACAACCTCCTTGCCTACGATTGGATTGAGACACTGGTGAAAATCAACAAGAGCTTCATTGTGAAGCGCGACACCACCACCAAGGGACGTCTTGCCGCTGCCATTCAGCTTTCGCGCTACATCCATTTTGCCATCAATCAAAAGCACGATTCAATATGGATTGCCCAACGCCAAGGACGCGCCAAAGACAGTAACGACCTCACGCAAGACAGCGTGATTAAGATGCTCACCATTGGTGGCGAAAGCAAAGACTTCATTCAAAACGTGAAAGAGCTTTCAATTGCGCCAATATCGCTCAGCTATGAGTTTGACCCTAACGACTATCTCAAAGCCACTGAGTTCTTGATGCGCAAGAAAGACCCCGACTTCAAGAAATCACAAAACGACGATATCCTGAGCATGCTCACCGGCTTGCGCGGATTCAAAGGGCATATCCACTTTCAGTTTGCTCCTTGCATTAACGAACAGCTCGATGAGATTCCTGCTGACCTCGACAAGCAAGAGAAAGTGCACGCCGTTTGCAACATCATCGACAAGGCAATACACTCAAACTACAAGATTTTCCCTTGCAACTACATTGCCTATGACCGCATGAACGGCACTCAGCGTTTCGCCGACAAATACACCGACGAAGATTTGGCATACTTTGACAAATACCTTAACCGACGCATTGAAAAGGTGAAAGTGCCTACCAACGACGAGGATAAGGAATTTATGCGCCAACGCATAGTGGAAATGTACGCCAACCCGCTTATCAACAAACTCAAAGCTTTGGGAGAATTATAATTGGCTTTTGCCACATTCCCCCACAACAATTGATGCCTAACGATGAGAATACTCTTGCTTCCAATCTTGATTGTGTTGGTGATAAGCATTGTCACTGACCGTTACATCTACAAAGCAATCTCTCGCAGTGGCATTAAGTTCGCCAAGATTTTAAGCTATTTGCCTTCGGCATTATCAATCATATTGGGCGCAGGAATCATAGCCATGATTCTTGTGCCCAATTCATCATCAGTGCTGCCAATAGCAATCTACGCCTATCTGTGCATGCTTTTGCCCAAATTGCTCTATGTCATTGTGTCATGCGCCCTCAAGGTGCCTTCACGCGGCAGGGCTGCGCGCGCATGCCACATTATTGGCATCGCCGGCGGTTTGGCTTTGATGTCGATGATGATTCACGCCAGTGTTTGCAATCGCTATCAATTGCAAATAAACGAAGTGGAACTCTCCTACCCCAATCTGCCTCCAAGCTTCAACGGTTTTAAGATTGTGCAATTCTCTGATATGCATCTTGCTTCCTTTGGCAACGACACCGCATTTGTGAGCAAAATGGTGCAAACCATCAACAATCTGCACCCCGATGCTATTATGTTCACCGGCGACTTGGTGAGCAGCGCATCAACTGAGGCTGCCGCTTTTGTGCAATGCCTTTCGCAACTCTCGGCCACCCACGGCGTGTACTCAGTGCTGGGCAACCATGACTATGGCGACTATAACGTGTGGCCCGACGATGCAAGCAAGCAACGCGACCGCATGCAACTGCGTCAATATCAGCAACAAGCACGCTGGAACCTGCTGCTCAACACCACATCGTTTTTGCACCGCGGCACCGACTCAATTGCCGTGATTGGTGTTGAAAACATTGGCGAACCGCCGTTCCATTGCTATGGCGACCTACAAAAAGCTTACCCTAACCTCAACGACTCAACATTCAAGATTCTTCTCTCGCACAATCCCACACACTGGCGCACCCAAGTGTTGCCAAGCACCAACATCGGCCTCACCCTCTCAGGACACACACATGCCATGCAGATGGATGTAGAGATATCGGGGCACCACATCTCACCATCAAGCCTTCGCTATCAAGACTGGTCGGGACTTTACCAACAAGGCTCACAATATTTATATGTGAACATTGGCATAGGATGCGTCGGCATTCCGGCACGCTTTGGCGCAAAACCAGAAATCACATTAATCACTCTACGTTCCAAGAAATGATTAATAGCAACAACATCATCACTCAATTAATAGCTCAGCAACTTGGCATAGCACAACACTCGGTGAGCAGCACTTGCAGTTTGCTCAACGATGGCGCAACCGTGCCTTTCATTGCTCGCTACCGCAAAGAAGTCACCGGCTCGCTCAACGAGACACAGATACAAAACATAAAAGACTCACTTGCCGCTTACACCGAACTGAGCAAACGCAAGGAAACCATCATCAACACCATTGAAGCGCAAGGCAAACTCACCCCCGAGCTGTCGCAAACCATTGCCGACTGTTGGGACAGCACAACACTCGAGGACATCTACCTGCCTTACAAGCCCAAGCGGCACACTCGCGCCGAGGTGGCTCGTGCCAAAGGACTTGAGCCGTTGGCAAAAATGATTATGGCGCAATCGTCAGGCTCCATGCAGAGCCTTGCCGCACGGTTTGTGAACGAGCAAGTGCCCACAACCGATGATGCGCTGCAAGGAGCAAAAGACATCATTGCACAATGGGTGTCAGAGAACAAAAAAGTGCGTTCAACCATACGCCGCATATTTGCCAACGAAGCCGCAATTTCATGCACTGTTGTAAAAGGGAAAGAAGCTGAAGGCGAGACATATAGCACCTATTTCGACGTCAACGAGAGCCTGAAGCGTTGCTCGTCGCACCGCATACTTGCCATGCTACGGGGCGAGAAAGAAGGCTTTCTGAAAGTTGACATCTCAGTTGACGCTCCCCGAGCCCTCTCTGCCATCAACCGCATTGTAGTGACTGGCTATCACCAATCGTCAACATTGGTTGAAGAAGCCGCTGCCGACAGCTACAAGCGCCTTATTAAACCATCAATCGAAACCGAATTTCGCAACCAGGCAAAAGAGAAAGCCGATGACGAGGCGATTGAGGTGTTTGCACAAAACGTGCGTCAACTGCTGTTTGCGCCGCCTTTGGGCGAGAAAGCCGTGCTTGCCATTGACCCGGGATTCCGCACCGGTTGTAAGGTTGTGTGCCTTGACCCTCGCGGCAATCTTTTGTATCACGATGTGATTTACCCCACCGCACCACGCAACGACACCAAAAGCGCTGCCGACAAACTGCTGAATCTCACCAAGAAATATCACATTCAAGCCATTGCAATAGGCAACGGCACGGCAAGCCGCGAAACGGCCCGCTTTGTGCGCTCGTTGCAATTCGGCACCAACATTGAGGTTTATGTGGTGAGCGAAAGCGGCGCTTCAATCTATTCGGCATCAAAAGTGGCACGCGAAGAGTTTCCCAACGAGGATGTAACGGTGCGCGGAGCAGTGTCGATTGGTCGCCGACTTATTGACCCTCTCGCCGAACTGGTGAAAATCGACCCTAAATCAATTGGCGTGGGGCAATATCAACACGATGTTGACCAAAACAAGCTCAAACATGCGCTCGATTTTGTGGTTGAGAGCTGCGTCAACAGCGTAGGCGTGAACGTCAACACCGCTTCAAAAGAGTTACTCTCTTATGTGGCAGGCATAGGACCGGTATTGGCTCAGAACATTGTGAACTACCGCAAAGAAAACGGCAACTTTGCCAGCCGCAAACAAATTATGCAAGTGCCGCGCATGGGAGCTAAGGCATTTGAGCAATGCGCCGGTTTTCTGCGAATTGTAGGCGACAATCCGCTCGACAACTCTTCTATTCACCCCGAGAGATATGCACTGGTGCAGCAAATGGCTCGTGACAACCATTGCACAATCAACCAACTCTTCACCGACCCCAACATTCGCGCCGGCATCGACCTAAAAAAATACGTCACTCAGCAAACTGGACTGCCAACCCTCACCGACATTATGGCAGAACTCGAGAAACCCGGACGCGACCCGCGACAAGGGGCACAACAGCCCACATTCAACGAGTCGGTTAACTCAATCGACGATATCAGCCAAGGCATGACCTTGCAAGGCATTGTGTCAAACATCACGCAATTTGGCGTGTTTGTTGATTTAGGTGTGCATGTGAGTGGTCTCATTCACATTTCTCAGCTCAGCAATCGATTCATAAAATCGCCTGCCGAAGTGGTTAGCCTGGGGCAAACGGTCACAGTGACAGTGCTTTCAGTTGACCACGAACGTCAACGCATCTCATTAACCATGAAAGGAGTGAAACAATGAACACGGCAATTCTGAGCATTGGCAGCAACACGGCCGACAGCAGCACGCAGATGCACCTTTGCGTTGAGTGGATTAAAGAGCACTTCAACCTGACGCTGCTATCGGGCATCTACTCCTCGCCTGCCATCAACGGCAAAGACAATGACTATCTCAACGCCGTGGCTGCCATATCAACCGCGCACACTCACGAGCAGCTTGTGGCAATAATGAAACAATATGAGCAGTCGTGCGGACGCACACCGCAAAGCAAAGCGTTGGGCAACATACCCATTGACATCGACGTAGTGCTATGGAACGGTGAGGTGATTCGCCCAAAGGACTTTGCCCAAAACTACTTTAAAATAGGTTGGCAGCAAATCACTAACAGCTGATTTCTAATAACCGGGCGATGTGTCACCAAAGCGCCATTAAAACACAAAAAGGGGTGTAACTCAATGAGTTACACCCCTTTACTATCAAACTATACTTTTACTTTCCTTATTAAACTTCCTCAAAAGGAACGTCAGTTACATTGTCAGCATTGTTGCCGCCTTGTTGAGCACCACCAGCGTTAGCACCAGCTCCCGGTTGTGCATTTTGTTGTTGTGCATCGGCTTGTTGCTGATTATTGTAGATGTCCTGACTTGCAGCGTGGAACACTGATTCAAGTTCCTTCATTGCCAATTCAATGGCATCAATGTCCTGCTTAGCGTGAGCTTCCTTGAGTCTAACAAGAGCGCCCTCAATTTGCGACTTTTTATCAGCAGGAATCTTGTCGCCAAGGTCCTTAAGGCTCTTCTCAACTTGGAAAATCATTGAGTCAGCTTGGTTAATCTTATCAACGCGTTCCTTCTCCTTGGCATCGGCAGCAGCGTTAGCAGCAGCCTCTTCCTTCATGCGCTTGATTTCTTCGTCTGACAGACCGCTCGAAGCCTCAATGCGGATGCTTTGCTCCTTACCGGTAGCCTTGTCTTTAGCCGATACGTTCAAGATACCGTTAGCGTCGATTTCAAAAGTAACTTCGATTTGTGGAACGCCACGAGGTGCAGGAGCAATGCCATCGAGGTGGAATTTACCAAGAGTCTTGTCATCTTTAGCCATTGGGCGCTCGCCTTGAAGCACGTGAATTTCAACCGAAGGCTGATTGTCGGCAGCAGTTGAGAACACTTCGCTCTTACGAGTTGGGATTGTGGTGTTAGCGTCGATGAGCTTAGTCATCACACCGCCAAGAGTTTCAATACCCACCGACAATGGAACAACGTCGAGCAGAAGCACATCTTTTACATCGCCACTGAGCACACCGCCTTGAATGGCAGCACCCACGGCAACTACCTCATCGGGGTTAACACCCTTTGATGGAGCCTTACCAAAGAATTGCTTAACAATTTCCTGTACGGCAGGAATACGAGTTGAACCACCCACGAGAATCACCTCATCAATTTCTGATGCGCTGAGGTTAGCATCGCGCAATGCCTGACGGCAAGGCTCGATAGTGGCTTGAATCAAGCTGTCGCACAATTGCTCGAACTTAGCACGAGTGAGTGTCTTAACCAAGTGCTTTGGAATACCGTTAACCGGCATGATATATGGCAGGTTAATCTCAGAAGTAGTTGAACTTGAAAGCTCAATTTTTGCCTTTTCGGCAGCTTCTTTGAGGCGTTGCAATGCCATTGGGTCCTTGCGAAGGTCCACGCCCTCGTCTTTCAGGAATTCCTCAGCAAGCCAGTCGATGATGCAGTGGTCAAAGTCGTCGCCACCAAGGTGAGTGTCACCGTTGGTCGATTTCACCTCAAACACGCCATCGCCAAGTTCAAGAATCGAGATATCGAATGTACCGCCACCAAGGTCAAACACGGCAATCTTCTTGTCGCTGTCGCTCTTGTCGAGGCCGTAAGCCAATGCAGCAGCGGTAGGCTCGTTTACTATACGAAGCACATTAAGGCCTGCAATCTCACCGGCTTCCTTAGTAGCCTGGCGTTGAGAATCGTTGAAATAAGCCGGAACAGTGATAACAGCTTCTGTAACGCTTTGTCCCAGATAGTCCTCAGCAGTCTTCTTCATCTTTTGAAGAATCATTGCCGAAATTTCTTGCGGTGTATATTCGCGGTCATCAATCTTTACGCGAGGTTGGCCATTGGTGTTGTTAACTGTGTAAGGCACACGGCTAATCTCACTGCCAACTTGGCTAAATGATTCGCCCATAAAGCGCTTGATTGAAAAAACGGTGCGTGTTGGGTTGGTGATGGCTTGACGTTTGGCCGGGTCGCCCACTTTGCGCTCGCCGCCGTCAACAAATGCCACAATTGATGGAGTAGTGTTTCTACCCTCGCTGTTAGGAATAACCACTGGGTCATTTCCCTCAAGTACAGCAACACATGAGTTGGTTGTACCTAAATCAATACCTATAATCTTTCCCATTTTATAATATGTTTTTTGTTATTTATTTCTTTAATTAAATGTTTTAATCTATCTGGCTGACCGCACACTTGGCGCAGACCGCCGCTTTAATATATTGCAAATGCTGTGCCAAAACCACAACTTGCACAAAATTCTCATCTTTTATCTATGCCATTGTGGACAAAAACACTGACTTTCTGTCACTTTTTACTTCGCCGAAGCCGACAATAAAGCCATTTTATACACTCCCCTAATTTTAATTAATGTGAATATTCCCTTAAATATCTATTTTTATGCCATTAATAATCTTCTTAATAAAAGAATAATTCGTAAATTTGTAGCGATTATGGCCAAGTGTGGAAACTTGGCAAAAACCACGACAATAAACGTTATTATAAACTAATTTATAACAAATTTCATTATGGATATTTCACATATCGAACACGTTGGTATAGCCGTTACCAGTCTTGACGAGGCTATTCCATTTTACGAGAACATGTTAGGTCTCAAGTGCTTTGCAATTGAGGAAGTTGCCGACCAAAAAGTGCGCACTGCATTCTTCAAAGTTGGTCAAACCAAGATTGAGCTCCTCGAAGCCACTGCTGAAGACAGCGCAATTGCCAAATTCATTGCCAACAATGGTGGCCGCGGCGGTATTCAACACATTGCATTTGCCATTGAAGACGGCGTTGCCAACGCACTCGCCGAGGTTGAAAGCAAGGGCGGTCGTCTCATCGACAAGGCTCCTCGCAAAGGCGCTGAAGGTCTCAACATCGCATTCCTTCACCCAAAGACTTCTGCAGGAACCCTCGTGGAACTCTGCGAAGACCCTAAAAAATAAATCATCATTTTACACAGGTTTAATCATTTAACCACACTGACAAAATTTTAAAAATCTTACATTATATAATATAATGAGTAGTCAAATTGAAAAAATACAAGAGCTAATCTCTAAACGTGAAGAAGCTCGCCTGGGTGGCGGCGTTAAAGCCATTGAGAAACAACACGCCAAAGGCAAATACACCGCTCGCGAAAGAATTAAAATGTTGCTCGACGAAGGCAGCTTTGAAGAACTCGACATGTTTGTAACACACCGCTGCACCAACTTCGGTATGGACAAGAAGCACTATCTTGGCGACGGCGTTGTCACTGGCTACGGCACTATTGAAGGCCGTTTGGTTTACGTCTTTGCACAAGACTTCACCGTTTCAGCTGGTTCGCTCTCTGAGACTCTCGCGCTCAAGATTTGCAAAATCATGGATATGGCCATGAAGAACGGCGCTCCAGTGATTGGCCTTAACGACTCGGGTGGTGCCCGTATTCAAGAAGGTATCAACGCTCTCGCCGGCTATGCCGAAATCTTCCAACGCAACATCAATGCTTCAGGTGTAGTTCCTCAAATCTCAGCCATCCTTGGTCCATGTGCAGGCGGTGCCGTTTATTCTCCAGCGCTCACTGACTTCACCATCATGGCTAAAGGCACTTCTTACATGTTCCTCACCGGTCCTAAGGTTGTTAAGACCGTTACCGGCGAAGATGTGACTCAAGAAGCTCTTGGCGGCGCAGAAATCCACGCCTCTAAGTCAGGTGTAACTCACTTTGCAGCCGAAAACGACGAGGATGCCATCAACATCATCCGCAAGCTCTTCAGCTACATCCCACAAAACAACCTCGAGAACACTCCACGCGTTGAATGTAACGACCCAATCAACCGTTTGGAAGACAGCCTCAACGAGATTATCCCTGAAAGCGCCAACATGCCATACAACATGTATGACGTAATCACCGCAATCGTTGACAACGGTGAATTCCTTGAAGTATCAGCTAACTACGCTAAGAACCTCATCATTGGTTTTGCTCGCTTCAACGGCCAATCAGTGGGTATTGTTGCTAACCAACCTAAATATCTTGCCGGTGTGCTCGACTGCAACGCTTCGCGCAAGGGTGCTCGCTTCGTTCGTTTCTGCGACGCATTCAACATTCCATTGGTAACCCTCGTTGACGTTCCTGGATTCCTTCCTGGCACAGGTCAAGAATACAACGCTGTGATTCTGCACGGTGCTAAGTTGCTTTATGCTTACGGTGAAGCAACTGTACCTAAGGTGACAGTCACACTGCGCAAGAGCTACGGTGGTAGCCACATTGTGATGAGCTGTAAGCAACTCCGCGGCGACATGAACTACGCATGGCCAACTGCCGAAATTGCAGTTATGGGTGCATCGGGTGCTGCCGAAGTGCTTTATGCTAAAGACGCCAAGACTGCCAAAACAGCCGCTGCCGAAGCTAAAGAAGCCGGCGACGCTGAAAAAGCTGCTCAAATCATGGACGACTACAAGAAGTTCTATCAAGAAAAGCTCGACGAATACAACAAGCTCTTCTGCAACCCATACAACGCAGCTAAATATGGCTACATTGACGACGTTATTGAGCCACGCAACACACGCTTCCGCGTAATCAGAGCACTTCAACAGCTCGAGAACAAGAAGGTGGTGAACCCTGCAAGAAAGCACGGCAACATACCTTTGTAATTTAATTGAATCTTACTATAAACAATGAACAAGAAAGGAATAATTTTATTTCTACTTGCAGTTGTTTGCACCATCAGCGTTAATGCGCAAAGCCACAAGGGCTTGCGCATTAGCGAGGTGATGGTTGAGAACAACAGCAACTACACCGACGAATACGGCAACCGCAGCGCTTGGATTGAATTGTACAACACCACACGCCGTACAATGAATTTCTCAAGCATCTTCATCACCACGCAAAGGGTTGAAGAAGGTCAGCTGCCCGACCGCAGCAAAATGTACCTTGTTCCAAGAGGCGACAGCCGCACCAAAGTGGAGCATCTGCAATCGGCAGTGTTCTTTGCCGACGGCAAACCACAGCAAGGCACCTTCCACACAAGCATCACACTCACTCCGGGCGTAGAAAACTACATCGCCGTCTATGACTCTGACGGCCTCACCAAGCTCGACGAAGTGGTGATACCGGCCAACCTGCCTGCCAACTGCTCTTTTGCGCGCAACAACAAAATTGAAGAGCTCAGCCTGCTCACAGGCAACACATTCAATGCGCAACACTGGAGCATTCGCAACGGCGAATCAGGCAGCGAAATCACTCCGGCTGAAAACAACTATGTAATTGGAGCTAACGACAAAATCGAACAATTCGAGAAAAACGACTCACACGGCTTTATTCTCACAATAATGGCCATGGCAATTGTCTTCAGTGCACTCGTGCTGCTCAGCATTTGCTTCTTCATCTTCGGAAGCATCAACAAGCGAATCAACGACAAGAAGAAAGCACAGAAGAACAATCATCGCAAAGAACCGATTGATGAGCCCGAAACCGACGAAGACGCCGATGGCGAAGTGATTGCTGCCATCGCTATGGCTCTCTATCAACATCTCAATGCCCACGACGAGGAAAGCAACGTGCTCACTTTCAAGCGCCGTCACTCTGACTGGAACTCAAAGATTGCCACTCTCACCGAGCTCTCAAGCCGTCGTTAAAACCACTTCAATTAATACAATCAAAATAACGCATTATAAATTATATGAAAGAATATAAATATAAAATCAATGGCAACGAGTACACCGTAGCAATTGGCGACATCGACAACAACACTGTTGATGTTGAAGTCAACGGTGTGTCATACTCTGTAGAACTTGAAAAGACCGAGACTCCTGCTCCGGTGGTTACTGCTGTTAAGCCGGCTACAAGCACTCCTGCTCCTGTAGCTCCTAAGCCAGCTCCTGCTGCAAGCTCAGGTCCGGGCGCCGTTAAGTCACCGCTGCCAGGCGTGATTGTTGACATCAAGGTGAACGTTGGCGACACCGTTGAGCCGTCAACAGTGGTTGCAGTGCTCGAAGCCATGAAAATGGAAAACAACATAAATGCCGGAAAAGCCGGCGTGGTTAAAGCCATCAACGTTAACAAAGGTGACTCGGTTCTTGAAGGCACCGATATCTTAGTAATTGAATAAAGCCAATGGAGGAATTAATATCATTTTTCGGTAAAAACCTCCAGCAATTCTGGGAATTTACCGGATTCTACAATGTTACAGGTCCACACCTGATTATGCTGCTTGTGGGTTTGTTCTTCATTTATCTTGCGATAAAGCACGAGTTCGAACCTATGTTGCTCGTTCCAATCGGGTTTGGTATTTTGGTAGGTAATATCCCGTTCCAACTCGGAAACGAAATAGGCATCTATGAAGAAGGCTCGGTGCTCAACATCCTCTATGGTGGTGTTGCCGCCGGATGGTATCCGCCCCTCATCTTCCTGGGCATTGGTGCCATGACCGACTTCTCGGCGCTGCTTGCCAACCCCAAGCTCATGCTCATTGGCGCATCGGCTCAATTTGGTATCTTTGGAGCTTACATGGTTGCTCTTGCTCTGGGCTTTGCGCCCGACCAAGCCGGTGCCATCGCCATCATTGGCGGTGCCGACGGCCCAACAGCCATCTTCCTTTCGTCGAAGCTGGCTCCTAACATGATGGGCGCTATTGCCGTTTCGGCTTACTCTTACATGGCTCTTGTGCCACTCATTCAGCCGCCTATTATGCGCCTGCTCACCACCAAGAAGGAACGCCTCATCCGCATGAAGCCGGGTCGCAACGTAAGCCAAACCGAGAAGATTATCTTCCCAATCTTTGGCTTGATTCTCACCTGCTTCTTTGTGCCATCGGCAATTCCTTTGTTGGGTATGCTCTTCTTTGGCAACCTCTTGCGCGAGAGCGGTGTTACCACCCGTTTGGCAAAAACAGCAAGCAATGCCCTCACCGACATTGTTACCATTCTGTTGGGCCTCACCGTTGGTGCATCAACTCAAGCATCTGAATTCCTCACAATTGACACCATCAAGATTTTTGCTCTCGGAGCCATGGCATTCATCATCGCCTCAGCTTCAGGTGTGGCATTTGTGAAATTCTTCAACCTCTTCTTGCCTAAGGGCAAAAAGATTAACCCGCTCATTGGCAACGCCGGTGTGTCGGCAGTGCCTATGGCAGCGCGCATCTCAAACAACATGGGCTTGAAATACGACCCATCGAACTACCTTTTGATGCACGCTATGGGCCCCAATGTGGCAGGTGTTATCGGTTCGGCAGTTGCCGCCGGTGTGCTCCTGGGCTTCTTGGGATAATAAGCAATTTCAGGTGCGGCTTTCACGCAGTGCTCGTTGCCGAGCAGAAAGCTGCATTTCAATAATCGGTTATGGCAGATACATTCTCACATTTGCAGAATTGTATCTGCCATAATTTTTTGTCACAAACACACATTTATAGTAAAATTTTATGAAATAAAAGGTTTGATAAGAATGTATATTTTTTGTACCTTTGCAACCGTGTAACTATAAACCGCATCAATCCTAACCTTTAAATAACAGAAAGCAATTTGATGGAAACATCTAAACCCATTATTTATCAATTATTTCCTCGACTCTACACCAACACCTGTGACAACTGCACCCCCAATGGCGACATAGCCACCAACGGAGTGGGGAAAATGAATCAGATAGACGAAGTGGTTTTGCGCTCCATCAAGCAACTTGGCGCTACCCACATTTGGTTTACCGGCGTGATTGAGCATGCCCACACCACACACTATCCCAACATTCATCATGACAATCCCCATGTGGTGAAAGGCAAAGCAGGCTCACCCTATGCCATAAAAGACTATTACGATATTGACCCCGACATCGCCCAAGACGTTGACCACCGCATTGACGAGTTTAAGCAGCTCATTGCCCGCACCCACAAAGCAGGCATGAAAGTGGTGATTGACTTTGTTCCGAACCATGTGGCACGGTTCTATCAGTCTGACGCCAAACCAAAAGGCGTGACCGACTTTGGCGAAACCGACGACAACACCAAGAACTTCACCCCAACCAACAACTATTATTACATACAACAACCCTTTGCTCCCGGTTTCAGCTTGGGTGAAGGCAGTGACCGCTACGAAGAAATGCCGGCAAAAGCCACAGGCAACAACTGTTTTAACGCACATCCCGGCATCAACGACTGGTATGAAACAGTGAAGCTGAACTATGGCATAGACTACACCAACAACACATGGCACTTCTCGCCCATCCCATCAACATGGCAAAAGATGTTTGATATCATTGACTACTGGGCAGCTATGGGCGTTGATTCGTTCCGTTGCGACATGGCATTCATGGTGCCAACCGAGTTCTGGAACTGGATGATTCCGCAAATCAAGGAGAAATACCCACATGTGACATTCATTGCCGAGCTTTATGACACGCATATATATAGGCAATTCCTCTACGACGGACACTTCGACTATCTCTATGACAAAGTGAACCTCTACGACACCTTGCGTGCCATCACATGCGGCAACGCTTCGGCTCGACGCATCAGCGACTGCTGGCGCACCGTGGAGGGCGTGAGCCACCAAATGCTCAACTTCCTTGAGAACCACGACGAGCAACGCATTGCATCGCCGCAATTTGCCGGCGACGCTGCCAAAGCCGTGCCTGCACTCATTGTTAGCTCAACCATTTCAACCGCAGCCTTCATGATTTATCAAGGTCAAGAACTTGGTGAACCGGCTGCCGATGCCGAAGGTTTCAGCGGACTCGACGGCCGCACTACAATATTCGACTATTGGAGCATGCCTACAGTGAGACGCTGGTATAACGGCGGCAAATGCGACGGCAAACTTCTCACCAAAGCAGAGAAAGAGCTGCGCAAAACCTACACCACCATTCTCAACATCTGCAACAAAGAGCAAGCAATTAGCCAAGGCGGATTTTTCGACCTCATGTATGTGAACCAAACCACCATGGACCCCGATAAGCAATACGCCTATCTGCGCCACTTCAATGGCGACATCGTTCTGGTGGCTGTGAACTTCAGCAACAAACCTGCCGAAGTGAAAGTCAACATACCGCAGCATGCCTTTGACTGCATTGGCATGAAGCAAGGCACTTATGTAGCCAATAATCTCATCAACAAAGCATTATCAACTATTCAGCTCACAGCCGAAAAGCCAATTGACTTAACCCTTGAGCCATATAGCGGAGCAATTATCAAACTAAAGTTGCAACCCGACAAAAAAATTACCAAGAAATAATATATCATTGACATTAAAATTCATTAACTTTGCAGTAGTTTTAAATCATCACATATACATATGAATAATCCAACTCCCTTTAAGATTGTTTCGGGTACCAGATCCCGATATCTTGCAGAGGAAATTGCAAAGAGTCTTGGTGTAGAATTAGGCAAGATGAACATTCAGTATTTTGCCGATGGCGAATTTGAAGTCTGCTTTGAAGAGCCAATTCGAGGCCATGAAGTGTTCATTGTTCAATCTACATTCCCCAACAGCGACAACCTGATGGAGCTTCTGCTGATGATTGATGCAGCCAAGCGCGCCTCAGCAAAGTCGATTGTTGCAGTTATCCCCTATTTTGGTTGGGCACGTCAGGACCGCAAGGACAAACCGCGCGTGTCAATAGCCGCCAAGTTGGTTGCCGACCTCCTCATGGCTGCGGGCGTTAACCGCATTATCACCATGGACCTCCATGCCGACCAAATTCAAGGTTTCTTCAACGTACCGGTTGACCACCTCTATGCCTCATCGGTGTTCATCCCTTACATCCAGTCGCTCAAACTCAAAGACCTGGTGATTGCCTCACCCGACGTGGGCGGAGCAAAACGCGCCAACAGCTACGCAAAATTCCTTGGCACTCCACTGGTGCTCTGCCACAAGCAACGCGCCAAAGCCAACGTGGTTGAGAGCATGACCATCATTGGCGAAGTTAAGGACAAAGACGTGGTGATTATCGACGACATGGTTGACACCGCCGGCACCATTTGCAAGGCCGCAAACCTGATGAAAGAAAACGGTGCACGCTCAGTGAGAGCTCTTGCATCTCACGCCATCATGAGCGACCCGGCAACTCAACGCGTCACCGACAGCTCACTCTGCGAGATGATTTTCTCAAACTCAATCCCTTACACCAAAGGATGCGAGAAAGTCACCATCATCTCAATTGCAGCCATGTTTGCCGAGACAATGATGAGAGTTCACAACAACGAATCAATTAGCTCACAATATCTTGTGAAGTAAATACATCTTCTAAGCACACAGGTTTTTCTCCATCATGTGCGATGTGGTGAAAACCGCCTTATTGCTTAGCAAAACACCTTATATTGCAACCACTTAAGCCCACACAATGCGCTAAGTGGTTGCTTTTTTTGTCACACACGCATTACACCAAAACACACTTAACACCATTTTAGCGCCAATTATTTGCGCAGCAGAAATATTTATTGTAATTTTGTATGTTTTACAACATAATTATACAGCACAGATGGTAAAGAAAGACCAACTTGAAGACTTAGCTAAGGAAAATTTGGCAGAACTGCTCAAAGTGCTCACCCCTGAGCAACAAAGCATTGCCATGGACAATTTCCGGGTAATTAGTTTCAAGAAGAACCAAATAATTTATGCAGAAAAAGACAATCCCGAGTATTTGTATTGTCTTTTAAAGGGCAAGGCCAAAATGTATAAAGACGGCATAGGCGGCAGACAGCAAATTCTGCGGCTTTACCGTCCCAATCAGTATTTTGGGTATCGAGCATATTTTGCCGGCGAACCTTATGTGTCGAGCGTGGCAGCCGTTGAAGCATCAACAGTGGGCATGATTCACATGGACATAGTGAAAGAGCTAATTGACAACAACATTAAGTTGGCATGGTTTTTCATTCACGAGCTCTCGCGCAACCTTGGCGGCTCTGACACCAAGATTGTAAACCTCACGCAGAAGCACATTCGCGGTCGCCTTGCCGAGGCGCTCATCATTCTCATTGACAGCTATGGGCTTGAGGAAGACCAAGAGACACTCAACATCTATCTCTCGCGTGAAGACATTGCCAACCTGTCGAACATGACCACTTCAAACGCCATCAGAACCCTCTCGGCTTTCTCCAACGAGAAGATTCTCACCGTCGATGGCCGACGCATTAAGATACTCGACTATAATACGCTGAAAAAAATCAGCAAGTTTGGATAACCCGTTCCAACCCTTGCACCCCCAAAAGCACCTTAGCAAGCAATTATGTTAATAGCAAAACAAAAAAGAAAAGAAAACATTGCCGAGTATCTTCTCTACATGTGGCAGATTGAAGACATTGTGCGCTCGTTTAAGTGCGACATTGATGCCCTCAACAAATATATTGTGGCTCAATTCCCTGTTGAGCAGCAGGCACAAGAGCTTGAATGGTTTCAAGGCATAGTCACCATGATGCAACTCGAGGACAAGAAAACCTCGGGGCACCTGCAAGTGAACATCAACGTGCTGCTGCAACTTGCCGAGCTGCATCAAGAGCTGCTCAAAAGCGACAAATTCCCCGAGTATGCCGCCGAGTTCTACCGCACTCTGCCAATAATAGTTGACCTTAGGGCACGCTCGCAAGGCTCACAAGTGGGCGAGCTCGAGACCTGCTTTAATGCCCTCTACGGCACGCTGCTGCTAAAACTGCAAGGAAAAGAGATTAGCGAAGGCACCATCAAGGCAATGGCTCAGATATCAAAGTTTGTGGCAATGCTCTCGGCACTGTTTAAGAAAAACGAGGAAACGCCGCTCTTTGAAGAACCCGAAGTGTGACACACGCACCCTTGGCGCGCTACTCACCGCCCTCTCCCGTTTATTGGCACAAAGCCTAACACAAGCATAGCAATTTCATATATTTATTAATAATCTACACTTTTTCTTATCACCACCGTGGCAAACTTAGTAAACGAAATATCCAAGCGACGCACATTCGCCATCATCTCACACCCCGATGCCGGTAAAACAACACTCACTGAGAAGCTGCTGCTTTTTGGTGGAGCCATTCACGTTGCAGGAGCCGTGAAATCAAACAAAATACGCAAAACAGCTACTTCCGACTGGATGGAAATAGAGAAGCAACGCGGCATCTCGGTTGCCACTTCGGTTATGGGATTTAACTACGGCGACTACAAAATCAACATCCTCGACACTCCAGGTCACCAAGACTTTGCCGAGGACACTTACCGCACCCTCACCGCCGTTGACAGCGTTATCATTGTGGTTGACGTGGCTAAAGGTGTGGAGATGCAAACACGCAAACTCATGGAAGTGTGCCGCATGCGCAACACTCCGGTGATTATTTTCGTCAATAAGCTCGACCGCGAAGGACGTGACCCCTTTGACATACTCGACGAGCTTGAATCAGAACTGAAAATCAGCGTGCGCCCACTCAGCTGGCCCATCAACATCGGTGCCAAGTTTAAAGGCGTTTACAACATATTTGAGCACGGGCTCGACCTCTTTCAGCCCGACAAACAAAAAGTCACCGAACGCATTGAGATAAAAGACATCAACGACCCGCTCATTGATGCCTCTGTGGGCGAAACCGACGCCAACAAGCTACGCGAAGACCTTGAACTGATTGAAGGTGTTTACCCCGACTTCAACGTCGATGATTATCTGCAAGGTCAGGTGGCACCCGTGTTCTTTGGTTCGGCGCTCAACACCTTTGGCGTGAAAGAGTTGCTCGACTGCTTTGTGCGCATAGCCCCATCGCCACGCCCCACTCAAGCCGAGGAGCGCGAGGTGAAACCACAAGAAGAAACATTCTCGGGCTTTGTGTTTAAGATACACGCCAACATGGACCCCAACCACCGCAGCTGCATTGCCTTTGTGAAGATTTGTTCAGGCATCTTCAAGCGCAACGCCAACTACAAGCACATGCGCAGCGGCAAATTCATGAAATTCTCAGCGCCAACTGCATTCATGGCGCAGAAAAAAGATATTGTTGATGAAGCTTATCCCGGCGATATTGTGGGTATTCCCGACACCGGAAACTTCAAGATTGGCGACACCCTCACTGAAGGTGAAGATTTGCACTACAAAGGTCTTCCAAGCTTCTCCCCCGAAATGTTTAAATACATTGAGAACGAAGACCCCATGAAGACCAAGCAACTCAACAAGGGCATTGAGCAACTCATGGACGAAGGCGTGGCGCAATTGTTTGTCAACCAGTTCAACGGTCGCAAAATCGTTGGCACCGTTGGTCAACTGCAATTTGAGGTAATACAATACCGTTTGCTGCACGAGTACGGCGCACAATGCCGATGGGAACCCATCAGACTTTACAAGGCATGCTGGATTGAAAGCGACGACGAGCAAGCCCTCAAAGCCTTCAAGAGCCGCAAGCACCAATACATGGCAATCGACCGCGACGGGCGCGACGTGTTCCTCGCCGACTCGGGCTATGTGCTGCAAATGGCGCAATCCGACTTCCCTAAAATCCGTTTCCACTTTTCGAGCGAATTTTAAGTCACATTTCTCTTGCCACTACCGTTTTGCTTGCATAACTTTGTAGTGACAATATCGCATGAGTATTTTTAATAAACGAACAACAGAAGATGAATCAGGAAATACTACAACAATTATATAAGGCGCACACCGGCACCGATGCCACCGAGGTCATTGAACTCCCGTCGTCGGGGTCAAACCGCCACTACTTCCGTCTAAAGAGCGAAGGCACATCGCTGATTGGTGCTATTGGCACCAGCCTCAAAGAGAACGAAGCGTTTCTCTATATGGATAAGCACTTCCACAGCAAAGGGCTCAACGTGCCACAGGTGGTGGCAGTGAGTGAGGACCGCATGGCTTATCTGCAAGAGGACTTGGGCGACGTGTCGCTCTTCTCGTCGATTGAGAAAGGCAGGCTCACACGAGTATTCAGCGAAGAAGAGAAAAAGCTTCTTTGCAGCACCATCCGTCTGCTGCCCGAGATACAATTCAACGGCGCCGTCGGCATGGATTTCAACGTGTGCTATCCAGCAAGCGAGTTCAACAGCCGCTCAATCCTCTGGGACCTCAACTACTTCAAATATTGTTTCCTCAAAGCCACAGGACTTGATTTTGACGAAGACCTTCTTGAAGACGATTTTCACAGAATGACTGAAGTGCTCTTGCGAAGCAGCTCAGCCACATTCATGTATCGCGACTTCCAATCGCGCAACGTGATGATAAAAGACAGCACCCCGTGGTTCATCGACTTTCAAGGCGGCCGCAAAGGTCCGTTCTACTACGATGTGGCTTCATTTTTGTGGCAGGCAAAGGCTGGTTTCCCAAACAGCCTTCGCAAAGAGCTCATCAACGAGTACATCGACGCGCTGCGCAAGTTTAAGCCGGTCGATACTCAATATTTCAACGAACAGCTGAGGCACTTTGTGCTCTTCCGCACCCTGCAAGTGCTGGGAGCCTATGGCTTCCGCGGATATTTTGAGAAAAAGCCGCACTTCATGCAAAGCGTGCCACTGGCAATTGAGAACCTGCGTGACATGCTCAGAACTCCACTCTCTGAGTATCCCTATCTCAACACCGTACTCACCAAGTTGGTTAATATGAAGCAATTCTCCGACGAATTGCAGAAACACACCCTCACGGTGAAAGTGATGAGCTTTGCTTACAAAAAAGGAATACCCAACGACACCTCGGGCAACGGCGGCGGATTCACCTTCGACTGCCGCGCCATCAACAACCCCGGCAAATACGACCGCTATAAGCCTTACACCGGGCTCGATGCTAAAGTGATACAGTTCCTTGAAACGGAAAGCGAGGTAGGCACATTCCTTGAACATGCCTATGCGCTGGTCGATGCATCGGTTAAACGATACGTTGAACGCGGCTTCACCAACCTGATGGTGTGCTTTGGCTGCACCGGCGGTCAGCATCGTTCGGTGTACTGCGCACAGCACATGGCTGAACACATCAACCAGAAGTTCAACGTAAAGGTTGAGCTGGTGCACCGCGAGCAAAACATTGAGCAAACTCTTCATGCCAAATAAGCAATGAAAGCGCTCATCTTTGCCGCCGGGCTGGGCACACGACTGAAACCGCTCACCAACACCATGCCTAAGGCATTGGTGCCACTCTGCGGCGTGCCCATGCTGCAACGCGTCATCAACAACATCATGCAAATAGGCATCACCGATATTGTGATTAACATTCACCATTTCGGCGAACAGATTGTGCAGTTTATTGAAGAAAACCACAACTTTGGCGCAAACATCACCATCAGCGACGAGCGCGACCTTCTGCTCGACACCGGCGGCGGGATAGTTAAGGCACAACATCTGCTTGATGGCGACGAGCCGTTTTTGGTGCACAATGCCGATATTTTCACCGACCTCAACCTGCAAAGCATCATCAACCATCATAAGGCAAGCAATGCCCACGTCACACTGCTGGTGAAGCAACGCAACACACAGCGTTATCTGGTGTTTGACAACGACAACCGCATGATGGGTTGGACCAACGTGGATACGGGCGAAGTGAAACCCGCTTCGCTCAATCTGCAATGCCCCCATCAATGCTTTGCCTTTGGCGGCGTTCATGTGATTTCGCCTGAGATTCTGCCGCTCCTTAGCAAATTCTCAGCCGAGCCAAAATTTTCAATCATTCCGTTCTACATCAACGCTTGCAGCAAGCTCAACATTCAGGCTTTCAACCCACAGGGCTATCATTGGTTTGACATTGGCAAACTCGAGACTCTGCATCAAGCCGAATCATATTTGCAAGCCGGTGAATAACGCCGCTTCCGGTGGGCTTTCTCTCAGCCTTTCTTGCACGCCGCAAGCATCGCCAATAGCACAATGATGCGCCATAAGTGTTTTATTATTAACACTTTTTGCTAAATGCACCATTTTTTGCTATCTTTGCACACAATTAAGGCGCAGCCAATGGGCTTTTCATGAGCTACTATTTGCAGCCCATCAATTTGCTTTGCCCACAAGGCTGTTCCCACTTATTATTCACCTATATCATAGTATTTCATATATGGGAATTTTCAGCATATTTTCAAAAGAAAAAAAAGAAACCCTCGACAAAGGTCTTGAAAAAACCAAACAGGGTTTCTTCAGCAAAATAACACGCGCCATCGCAGGCAAATCGACCATCGACGATGATGTACTCGACGAGCTTGAAGAAGTGTTTATCACCTCTGACGTTGGCGTTGACACCACTCTAAAAATCATTGACCGCATACGCCAACGCGTGGCTCGCGACAAATATGTCAACTCAGCCGAACTCAACGAACTGCTTTGCGACGAAATCACGCAAATGCTTGCTGAAAGCACCGGCACCACCACAAGCGACTTTCAAGTGCCCGAGAACATTGCTCGGCCTTATGTAATTATGGTGGTGGGCGTAAACGGCGTGGGCAAAACCACCACTATTGGCAAACTCGCCTATCAATTCAAGAAAGCCGGCAACAAAGTGGTGCTTGGCGCCGCCGACACCTTCCGGGCTGCCGCCATTGAGCAACTTGAAATTTGGGGCGAACGCGTGGGGGTGCCCGTAATCAAGCAGCAAATGGGCTCCGACCCCGCTTCGGTGGCCTACGACACCGTGTCATCGGCTAAGGCTCAAGGCGCCGACGTGGTGATTATCGACACCGCCGGACGTCTGCACAACAAAGTGGGACTGATGAACGAGCTTACAAAAATCAAAAACGTGATGAAGAAAGTGGTGCCCAGCGCGCCCAACGAGGTGCTGCTGGTGCTTGACGGCTCAACCGGACAAAACGCATTTGAACAAGCCAAGCAGTTTGTGGCTGCAACCGAAGTCAACGAGCTCGCCATCACTAAGCTCGACGGCACCGCCAAAGGCGGCGTGGTGATTGGCATCAGCGACCAGTTTAAGATTCCGGTGAAATACATCGGACTTGGCGAGGGCATGGAACACCTGCAACTCTTCAACAAAACCGAATTTGTGAAATCACTCTTCGGCAAATAATCGCCGCCCCAGCACCCAAGCTCGGCAGAATAATCAGAAGAAATCATTTATTAAGGAGAGATTACATGCGTAAAAATAAGATTGACGTGATTTCGCTGGGTTGCTCAAAAAACCTGGTGGATTCAGAACGCCTTATGAGGCAGTTTGCACAATACGGCTACAAACTTGAGCATAATCCCGGCAAAGTGAACGGCGAAATTGTGGTGGTCAACACCTGCGGATTTATTCAAGATGCCCAACAGGAATCAATAAACATGATTCTTGAATTGGTCGATGCCAAACGTGCCGGCAAAATCAAGAAGCTTTTTGTGATGGGTTGCCTCGCCGAGAGATTCCTTGCCGAATTGCAGAACGAACTTGAGCTGGCTGAGGTCGATAAGTTCTACGGCAAGTTTAACTGGCACGAGATGCTCAACGACCTTGGCAAAGCCTACAACCAGCAAATTGCCCACCAACGCATCCTCACCACTCCAAGCCATTACGCCTACATAAAAATATCAGAGGGCTGCAACCGTTTCTGCGCCTTCTGCGCCATCCCCATCATCACCGGCCGTCACAAGTCAGTACCCATTGACGACATCGTTAACGAAGTGTCGCACATGGCGAGCCAAGGCGTGAAAGAGTTTAACATCATCGCACAAGACCTCTCGTCCTACGGCACCGACCTTTACGGCGAAATGCGTCTGCCGCAACTGGTTGATGCCATTGCCAACGTGCCGGGCGTGGAATGGATTAGGCTACACTACGCCTACCCCGCCCAATTCCCTTACGGGCTGCTTGAGGTG
This sequence comes from Muribaculaceae bacterium, assembly GCA_051871515.1. Taxonomy (GTDB): domain Bacteria; phylum Bacteroidota; class Bacteroidia; order Bacteroidales; family Muribaculaceae; genus SFTJ01. The sequence goes on along the minus strand of JBJECY010000021.1, from coordinate 29,029 downwards.
ATGAACCGCCACAGCAACGTGTGCCGATACCTCGACATAGCACTGCAACACATCAGCGACCCCGTGCTCAGCAACATGCAGCGCCACATCAACAAGGAGCAGACCTTGCAGCTGATTGAGCGACTGCGCCACGACGTGCCCGGCATACACCTGCGCACCACCCTTATGGTGGGATTCCCAGGCGAAGGCGAACAGGAGTTTCAAGAACTTCTTCAGTTTGTGAAAGACGTGCGCTTCGACCGCATGGGAGCCTTTGCTTACAGCCAAGAAGAAGGCACCTACGCCGCCAAACACTTCACTGACAGCATCCCGCACGAAGTGAAGCAGAAACGCTTGGAGCAACTCATGGAGCTGCAAGAACAGATTGCGCTTGAACTCAACGAAGAAAAGATTGGCACCACTCAACGCGTTGTCATTGATAGCGAATCCGACGAGTTTTATATCGGGCGTACACAATACGATTCGCCCGAGGTTGACCCCGAAGTGCTCATCGCCAAAGACAAAAAACTTGAAATCGGCAATTTCTACGACGTTGACATTGTTGACGCTCTTCCTTACGAGCTAATAGCAAAAGTGAAATGATTGAGTGCAGTTCATCAATACATCAAGCCATAAATCGTGCTATCAATTTGGGAGCACGATTTTTTGCCTACCGTCTTCCCGACCAAAGCAAAGTGGTGTTTGGGGCTCAAACAGGCATCCAGCCTTGCCACGATTCTTTCATCATACACCCATTTGCCGTCAACGGCAATGCCCAGCCCACCACCATTGCTCGCCAACTTGATGCCGATGAATTTTTAAAGCTCAACAGCCATAGTCTGATGCCGCTGCGTCACATCAACAACCGCACCACATCTCAGCAACAATATCTGCACCTGGCAATGAGATGCATCAACAGCATCAGGCAGGGCGATTTCCAGAAAATTGTGCTCTCGCGCGTGATTGTCAACAGCTACAACGGCATCAACTGGGCACAAGTGTTTCATTTGCTGGCTCAAAGCAATCCCCATGCCATGACTTTTGTGTTCAACACCCCTGAGACGGGCGCTTGGATGGGTGCCACCCCCGAGAGGCTCATCTCTTGCCACAATGGCGAAGCAAGCATCATGGCTCTTGCAGCCACCAAAGAAGCCGACTCCTCACGCACTTGGTCGCAAAAAGAGGTGCTTGAGCAGAAATGCGTGGCAAACTTCATTGCTGCCACTCTCAACTCTCTGCATCTTAATTTCAATTGCAGCCCAACCTACAACCGCATCGCTGCCAACGTGCAACATCTGTGCAACGATTTCACGTTATCAAACGTCACCCCGCAGATGCTGCCGCAAATCATCGGCATGCTGCACCCAACACCTGCCATCTCGGGCGACCCTCAGCGCAAAGCCGTTGATTTTCTCGTTAACAACGAGGAGCATCAGCGACTATACTACGGCGGCTATCTCGGTCCTGCCGATGCCCACGGCAATGTTGACTATTTTGTGAATCTGCGTTCACTCAACTTCTCAAACTCTCACTATTGCATTTATGCCGGAGGCGGACTCACCGCCGATAGCGTTCCCATCAACGAATGGCAAGAAACCGAGCTTAAAGCACATCTCATAAAACAATTCATCAATTAATCTACTCAATAATTATGATAATCAATCAAATTACAACCATAACATTCTCGCCCACAGGTACTTCATCGCAAATATCTAAAGCAATAGTTGAAGGCTGCTCACCAATGCAGCACAATGCCATCGACCTCACCCGCTCATCTGCCGTAACTCATTGCATATCAAACAATACGCTAACAATATTTGCAGTACCGGTTTATGGTGGGCATGTTGCTCCGCTTGCGCTGAAAAGATTGTCTGCCATCAAAGGTCAAAACAGCCCGGCAGTGATAGTTGTGGTTTACGGCAACCGCCACTATGAGGCGGCACTCCAGCAGCTTCACGACTTTGTCACCAAACAACATTTCTGCGTGATTGCAGCTGCCACATTCATAGGCGAGCACTCTTATTCAACCGAGCAAACGCCCATTGCAGCCGGACGCCCCGACGGCAACGACCTTGATGCCGCTCGCAATTTTGGCAAAGAAATCATCAAAAAGCTGAACTGCAATCTGCAACCGCAGCCACTCACCGCACTGCAGATTAAGAACATCAAAAAGCCAAAACAGCATCTCATCTCAAAACTACGATTCATCCTCACCATATTAAAATGGCGACAACAAGGCAAAGCCATGCCACGTTCTCCGCAAACCCTCTCCAATCTATGCAACCATTGCGGAAGATGCGTTGACGTTTGCCCCAACCAAGCCATCACCAAGGGCGACGAATGTAACACGCTCAGCGAGCGATGCATAAGATGTTGCGCCTGCGTGAAGTCATGCCCAAAGCAAGCACGTCAGTTCAACACGCCATTTGCTCCGTTGCTCTCACGCAACTTCAAACGCCGCAAAGAGCCACAGACATTACTTTGATTCACTTAAAATATTAAATAAACCGCCTCGAGGGAAAGCATCTCTCGGGGCTGTTTTGTATTTCGTGAATGTCCGGTCACACGTAGGGGCGTATCGCAATACGCCAAAAATCACCAACCACGCCATCCGCATTGTCGGTCACATGTAGGGGCGTATAGCAATACGCCCAAAACACCAACCACGCCACACGCGTTGTCCGGCCGCATGTTGGGGCGTATCGAATACGCCCAAAACACACGCCAAATCACACGCGTTGGTATTTATTGTGCCATCGCCGCGGTCGCCGGGCGTATTGCTATACGCCCCTACGGCATGGCATCTCATTTTTTGGTGTTGGCATCGCTGCGGTCGCCGGGCGTATTGCTATACGCCCCTACGGCATGGCATCACATTTATATCGGGTCACCGGGCGTATTGCGATACGCCCGAAATCATCCGCCAAAATCACATGCCCGAAATCACAAACCACGCCATCAGCGTTTTCCGTTCACATGTAGGGGCGTATCGAATACGCCCGAAAACACCAACCACGCCACCAGCGTTGTCCGGTCACATGTAGGGGCGTATCGCAATACGCCCGAAACACACGCCAAATCACATGCGTTGGTATTTATTGTGCCATCGCCGCGGTCACCGGGCGTATCGAATACGCCCGAAAACACCAACCACGCCAACCGCGTTTTCGGTCACATGTAGGGGCGTATCGAATACGCCCGAAATCACAAACCACGCCACACGCGTTGTTTGTCGCCACGCCATCGCCGCATTATTTATTACCACGCCGCAGTCACCGGGCGAATTTCTATACGCCCCTACGGCATGGCATCATATTTTTAATTGGTGACGGCCGCGGTCGCCGGGCGTATTGCTATACGCCCCTACGGCGTGGCATCACATTATTATCGGTCAACGGCATCGGTCGCCGGGTGGATGCAACACGCCCCTACGGCATGGCATCACATTTTTAATTGGTGACGGTCGCGGTCGCCGGGCGTATTGCTATACGCCCCTACGGCGTGGCACCTACCTTTGTTTCTGGTAATTGGGCGTATTGCTATACGCCCCTACGGGTTGGGATTGACTGACTATTTATGAACGCTTTGGTAAGCCTCATCATCAACAGCTTCAAGCCATTCGTTGCTCTCCACATCGCCGGTTTTCACATGCGTGGCAAGATGCTGAAACCACGAATCGCGCTGCGCGCCATGCCAATGCTTCACGCCCTCGGGGATGTCAATCACATCGCCTGGATAAAGCGCAATGGCTGGTTTGCCCCATTCCTGATACCAACCCTTTCCGCTCACGCAAATGAGTATTTGATGTGCCCCGTGATGAATGTGCCAATTGTTACGGCATCCAGGTTCAAACGTCACGTTGCTATATCCTTGCACTGTTTTATCGGTTGCCGAAAGGTTCTTCGGCTTCAGCGGTGCAAGATAGCTGTCGCCAATGAAATAACGAGCGTAGTTTACGTTTGGCTCACCTTTCTCAAACTCGCTTTTCAAGGTCAATCCATTGGCATCGAGCCAAGCGCAAAGTTCATCAACTTGTTGCTGTGTGTTGCCCATAGCCACAGCACCAAGTTTGTGAGAAGCGAGTTGTGGCTCTACCCCTTTCATGCCCGAGAGCGCAGCAACTGTGACAATCTCACGGTCTGATTCGCTCAATTGATTGCCGGCAAAGATGTCGCCAAACAGATGGCTCTTGAGGTAATAATCGTCCTGTGGGCAAAAGTCATAGCTGTAAGTCTTGCCGCCCACCAATCGCGATTGCACCTCGGTGCCTTGACTCAAAGCTTTGGCAGCATCATCCCACACATCGGGTCTCACAAATGGTGTGCCCTCATCGTCGGTGATTCCCTGCAACTTGCGGTCGTCGAGCACCGCCTTCAGCTTGTTTAGCGCGTTTAGCGACCGTGGAAAACCGGTGTAAGCATATAGTTGCGAAAATGCCTCTTTCAGTTCGTTCACGGTAACGCCGCCGTCGAGCGCTCTGCGCAAAGCACCGTCAAGACGCTCCATATCGCCCTGAGCTTCAAGGCAAGCGCACTCAGCCAACGAGAGTTGACGCTTTGTTAAAGTGTTATTTTCTTTCATTTCGTTGTGGTTTTGAGCATATATGGCTAAAGCAAACGCCACACACGCCAATGTTAACAAATATCTCATAATCTGTTTGCAATAAATGATGTTTGCAGTATCATTCCAAAGAAAGCTTTCTCATCATTAGGCTTGCCACTCTTTGGAAATCACTTGAGAATATCACTTTTTCAGCCCCAATTGTTCAAGCCACTGAGCCACAGATTTTTTTGTTTGCTCCTTGTTATTCTGCGCGGTAGTGCCTTTTATGGCGAGACCTTTCTTAACGGCAGCACCTTTGCAAGCATTGGCAATGTATCTTTCAGTGTCAGAGAGACCGCTGCCCTCATGCGTGCAAAACGGTATCACGGTTTTGCCTTTCCATTGATGCTTCTCAATGAATGTGTAAACCGCCATTGGCATATCGCTCCACCAATTGGGATAGCCAATGAAAATGATGTCATAATCCTCAACCGCAACATCGCCCTTTATGTTTGGGCGAGCACCGTTTTCTTTTTCTTTCTTAGCCAATTTCACGCAATCATTGTAGGCAAAGGGGTAACTCTTTTCAGGGACAATCTCAAAAAGCTTGCCTCCGACGGCATCAGCAATAACCTCGGCAACGATGTGAGTGTTGCCTTTAGTAATCTCGCCCACGCCGTAGTTCTCGCCGGTGTGTGAAAAGAATGTCACAAGGACTTTTTTCTCATTTTTCATATTGTTGGTTTTTTTGTTTCCATTGCCGGTCCTGGCACTGCACGAAGCGATGCAACCGAGGGAAAGAAGCAATGCAAAGATGGTTGATAAAAATTTCATACACTCAATTATTTTTATTTGTTCTTTAAATTTCCGTAAAAATAAGCTGCTGTGGCGCCGCCGTCAATCAAAAAATCAGCCCCAGTGATGAACGCGCCCCGAGGGTTCATCAGCAATTCAGCAACATTAGCCACCTCGTCGGCAGTGCCGGGTCGGCGGGCAGGACAGTTGGCAAACATATTCTTATAGAACTCGCCACGAGGCCCATTAAACTCGTCAATGGCAAGCGGAGTGACTATTATACCCGGCGAGATGGAGTTGATGCGTGCGCCGCGTTCTCCCCACTTCACCGCTTCTGCCATTACCCTCTTCACGTTGCACCGTTTTGCCAACTGATAGGCGTGAAGCGTGTCTTTGATATTCTGCGGTTTCAGCATGTCGAGCGAAAGCAATTGTTCAGTTGGCGTGGTGGCAAGCAGATTATCTTCCTCAGGCGTTAAGGCAGGCAGACGATGGCCCGATTGGCTTGAGATGGTGACGCCCACGCCGCCGGCACGAATCACCTTCCCCACTTCTTCAAGCAGCACAGCAGTGCCATAAAGGTCAACTTGCAATATCGTCTCAATTGAAGCCTGACTGGGCGAAACGCCTGCGGCATTTATCAGCATTGAAATCTCACCGTGCCTCTGAGCCTCGCTAATCAAAGAAAGAATAGATTGACGCGAAGCAAGGTTCATTTCATAAGGCATAGCATCGAACCCAGCCTTATTCAACGTATCGCAAACACTTTCGGCATGACTTAGGACCTTGTCGCCCACAACGATTTTCATGCCATATCCCATACGTCGGGCAATTGCCATACCAATTTGTCCGGCTCCGGTAAGAATCATAACATCTTTCTTCATTTCCATATAAAAATTTTGTCGTTTCTTTCAGTCTTATTTTTGCTATCGTCTTTTTCTTATCCCTCAAAAGTTTTGGGAAATCGCTTTTTTGTTCATTCAATATTCTTGATAAACTTGGCTGGCACGCCACCTACAATGGTGTTAGCCGCCACATCCTTATTGACCACTGCGCCAGCAGCAATAATGGCGTTATCGCCAATGGTGACACCCTGCAATATCGTGGAATTGGAGCCAACCCACACGTTGCGTCCCAAGACTATTGGAGCAGGATAGGTGTGCTGTCGGTCCTCGGAGCTAACGCCATGATTGAGCGTGGCAAATACCACATTATGCCCAATCTGGCAACCGTCGCCCAAGAATATGCCTCCGTGGTCCTGAAAATGGCAACACGCATTGATAAAGACGTTTTCTCCGATATGTATGTTTCTCCCATAGTCGGCATAAAACGGAGGGAAAACCCTTAACGAAGACGGCACTTCGTAGCCAAACAGCATCGACAAGATTTCACGCACTTCGTCAGGGGTGTGATAAGCGCTGTTTAATCGGAACGTCAACTGCCTTGCCCTATCAGCCATCTCATTCATGTAAGCATGAATCTCATCGGAATCCAATGCTTTGCGCTGCTTCACATATTCGTGAAATTCTTTATCGGTCATCTTGCTTTTGCGGTATTCATAGTTTTTTCAAGAAACCAATAATATCGTTCCACGGGATGAAGTTGCCATCGCCGCCGTCGTAAAGGTCGCAATGTGTAGCACCGGGCACAATGAGCAGACGTTTGTTATCGGCATAGTTGCCGCTCGTGAGCTTCTGATAAGCTTCTTCGCCAAAGTAGCGGCTATGAGCCTTCTCACCATGAACAATGAGCACAGGCGTGCGCACCTCAGAGGCGGCAATCCATAGATTCTGGTTTAAGCGCATCAGCGGCGAAGTGATGTTCCAACCCATATTTGAGTTGAGCGAACGTGGATGATAACCACGGCTCTTTGATTTGTAATAAGCCACATATTGCTTCAAAAATTCAGGGGCATCGTCAGCCACGGTTTCAGGCAGTCCGCCCTGCGGCAAAATCTCGCCCTTGCGGAACTCCTCAGAGCGCTGAGCCGCAAGCTGTTTCTTCAGCTGATAACGGGCTTCCTCGTCCATGCTGTCGAAATATCCCTGCTGTGTCATGCGCGTGAGGTTATAAAGGGTGACCGAAACAGTCACTTTGATGCGAGGGTCGAGTGCGGCAGCGTTGATGGCTATTCCGCCCCATCCGCATATTCCCACTATTCCTATTCTCTCAGCATCAACATCGTCACGGCACGACAGATAATCAACTGCGGCGCAGAAATCCTCGGTGTTGATGTCCATCGACGAAGTGTAACGCGGCTCGCCAGCACTCTCGCCCGTGTAAGAAGGGTCGAAAGCAATGGTGAGAAAGCCTTCCTCGGCAAGACGCTGAGCATACAAGCCGCTCGACTGCTCTTTCACGGCACCAAACGGACCGCTCACAGCAACTGCCGCCATCTTGCCGCTGCTGTTCTTTGGCATGTAAAGGTCGGCAACCAAAGTGATGCCAAAACGGTTGGCGAACATCACTTTCTCATGTTTCACCTTGTCACTCTGCGGGAATGTCTTGTCCCACTCATTCACCACACTAAGCGGTTTTTGCACCGCATCTTCACTATGCACTTCATGTGCTGCTGTTGTTGCAATCATTGTCAATATTAATGGTAAAATTCTCTTTTTCATATCAACAGCAAAATTAACTCACAACCGCCACTCGTTCATTACCAGAATTTAGGAAATAATTACCATTTTATCGGAAAACCCCGCCACAAACCATTATTGACAATGCGCTCAAGCTCTGCCGCAATTGCTATCCGGCAATAAACAGGTCACGTCACTTGCCCTGGCAAATGACGCGACCATAATCTAATAAACCTTGAAATTTAGCCACCCCCGGCTGGTGTTCTTCAAGAATGGCAATTCATATTAGTGCTTGTTTAATGTCCTCAATAATATCATCAGTATCTTCAAGCCCCACACTGATTCTGATGGTGGTGGGCAGCACGTCCATTGCTGCCTTCTCCTGTGGCGTGAATCCGCCAAATATGGTTGAATACGGATGAATTGCCAAAGTCTTGTTGTCAAATAAATTGGTTGCCCGCCGCACAAGCTTCAACGAATCAATAAACCTATAACACGCCTGTTCGCTTTCAAGGTCAATGGTGAGCATGCATCCGCTGGTGCTGCCAAACTGCGATTGAGCAAGCTTATGATACTTGTTGTCATCAAAGCCAAGATAATTCACGCGTTGTATCTGCGGCAACTCTCGCAAAGCATGCGCCACAGTCAATGTGTTTTTTTGCTGCACACAATAGCGAGCGGCAAGCGTTTCAAGTCCCAAGGTTTGCATATAAGCTGCATGCGGCGTCATGTACCCACCAACATTAAAGAGCAGCTCAAAGCGTATGCGCTTGTTCACCTCGGGAAATGTGCCATAGTCAATCACAAGTCCGCCCAACGACGTTGCACCTCCGCTAATGTATTTGGTGCTGCTCACCACCTCAATGTCAACGCCCAAATCGCCAGCGCGGAACTCGGTGAACGGTATCATGGTGGTGTCAGCCACAAGGGGCACACCGTGGCGCTTGCAACATCGCGACAGGGCTTTCAGGTCGGCAACTTCCATTTGCGGATTGGTGATAATCTCCAAATAAAGCAGGCACACGCTGTCATCGTCCATTGCCGCCTCAACCGCTTCAAGATTAGTTAAATCAACAATCTTGCTACGCACGCCAAATCGCGCCAATGTTTTTGTAATGAGAGAAAAACTGTTACCAAACAGGTGCGGCGAGGTGACTATGGTTTTTCCTGCTTCAGCCACACTGAGCAACGCATTGGTGATGGCTTGCATGCCACTGCTAAACGCAAACACGTTGGCGGCGCCGGTGATTGACTTCACCTTGTCCTCAAAGTAAGTCACCGTTGGGTTCATCACGCGGCTATAATCAGGTTCAAGCACCACCCCCGTGAAAGCATCGCTCATTTGTGCCGCCGTAGCAAACTCATAGGCACATGTGTGATACACTGGCATAGCCAATGAGCCATAAGCATCTTTCTTAGGGAAAGGAGTGTCAATTGCTTTTGTTTGTAGTTTCATTTCTCACATCGCTGGTTTTTCACTTATTCAGTCTTTGATTGGTGCCTTGCCTGTGCCCCATGCTTTTCACGGCAAAGGGCGCAATTATCATTATAGGCTTCCGGTTAATGGGAAACTTAACGCCGGCTCAAAGCGGATAGTTCTCAAAGTCGTAGAGCACCGTTGTGAGATAACGCTCACCTGTGTCGGGCAGCAGAGCCACAATCTTTTTACCTTTGTTCTCAGGACGTTTTGCCAAAGCAAGCGCACCAGCCACGGCAGCCCCAGCCGAGATGCCCACAAGAAGCCCCTCTGACTGCGCAAGGCGGCGTGAAGTGGCAATGGCATCATCGTTCTCAATGTCGAGCACTTCATCAATCACATCACCGTTATAAGTGTTCGGCACGAATCCCGCTCCCATGCCCTGTATCTTGTGCGCACCACTCGGTTTGCCATTGAGCACAGCCGACGAGGCAGGTTCCACTGCATAAACCTTGACTTGAGGATTTTGTTCTTTAAGATATTTGCCAACACCACTTACAGTGCCGCCGGTGCCTACTCCTGCCACAAATATATCAATCTCGCCATCGGTCTGGCGCCAAATCTCAGGACCCGTTGTTGCATAGTGCTTGGCAGGATTGGCAGGATTCTCAAATTGTTGCAAAATAACCGCTCCGGGAATACTATCGCGCAATTCCTCAGCTGCCTTGATGGCTCCCTTCATGCCCTCGCTGCCGCTTGTCAGCCGCACCTCTGCACCGTAAGCTTTCACCAGGTTTCGGCGTTCCACGCTCATTGTCTCGGGCATGGTGAGAATAAGATGATAACCTTTAACAGCACTCACCATTGCAAGCCCTACTCCGGTGTTGCCCGACGTTGGCTCAATAATAGTGCAACCGGGTTTCAAAATGCCCCTCTGCTCGGCATCCTCAATCATGGCGAGCGCAATGCGGTCTTTAACCGAGCCTCCGGGATTGAAAAACTCCACTTTTGCAATGATTGGCGTTTCCAAGCCATGCTCTTTCGATAACTTCTTCAATTCAAGCAGGGGCGTGTTGCCCACGAGTTCGGTAAGTGTACTTGCTATCTGCGACATAGTTTTCTCCTTTCTTATGATTTGTAGATTTATATACGTTTTTTGTCAACAATATTCATTAATCGTCGTTCACAATGCAAATTTATAACTATTAGTCATTATCACCAAACATTTCTGCAAATATAGAAAACTTTTCTAAACCAACACCATTCATAAAAAAATATCACCACAAAACAGCTCAAATATCACCACTTTCCGAATCGACTTTCTGAAATAAGTTGTGCAAGTAACACAAATCACACTCGCATAAAGCAAAAAATCTACAGCGTATTTTGCAATACGCCATAGATTTATAATAAAACGATTAACATTAAAGTTCAATTATTGGGTTCCATCAGCATGATTACGGGCTAAACCGCAGTGGAATTAACACACCACCGGTTTACCGTTTCATATTTTAATTAAAACTCAACATTCACGCCTGCCATAAACGTGGCTTTTGGCATAGGCATACCTGCAATGTATTCATATCTTTGGGCAAGCAGGTTTTCACCCTTCATCCAAAGGCGCACAGGCCTACAAACGGCATAACCGACGGTAGCATTTAGCAATGTGAAATCTTCGGTTGTTTCATTTTCGGCGATTGCCGTGTAAAGTCCGCACACCTGCATCAGTCCTGTGCTAACACTCCATTTGCCGTAGTCCATATTCACGCCAATATATCCCTTATATTTGGGAGCCGAAACAACCGGGTGGCGCATATCGAGCCACGAATGGTTGGTGTTGACGCGCCAATGGCTGTTGATGCGATATTGCACATCAAGCTCAACGCCTTTGTTGTTCAGCTTACCGGTATTGACATTTTGCCTATTCACCGTTTGGATGATGTTATCGGCATCTATGCAAAAGAGATTAATGCCATAGTTCAACCGACCTTGCATCAGGCGCTGTTTCCACGATAGCTCATAACTCCACATCCGTTCAGGCTTCAAATCGGTGTTCGAAGGTGGATAAAGATACATCTCACGCATGGTGGGATTGCGGAAGCCCTTGCTTGCCATCAGTTTTAGTTCGCCGTCAGCCACGGGGCGTACAACGATGCCGGCTTGTGGAATCCATTCGCTGCCGGTGACCGTGTGATGGTCGTAGCGCACGCCTGCCTCGGCAGTGAGCCATGTGAATAAATCCTGCCGCAAATCAACATATCCTGCCAACTCGTGATTTCGTTCCTCTCCACTCTGCTTATTCTGTGTTTCAAGCACCTCGCCTGTTTCGCGGTCAGTGTAATAGGCGTGGCCATAAATGTTCTGATAATCAAACCCCATAGTCAAGCGCGAGCCGTCCCATAGCACTGCACTCTGATACCACGACACGCCCATCAAAGCATCGTTTGAACGAAAAAGCCGAGTCTGCGGGTTGCCAATTAGCGCATTATAGCCATCGTTTATCTTATGGCGGCCAAAGTTGTCATAGAGGCTCAATCGTCCGTTTGTGCGGCTAAAGTGATTCTCAATGCCCAAAGCCACAGCGCCGCGGGTAATCCATTGGTCAGCCTCAAGCATAGGGGCAGAAACCGTGCCCGGGTATGAAGCATTGAAGTGAGTGACGTCAGCATCGGCAAAGAGATTCCAATGTCTATTGATGTCATATTGCACTTTGGCAAAACCGCCATACTGCTCAAACCCCATATTGGGTCGGTGGTTGTCAGAGCGGCCATATTGTCCGCTTGCCATAACGCGCCATTTGCCTTGGCGAAGGCTGTAACCTGCCTCGCCTTGCACCGTGCCCCACGAACCGGCACCAATGCCTGCGTAACCCTTGCCGCCATCAGCTTGCAAGCTGCGTGTGACTATATTCACCACACCACCCATGGCATTTGAGCCATAGAGCAACGACGACGGACCTCTTAGCACTTCCACCCTCTCGGCCATCATCGTCTGATAGGCATCGGCAATGGAATGACCATATATGCCATTATACTGCGGATGACCGTCAATAAGCACCATCACCTGACCGCTACCCGACGATATGCCCCTAAGCATCATGCCTCCCGAGCCGCCTGTAGATACGCCATAACCCATCATGCCACGGCTTGTCACCATCAGTCCTGGCACTTGTTCCACAAGTGTGGGCAAGACGTTGACGCGCTGATTCTCAACAAGCTTCTGACGCTCAACCACGGTGACGGTTTGAGGCAGGTGGCGAATGTCGGTCACATTCCTTGTGCCGGTCACCACCACCTCGCCAAGCGCATGATTATTATTGGCGATAAATGCTGTGTCGCTCTGCGCTTTCACAGCCCCTGCTGACAGCAGGCAGCCTGCCAACAAAATAATAATGTACCTTTTGTTCATTTAATTTATAATTGGTTTATTTTTTGTGTCGCTCAATCAACGGCAATAATTCAGCCTCAAAAATCTCTTTACTGATTATACGATAATGAGGGTCATACGCATCGTTAAACCTCCGGCTGTGGTGCATGACATATTTCCCCTGCTCTAAAAGGCTGTCAATCTCCACGCTGTCTCGTTTATAATCATCAATCGGCAAATCCATTTTTGAGATAACATTGCTTATCACGCCCCATTCTTTTTTCCATTCTTCAATGGGTGTGTGTCTGATGCCGTTAACACTCCTCACAAAAGCGTTGAAAAACACATCGTAAGGGATAACGCCATCTTTGATAAGCGACAGGTTTACACGATAGAAATTCCCAGCATAGCCGGTTCTTTCATATAGTGGACCCTCAAACTTCTTGGTTGTTGCAAGTTCCTTATTTAGATATGCCTTTGCTGAGGCTGTGTCGGCAACGATATGCCCTGGACCAAAATGGTCTTGGAAAAAGTTCTTGTACAAATCCCGCAATGTTGATTGGGGATATACACGCATCTGTTCCATCACAGCCTTTCGTATCTCCAGCTCTTGGCAATATGCCTTATTGCCGCTAAGCCAACAAAGGCAAAACACTAAAAAAGGAAGCAAACATATTCTCATTTTAGCTGAATTAGTTTTTTCACTCTATAATGGTTTTCTTGCCATTGATTATATATATACCAGCATCAAGTCCCGACATGCTTGTAGCCCTTGCAAGAACGCGTTTACCATCAATGGTATATACGTTGTATATCGGTGTTCCTTTGTCGCTAATGGTTTTGTCAATTCCTGACTGGTCGTCGAGGTCAATCAATGTGTAAGCCTGAGTGCCAAGACCAATCTGTTCGCCATATTCCACAGTCCATGTGCCGTGGCGGGCGTTGATGCGGTTCTGCAATGGCACGGCAGTGTCGCCGGTGGTATTGTCATGGTTAAACACCAAGTCAAGGCAAGCCTTGTCAAGTGCAATTGGGTCGGTTGACGCCAATATGCCTATATCCGACATTTCCGGGTCATGGGGATTACCATCGCAGTCGCAGTCAACCGAAAGGTTGTTCATAACGTTGATGTAAAGCACTTTGCCATTGAAATAGTTATGCACGGCTTGTGCTGCGCCTGCCATACATTCCAAGAACGGGTCTTGTGCGCCGCCCCAAGGGCTTGTGATTGAACCTCCTGCTGTGTGAATGTAGCATTTGCCACTTCTCGATGCCACACCAATTGAGGCGTTCTTCAACACTCCACCAAATCCGCCCATTGCATGGCCTTTGAAGTGAGCCAGATTTATCATAAAATCGTAGTTGGCAAGATGGCTTCCCACAATGTTATAGGCAATGTGCTTCTTGTCCTGCATGGGAATGTGAATTGTGTCCTCTGCATCCATAATATCCACCTTTGCTATTTGGTCGTAGCCACGTTCCTTAATTGCTCGCAAATGGTCCTCAGTGGTTGAACGGTTGCCACCATACGCAGTGTTACATTCCACTATGGTTGCTTTTGTTTCATCGACCAACGGTTTGATGAAAGCCGGACGCAGGTGGTTCGACTTCTCGCTCTCTCCGGTTGAAATCTTCAAAGCCACGTTTCCGGTTGGCTCCACACCCAGAGTCTTATAAATCTTCACAAGCGATTCGGCACTGATATCCTTGGTGAAATACACCGTAGCTCTCTCTTGCGCTGTTGCCGCCATAGCAAGCAACAAGGTTGCTGATAAAATAATTTTTCTCATAGCAATTGTTATTTGTAAATTATTATTGATTTATGATTATTCTTTAAATAGTTTATCCATTTGCTCAATCCTGTTTTTGTAAGTGTCAAGCAGTCTTTTAACGGCATCGGGATAATTTGTGCTTGGGTCAAAACGAGCCGGGTCGGCAGCGTTCCACATCTCTTGGTCGTGAATGGCAACGGCTCGTATTTTCTTATCCATTTGTTCTATGAACAAGGTTAGCTTCAGCATATCATCGCGCAGTTGCCGCCATCTTGCCGCAAGAAGCGGTCTTAACTCTTCTTTTGTGGGAATCTTAAAACCCATTTCTTTAAGTTTCTCAATGTAGCCCGAATCAAAACAAAATGAAGATGTTACGTCAAGCCATTCCACCGACTGCCTTTTCCCCTTAAACCTTGTGGGGCATAGGTTGCCGTCAGCATCAATCCCCACATCATTAAAAGCCAAATCATAATCCCACACAGGGCCGGCTTTTAACATCCCATCGGGGGTGATGTGCAAATAGCAGCTTCGCGGTCCGTAAGCCTCGGCATTCATCACCAATTCGTTTACTATAATCCAATCCACAAGCGAAAGCGTGTCCAAGCGAAGTGATTGCTGACGAACAACCGAGCGCCAATCTTCGGGATGTTCACCGTCGGCAAGGGTAATCTCTACTCCGCCTTTTTTGTAGCTGTCCATTTCTATAATCACGGCACAGTCTTCATTCCTCATCCTCGTGGGTGCAACGGCAATTGATTCGCACAAATAATACAACCCTTCGTATTCCCCATTAAGGTTTAGCTCCACAAAGGTGCCATGAGGTGTCCAATCAAGACTCGTAAGCCGTGAAATCTCAAAGGTCAACGCATTGCGCAAATGGCTATGGTCCATCACATTTGCCAACAAAAACCATTCGGCGTGCGAAGGCATTTCAAGAAGCGATTCGTTTTGCGGCAATCTGAAAACATAAGGTTTCTTCTCCTTGCTCCAAGTGGAATTGCCACGGCCCTTTATCGCAATTGAGTCGCAAGAATATAGAATCTCGCCGTCACCCGATTTGATGCTGATATGTGTGCCTTGCCACCACTCATGACGCTGTATGGTACGGCCTTCGGGCGTGAATATCTCAACGCTCGGCAATGCTTTTGGCTGCGATTGTGCCATTGCCACCGCCGCATATAGGATAATCACTATAACTCCCAAACATCTCATATTCCTGCAATCGTTAAAGGGTTTCATTTGCTTATCACTTTTGAGCCGCCAAACACCTCGCTCATCTCAATGCTTGCCAAAGCTTCGTCAATGAGTTTAACCTCATCAGCTGTCATCACAACATCAGCCGCAGCAATGTTTTCTTTCAGTCGTTCAAGATGACGAGTACCGGGTATTGGCACAATATATGGCTTTTTGCTCATCATCCACGCCAGTGAGATTTGCGCAGGGGTGGCATCGTGCTTTGCTGCGAACTCATTCACCAACGCCATCAACTGTTTGTTTTGCTCAAAACTGTCCTTGCTGAATTGAGGCATCGAGGCGCGGTAATCGGTTTGCGCATCAAACTTGCTGTCAGCCGTATAGCGGTCCGACAACAGCCCATTGGCAAGAGGCGAAAACGCCATAAAGCCTATGCCAAGTTCTTCAAGCATCGGGAAAAGGCTCTCGTGCCAACGAGCCATCATTGAATAGCGGTTCTGTATAGCCGCAAGCGGGCACACGGCATGAGCTCTGCGAATATATTCCTCACTCGCTTCCGACACGCCCCAATGCAATATTTTCCCTTCGTTGATTAAATCCTGCATCACCGCAGCCACTTCCTCAGGTGCCACTTTGGGGTCTGGGCGGTGCTGAAAGTAGATGTCAATATGGTCGGTTTGCAGTCGGCGAAGTGACCCTTCAAGCGAAGTTCTGATTTTAGCCGGGTCACTGTCAGGCACAATGGCGTGAGGGCCGTCTGATTCGGGATGCGAAAACGTCACACCAAACTTTGTTGACAACACAATATCATCTCTATGTGCTTTCAGAGCCTTGCCAAGCATCTCTTCATTGTCGTGCGGACAATGGGGAGTGCCATATATCTCAGCCGTATCAAACAGCGTGTAGCCCAATTCCACTGCTTGTGCCAGCAGAATTGCCATTTCCTTATGGTCACGCGCAGCTCCATAGGCATGGCTCATACCCATGCAACCAAGCCCAACAGCTGACACCTCCGGGCCGTTTTTGCCTAATATTCTTGTAGCCCTAATCATTTCAACTTGTTGCTTAATGCCTTTGCTTCATCTTGGTTTGTTGCCATGCCCTCGTAAGAAAAGCCATACATTCCGGCAAAACGGCTCATGCTATATTGCCCATCGTCAATCATCATCTTGGTGGGCGAAGCGCCTTGATAGATGAAAAACAGGCGTTTGCCGCTGAACGCGCCATCGGGCACATAACCGTAAAAACGTTCCATGAGTGTACGCACCGAGGCACAAATGTTGTGCCAATAAACCGGTGAACCCATCACCACCACGTCAGCCTCTTTCATCATGGCAATAACCTCGTCAAGTTGGTCGCCCTCGAGAGTCTGACCATAGAAATTCAAACAATAATCATTGAGATTTAGCGTTTTATACTGCTTTCCTTCAAGCAACACTTCAGCAAGCGCAGCGGTGTTGCCGTTGCGGTTAGGGCTGCCATTTACAAAAAGAATCTTTTCCATTTTCTCGTCTTGTTTATTGTTGGTTGTTTCATTGCTGCTTGCACTTTTGCAGAAAGCTGCCATGTGCACCATGAGTACAGCGGCAAGCAGCATTATTACTTTTTTGATGGTGGTGGTTAATCTCTGTTTTATAATTTGTGATTTTTTTGGTTGTTAATTTCATTGTTATTTCTGTGAAACCTTGGTCTTTGTCAACTGGCTTTCCCAAAAAGCTACAGCATCATCAATCCACCCCTCAGCCACGGTGCCGGTGCCAAGCCCAAAGCCGTGTGGCAAACCGCTGTAAGCGTGAAACTCGGTGGGGATGCCAAGCGATGCAAGACTTTCAAGGCGGCTTTGCATAGTGCGCCACGAGGCAATGCCGTCGCTTGTGCCCACGCATGCGTAGGTGGGAGCGTCATATCGGCTGACATCAGTGTAGCCGGTGTATTGCATCACCACCGCTGCCGCCTGCCCAATGTCGTTTCGGTCTGTGAATTGGTTCAAATAGCTTCTGTTGCCAAGCGTAGCTGCCATTCGCGCGCCTGCACTACCACCCCAAAGCGAATAGCCCTCGGCATCCACTCCCAGAGTCTTTGCATTGTCGTGAATAAACTCAATGGCCCGAGCCAAATCCTCATAGGCGTCGCCCGGACGGTAAATAAGCGCAAATGCATTATATCCTTTCTTTGACAATTCCAAGGCATGAGGGAAACTATCGTGCATGGCTCCCACATAGGCAAACGCGCCGCCGGCATTGCACACGGCAAAAGGTGCGTCCTGCTCACCTCTGAAGAAAAACAGCCCGGTGTTGCTCAACTCGTCATCAACGTGTTTCTCTGCATCGGTGTATATGTCATAGAATATGGTTTCGCCTGCCATAGCACAGCGTTTCATATAGTTGACATTCTCAACTGTCTTATCCGGGTCAATATAATTGTAGTATGTGAGTCGCAGCTGCTCCAGAGTGTTGCCGCTCCAATAACTGGTGTTCACCGGGAATATCAACCTGCCGTAACCGTTGAAAGCCGCATCGTTCATCACATCGGCAATCAGGCTTGTGCGCGTGAATGTTTCTGTTTTATTTGTTGTCATTATGCGAGTGAGAAATTTATCAAAATCATTACCCCAAACACTGGCATTGCCTCCTGAGCCATAGCCGTGTGGATATCCCTCAAGAATATGTGTCTCAACCTCACATCCGGCTTCGCTCACGGCGTTAGCATTCTGGGTGAACTGACCGGCAAAACCGTCTCTTGTGCCCCAACAATAGAAGGCTGGTGGCAGATTGGCAGCACGTAGCGTTGCCACATCGTTCATCGACACGCTCAGCCTGCCATAGAATGAATATATCATGCCCACAGCGCAAGCATCCACCGGAATCTCGTCGAGGGCATCGGGGCGATAATCGGCATCGAGCGCTGTGCCGTTGACCTTGTCACGCCAATTGAGCAGCACTTCGCCATTCAAGATGCCGCCTGCCGAGAAGCCCACAAGGGCAATATCTTCAGCATCAATGCGATAGTCGGCGGCATGCGCACGCACATAACGTATGGCTCGGCTTAGGTCGGTGGCACTCTCGCGCATCGTGTAGGGCGCAATGCGATAGTTCACTATAAAGCACTGATAGCCCATTGGCACAAGCATGTTGGCTATGTCGTAGCCCTCGTTTTGCATACTGCGGAACTGAAACGCTCCGCCCGGGCAAATGATTACCGCACCTTTGGGTGTCACGTTGTTTGACACGGTGAACACTTCCATATTGGCTATGAAATCGGGGCCGTCAGAGTTGTTTACGTTGTGTGTCACCGTGGGAATGTTGCCTTTATACCACAGGTTCACCTTTCCGCTCATTGGCGCCTTTGAATCAACCGAGGGATTGGCAGCACCATCTTCGTTTACATCTTCTCCGCTTCCGCCAAGCTGCTCGTTCCACTCTGCACTGATGCTTTTCACCCATGCTTCAACGCCACTTATTGAACCTGTTGTGCCATGACCGCTCAGATGATTGGCTTCGGGCGTGAGGTCAACAATCTTTTGCAGCGTTTCATCGCGGTATGTGGCACCATAGGTGCAAAAGGGTATCACAGTTTTCCCTTTGAAATCATAGCTCTCGGCAAAGGTGCTGATAATCATTGGGGCTGTGTGCCACCAAACCGGACAACCAACAAACACCACGTCATAGTCATTCCAGTTTGTCACTCGGTCTTTGATGCGCGGACGGGCATCGCTGTCGCGTTCTTCCAACGCCACCTCGGTGCATGGAGTGTATTCAGTGGGATAAGGTGTCACAGGCACAATCTCAAAAACATCGCCCCCGGTGACGCGCACAATTTCTTGCGCCATCTTGCGCGTTGTGCCGCCCCACGAATAATACACCACAAGCACTTTTTTGCCGCCAAACAGCTCTTTGCCGGTAGCATCATTGCCATTCTCTTCATTCGAGTCAATCATGTGGCCGGCACAGGCTGGGCATCCCACAATTGCAGTCATAGCAATCATGAGCGACATTAGTTTCTTTATTATGTTCATTGTTTATTTCTTTTCTACCCGGTTTTTCTTTATTTTCTTCACCGCTTTTTCAAGCGATTCTGATGGTTCAATGATATTATAGTCAGCCCAGAAATCAGCTTCCCAGTTCTGTTTAGCTTCGTCGCTAAACAAACGCTGGTTGCTGTATGCCTCAGCTCGCGGAATTTTTGTTTCGGCATTGTCGTCAACGTCAACCACCACCATTTCAGCCACGGCAACATAAGCCGACGAGAATAATCTGCGCTTCCAATCGCACTTAAACTTAATGGTGTTTCTGATGTAATCAAGGCACCACCTCTCACCGTGTTGCCGATAAGAAACCACAAAACTCAGTTCTTTGCATCTGAAGCGCAATCCACTGGGCTTTTTCAGCAGCACCATTTTATTGGCTTTGTCGGCATCGCTCACATCGAGCGACAATTCTGCCCGAGTAAGGCTCAGGTTTTGTATGTCAATATACAAACTGCCCGAGTAAAGCGGATATTCAATCTTCTCGGCAGGCTTGAAACTCACCACATAGTGCATGCGGTCATCAATCATTTCAAGATGCTCATATTTAAATGAATAAAGCCATAAGCTCTCCTCGTTTAAATAAACCTCGCCGTTTTTCACTATGTCAAGATAAAGTGAAAGCATTGGGCCGCCCTGAATCTTCACCGCCAAAGTGTCCTCTGGTTTTTGGTTGAGCAGTTTTCGCCCGCGTTTTATTCTCACACGGTCGCCATCAACTCGCCTATTCTTGTAGCCCTCTTTATACACATCCATCACTCCTTCCGACACGCTCACATATCGGCTTCCTTTTTTGATGGTTTCGCGATAAAACACATCGAGCATATTGGGCGATAACGGATAGTTATCGTCAATCTTTTTTAGTGCATCTCTCACAAGGGTTCTTGCGTCGCCGCCAAACACCGTCACCTCACCAAGCATTCTTGAAACCATGCTGAGAAACACCGTGGGCGCATTATCAGTGCCAACAAACGCTTCGCAATCACGCGTGCCGTTGCTATATCCTATGCGCGAGAACAGCAGTTTGCGCCCGACATCGTTCTTGCTTATCTTTAGCGTGAAAAAGCCGTCTTCGTTGGTGACCGTGCCAATATCCATGCCTGCCACCGAGACGTTGACATTAGATATTCGCTTTTTGGTGCGAGCATCTTTCACAACGCCTTTCAGCGTTAACAGGCTGTCGGCGTTCTGCACGCCACTTGCCGCGGCTGAAAACACGCCAATGAATATTGCCAAAGCAATCAAAACAACCCTTTTCATAACCCAATCACTCATTTGTTATTTCCAACCCATAAACATGCGCGTAGCTTCAGCCGAATGATGGTCAAAGAAAAGGCTTTGCGCCGTGTCGAGAGCTGCTATTGCCGCCATATCGTCGTCAGTGAGCGCAAAATCAAAGATGTTGAGGTTTTCTTTCATTCGCTCAATATGTGTGGTCTTGGGTATTATCACCACGTCACGTTGCAACAGCCAGCGCAATGCAACTTGTGCAACCGACTTGCCGTAACGTGAGGCAATCTCTGCCAAAACTGGATTGCTGAAAAGATTATTCCTGCCTTCGGCAAACGGTCCCCACGACATTATCTGTGTGCCATACTCTTGCATAATGCCTTGCGCCTTACGCTGCTGGCAGAAAACGTGCGTTTCAACCTGATTAACTGCCGGCACCACATCCACGTTCTCGGCAAGGTCAATGAAATGGTCGGGATAGAAATTCGACACTCCAATGGCTCTCACTTTGCCCTCACGGTAAGCATCTTGCAAGGCACGATAAGCGCCGTAACGGTCGCAGAATGGTTGATGCAGCAGCATCAGGTCAATGTAGTTGGTGCGCAACCGTTGCAAACTCTCGTCAATCGAGGCTTTTGCCTTTTCATAACCGTAATTTGAAATCCACACCTTGCTCACCAAGAAGATTTCTTCTCGGCTAATGCCGCTGGCTTCCACTGCCCTACCCACGCCATCTTCGTTGTGATAGGCTTGCGCAGTGTCAATCATTCTGTAACCAACACTCAAAGCATCGGCCACACAGCGTTCACACTCCTCGGGCGAAATCTGATAAACGCCATATCCCATTTGAGGCATCTCAACCCCATTATTTAATTTCACATTCTTCATAACTCATTTACTTTTTTATAGCAGTTTAAAATACCATATTGCAAAATAACAACAATTCCCATAAACATTTGGTATATTGTTTTCGGATAAAATTACCATTTTTTCGGATATTGATAACTCAATAACCTAAAAAACGGCTCATAAACGTATCATCAACCTTGCAAGCAGCGCCAAAGTCACCCCACAGGGCATCACGCCATTGCTAAAGCTACTTTTTCAAAAACTCAGTCCTCGCCACACACTGCCCTCATATCAGGCACATTGAGCACAAAACCCTTACAACGCACATTTAATATTGTCACCTGCGAGTCGGCATTGAGCAGTTTGCGTAGGCGCGAAATATACACGTCCATCGACCGCGCATTGTAGTTGGTGTCATTAAACCAAATGTTCATCAGAGCAAGCCTGCGAGGAAGCGTTTTGTTGGCAAATTTGCACAGCAGCTTCATCAACTCTCTTTCTATCCTTGTCAGTTTATACGTTTCGCCCAAAACCTCAAGCACACTCAAGTCGGGCAAAAACACACTATTACTAAACTCAAACTTCATTACCATCAATCTATCATTTTTTTGTAACCTATTTCTTGCTCTTGACCGGGGAAAAGGCAATAGAACATTTGCCTCCAATCACCGATGCAAAATAACTGCTATTCTCCGGCATATTTAGTATATATTTTTCGGCAATAATTACCATTTCTTCGGGTTGGGCCGCTAAAGCCAGCATCTATTCACCAAATTCTTTTGCAATGCCCCCAAAACAAAGGGATGCGCCGGCAGTCGGTGCATCCCCATAACAATTAACCAATGAAATTACCTTATAAGCTGTGTTTCTCTTTTCAATATTTTTCGTTTTGAGGGTCGAAGCAGGTCCAACCGTCGAGCCAGTTGTTCACGCCATCGAATGCGCCAATATAGTTCACCACATCAAGGCCCGACACTCCAGCAAACGATGCTCCGCTAAGCAATGCGCTGCCTGCCTTTGGAGTATAACCGTCGGCTGCAACAAGGTCGCTCCAGCTGTCATACACTTTGTTGCCGCTTTGGCTCAGGAAGAAGGTGTGAGAGAACGACACCACACCGGCATTAATCACTTGCTTGGCTGCTGCATCATATAGCACATCATCGTATATCTTATTGGCATCAGTGCCAATCACATCCATACCGGCAAACACCACATTTTGCAGTTTCAGCAGACCATCTTTAGCGGCTTGCACGGTACCGCCTTTTTCACCGTCGATAATCAAACCAATGGGCCAACCCAAAGCCACTGAGTTGATGCAATTGAGGCGCGACGAACGGCGTATCTGCATTGCACTTTGGAATCTGCCCAATGCCGAACCGTTGTTGGGATTGTAATTGCCGCCGTTGATATAGTCGGTGGTGTTGGCAAATTGCGAATCGAGCACCTTAGGGCCAACAAAGGTGATGTTTGAGAACGTGGCCACGGTGAAAGGTTCAACCAATGCGCCATCAGCACAGTTATCACTTTCAAAGCCATTGCTCTGCGAGGTGTCAGCGATGCGGCTGTCACGCACCACCAAACCATATTGCACATTACCCGAAAAACCATTGTCAGTGTCAAAATCATCGTCCCAACCTTTATATGCCACCAGATATTTGCAATTAACGGCTCCGCCAAACCATTCAAACGAGTCATCGTTGCTGTATGATACTTGCACATGGTCAATTTGTGTGCCGCTGCCCACTGCTCCTAATGTCAATCCGTTGATTTCCTTATCTTTTTGGAAAGGATAGCCGGCAAATTCAATTCTCACATACGAGAGCACGCCGCTATTGTCGTTGTCATCAGTGCCGCCCAATTTGGTGCGCGGACCGCCTTCAATCTGTTGTTCTCCTTGATTGGTACGAGCCTTGCCGCAGAGTATCACTCCGCCCCAATCGCCAGGTTTGCGGTTGCCGGCAGCCTCTTCTGAGGTGAACACAATGGGAGCCGAGGCGTTGCCGCGGGCAATGAGTTTGCCTCCGCGCTCGGCAATCAGGGCTGCTTTGGTTTGCTTATCGCCTTTAATAACTGTGCCGGCTTCTATGGTTAGCTCAGCACCGTTGGCTATATACACCCAACCTTTGAGCAGATATGTGCCTTTCTTTAGCGTCTGCTTGCCGGTGAACACAAATTCCTGGTCGCCGTTACCAATCACATTGCCCGATGGGTTTTCTTTGCCGTCCTCGCCAAACAAAAGGTGGTCACACGCCTTCAAACCGCCGTCGGTGGTCCAAACATAGGTTTCCTCGAGCTTTGGTTCGTCACCATTGTTACTGTCGCTGCAGCTGCACAATGCGGCTGCCACCAATGCGATGCACATGCATCTTCCATTAAACAATCTTTCAATCATTTTCTTTGTTTTTTTTGATTTATGAAACATCAATTTAGAATATATATTTAGAAAGAATAAACCAATTGCAAGCCAATGTTGCGGCCGGGATTGTAGCTGCGCGACACCTGTTCAACCTGTCGCTGAGTGCCGTCGGCATAAGTCACCTTGGCAAACTGTTTATACATCACGTCTTGAGCCAATAGGTCACGCACATTGAGTTTCAGCTCAAAATGCTTTCCAAACTGCTTTGTCACCGAGAGGTCAATGAGGTTGCGAGGCATCTCGTAGCTGTGCGGAACGCGTGCATTATCATCGCTGCCAGTGGTGCCCTCGCTACGCCCCACGCCAATGATGCGTTTCCCAATCACATTATAAAGCACTGCCACATTGAGTTTCAGCGGCTCACACTTATAGAACATCCCCACATTCACCAGATAGGGCGACTGACCTTGCATGGGACGATTCTCCTCTTTTGCACCTTCCTCAAATTTCACATCGCTCTTTATCACTGCGCCGTTGAGCGAGAGGTCGAAGTTTTGAAGCCCAATGAACCCCAGGTTCTTCCTTACGTCAAGCTCCACGCCGTAGCTTGTGGCGCTTCGTGCGTTCTTATAGCTGTAAATCAAGTCGGTGCCGCCAGCCACTGTATATGTCCACTCAATGGGATTGCTAAAGAATTTGCCAAACAACGCCACCGATACCGATTCGCCCGCACTGGGATATAGCTCATAACGCAAGTCCACATTATTGACATAGCAATTTTTCAGCTCGGTGTTTCCCTGCACATTACTTGCCAAGTCAAAATCGTAATAAACCGATGGCGACACCTCGCGAAACTCCGGGCGATTGACACTGCGACCGTAACAGAGCCTCATCTGATGCTTGTCATCAAAGCGATAAGTGACGTTAACCGAGGGGAACACATCGTGATGGCGATAATGGGTAGTGCGTTCGCTCAGCTCATAGTCACGAGTGTTTGAAATCAAAGCCATATCGTTGTATTCATATCTCACTCCGGCAAGCAAGCTCACGTTGCCCAGCGGCATCAGCACATTCACATAGCCGGCACCAAGCGCATCGTAGCCACGATAGTTGTTGCGCATCTGCATTTCTTCGAGCATATACAACTTGTCGGCACCCATATTCTGCTCGTTGCTCAGCAAGGCGGCGATATCGCCATAGCGGAAGTCGGCAGGCAGATTGTTATTGCCCACATTCCAGTTATATATGAAATTACGAGTTACATATTTGCGGTTGCGATACTCGCCATAAGCCCCGGCTTTCACTTGCAGATTGCCGAAACCAAGGTCAAAGCAGCGCTTGTTGTTGACGCTTGCAAACCCTATATGCTCATCAAGTCTGGTCCACTCGCGCGACACGTCGTTGCCAGTGCTAAGGGCATAAACCCCGGTTTCTATGGCATCGTCCATGAGCCAACGGCGACGGTCGGGCATGTGACGGTTGGCATAGGCATATCCTGCGCTCCAGTCAAGGTTGTCGCGGCTAAGTGTGTGCTTTCCGCTCAACTGGGTGATGTAAGTGGTGCGGCTGCGATAATAATATTCCGCGCTGCGCTCGTTGTTCGACTGTGCACTCACGCCCTCGCGCCAAGTGTAGCGGTTGTTGCCAAGCTGATTGAATATGTTCTTCAGCTGAATGTTGTGATTGCCGTCGGAACTAAGCAGGGTGAGATTGAGCATAGCACCTAATCGCACATTGTTGTTATACTGATTATCAAGCGAGTGGCGCAAATAGTTCGACTTATCGTTAACGGCATCGTAAATGCCAAACAGATTGTTTTGCATATTATTATAGGTGCGATACTCGTTGGCATAATTCACCGTAGAAAGCAAGCCAAGCTTGTTGCCGTTGATATTCCACGTCTTGCCCACATTAGCCACCAGTTTCAGGTCGCTCACTGGTTTACGGTTTTTCACCATCCAATCGTTGTTAAAGCCATTTCCCAGAAGGTCAACGGCATTATTTGCCGGTGCATTACCTGCGGCGTCAAGTATTGGCTTAATTGCCGCATCCATGCCACCTTTCAAGCTCCGTTTACCCGAGTCAAACCCCAAGAAATCGGTTCCCGACCCTTGGCTGTAAAGAAACTGCTTGAAGCAAGTGGCATCGTTAACATTGCCGCCAACGCCTATGCTGAAACCGTCGCTTGCAGGAATATCTTTGGTGCCAACAATCACAAAACCGCCCGAATAGTCGGCAGGATATTCGGCCGAGGCGGTTTTCACTATTGTGATATTTTCAATCTGGCTACTGGGAATGATATCAAACGAGAAAGCTCGTGCATCGGCTTCTGAACTGGGCACAGCACCACCATTGACCCACACATTATTATATCGCTGCGACAATCCGCGCACCATCACAAATTTCTCATCAATGATGCTCACTCCGGGCACACGGCGTATCACTTCGCCGGCGTTGCTGTCTTGTGTGGTGCTTATCATCTGTGCCGACACATTGTTCACTATCACATCGCTGTTTTTTGCCACTCTAATCATTGAGGCCTGAGTGCCGCGACGTTCCACTCCGGTCACCGTGACCTCTTTCAGTGCCTGTTTGTCAGGCTCAAGCTTCACTTGCAACACCGTGCTACGGTCACTTGTGGCTTTCACATTGCGCAAAGTGAACACTTTATAACCAAGATATTGCACCTGCAACTCATATTGCCGCTTTGCATCAAGCCCCTTAAACTCAAAACTGCCGTCAACATCGCTCGCCGTGGTTTTCTCAACATCACCTCGCAGCGTAGCCACAGCGCCCACTATGGTCTCTCCGGTGGAGGCATCAGTGACAATGCCTTTTATTTGCTGTGCACGCACTGCAATGCAGCTCATCATCGCCACGCACAACACACATATTTTCACTATTGACATATTATTGGTTTTTATTGTTACTCTCAGAATCATTTCATGCCCGTTTGTTTACGCTCACAAAATTAGCCGGGGTGTGTAACATGGCTATATCTTCTTTGTAAAGATTCAATAAAGTCACCTGACATGGCAACTACTCAACCTCATAGCAAAAAAATTGAGGGAGAGTGAACCTATTTCAGGTGTACTCTCCCCCCTCCTTGTGATTTTACAACTAATCAAACATCCAAGAGCACTTGCCTCAGCTGTCAGCAGCAATGCGTTGTGCTCATTCAGGATAATGACCGATATAAAGCTGAGTAACATCGGCTAAACCTGATTGAAGTAACATTCTAACTAACCAATTGTCCTTATGATAAAAACCTAACAATCTTTTTCACCCAAAAAAGATACAACCTATGGCATATCTTCGGTGACGGTTTTGTGCAAAAACAAAAAGCACAGGTTCTGCTTATAAACAGCATTAGAAAACAAGCTTTGATAGCACAAAATCTCGTCAGTGAGGTGGTAAGCAATCACCAAATCAAACTCATGAGTGTTTAACTCGTTTGCACAGACATAGATTCGGCATCCCTTCACTTTGTCATTGAGTTTGGCACACAGACTCACCAACTTCGTAGCTATTACATCATTGGTGAACTCACTGCCGTAATAACTATAATTCATAGAAACGGACATCTCACAACGCCCGTCGGGACAAAGTTCAACAGTGTGAAGAATCTTGTCAGAGAAGGAAAGAGAATTTTCATTTTCGAACACAATAGGCATTCGGCGACGATTCACGTAGCGACGAACGCGATTTAGGTTATTAGTCTTGCGTGCCATATCTCATTCAGCGAACAAATAGTACAAACTACGGTTTAAAGTCTCAAAAAATCTCTTATTCTTAGCATTGTATGCATTCGTGAGAGCTACCACTGCCAACAACTCATTGTCGCTGGCATCAGGATATTGCACTCGCAGGTTATTCACCTGCTCATTGAGCTGCATGGCAGTCGCCTCATAACGGCTACCCAAGTACTCATCGACCATCACATCAATAGCATTACCTGCAACGTTGAGATGCAGAATCTTGCTATGCTCGTCTCCTAAGGAGAAAAAATTAAAATTTTGCTTTTCCATGTTTTTCGGTTTTTATTTCATTTATTTTTTCATAGCTTTTTATGGCATTAGCCATAGGTGGTGGGGGAAAGCATTACGCTTCAATGGTAGAGTGACACACTGTTATCACTCAAAGGTGAAGACAGTGACGCGAAAAGCCGAGTCAATCTTGGCATCGTTAAAACAATTCACGCGGAAATCAAGGTCAGCACTGATGAGATTAATCATATTAGAAAGAACATAGCACTCTTCAAACGTCCATACCGAGTTAGGGCCAATCTCAATGTGAACATCAATGTACTTAAGAGAGCGTATTTTATCAATGCCAATGAAGTCAATTATCATGTCAAACAACGTCAGCACCGGACTGTCTCCTTCAATGCGTAATGCTTCTTTTGCCTTAAACATATAGAAAATCGACAACGAATCAAGGTTGTAAATCTTTTTTGGATTATAAATATTGAAATAATCAGTCATCAACTGCTTCATTCTTTCGTCAGAGAATCTTTCCATAGCGTTTGAGTATTTAAGTGGTTTCATACTATTGTTTGCAGTTAGTGTTTGAAGGAAAACTTGTATTGCTAATTTATGCTGTTTTTCACCTTATAATAAGAAATACTGTTTTTTTCCTGAAAACATCATACCTTTTTGCAAATGTACTAATTAATTTCCTATTTGCAAACAATATTGTAAATTTTTTTTGAAAACTTACAAAAACATCCAATAATTTCATCAAACCATGCCTAAAATATAATTTTGTAAACCCCCGAGGTTCACGTTTGCAACCATTCTATGCTCATTCCTAAGCACTCCTAAGGCCTGTTTACTTGGGGCGGAGCAATATTTTTTGTACTTTTGTGGAATAAAGACTTCATTGAAACAAGCATTATGCAAAACACCATACACAAAGCATGTGAAG
>JBJECY010000020.1:0-18353 GCA_051871515.1 Muribaculaceae bacterium | reverse complement strand
GGGTTAGGTTTTTGAGAAGTTGTGGTTTTAATAAGTGTATGACGACAAAGAGCGACATAGAACAGCTTTTCCGAAGCAACTACCGAGCCATGCTGACACTGGCAACATGCCTGCTGCACGACGCGGATACGGCTCGCGACATTGTGCACGATGTCTTCGAGTCGGTGCTGTCGGAAAACCTGTCAACTGTCACTTCAGCCTATCTGCTTAAGGGTGTACGCTTTGCCTGTTTGAAGCAACTGCGCAGTCTTTCGCTGCGCGAGCGGTTCAGCAATCTCTACGCTCTCGATTTCGACGAGATTGAAGATGAACAGTGGCCCGACCCGGAAGATGTGGCACGGCTGAACGAGCTGATTGACGAGGCGTTGAGCATGCAAGACAGACGAGTGGTGAAAATGCGCTTCGTGCAGCGGATGACTTACATCGAAATAGCCGGTCAACTTGGCATCAGCGAGGTGGCTGTTTATAAGCATTTGCGTCATGCAATGAATGTTTTACGTCAAAAATTTTAACCGCAAATGAAAGATAATATCCACCTACTCCTCGATGCTCTGGAGCACCCCGATAATTATTCCGAAGCCGAGATTGAGCAGATTCTTACTGACCCTGAGGCTCGCGAAATGTATGATATGCTGCGAAAAACGGCAGATGCTTCCGCACCAATTCCGGAGATAAATCTCGACGAGGAATGGCAGCGCTTCGAAACAAAGCAGCAAAAGCGCAAACCCGTTATACTTCGTTGGCTTCCTTTATTGGCATCGCACAACGCTGCTGCCGTTGTGTTCGCACTCGTTGGCACCATCGCAGTGGTAGCCGCCACCATAGGTGTAACGCATTATTTTGGTGCCCAAAAGGAAATGACGCCGACTGAGCAAGCCGAGCCGCTGGAGCAAACTGCCATAACTTGCACTAATATTGCTCTGACCGACACCATTGTGGCAGAAACATCTCCGCTGCCCGAAACCATCGTATTCAAAGGAGAAAGCCTTGAAAGAATCCTTGCAGAAATAGCCAGATATTACGGCGTTTCGGTTGTGTTCAATCGGAATTCGGCAAAAGCTCTCCAACTCTATTTTGAATGGAATCGGACATTGCCTTTAAGCGAGGTTGTAGAACAGCTGAACAACTTCGAGCAAATCAACATTACACTCACCGACAAAGTATTGACCGTAAAATGAAACGCCTTATTATACTCTTTGCAGTGATGCTTTGTGCCAATGCCGCTTTTGCGCAGAAGTTCAGCTACCGCTTCAATCATACACCTCTCGCCGATGCGCTCGTGCAGATTGCCGAGCAGCATCCCGACATTCACATAAACTTCATTTACAACGAACTTGACAAATATCCGGTTACGGCAACCATCGAAACAAATGACGCCTACATTATGCTCAAGCAGCTAATCGGACTGAATCCGGTGTCGGTTATCAGTTCCTGCGGCCGATACTACATCGAGGCTATTCAGCATGGCAAATATTGCTATCATGGGCGTGTGCTCATTGAAGAACACGAACCTGCCCCGGGAACAACCATTGTACTTCTTGCGCCCAAAGACTCCACCATCATCACATACGGCGTAGCCGACAATGCCGGCCGTTTCACCATTCCTTGCGACAGCCGCGACGTTATCGCTAAGTTCAATTGTGTGGGCTACCGAGCCATCTACCGCCGACTCGCTGACTTCAACGTAGGCGACATCATCCTGCCCGTTGATGCCGTGGCTCTAAAGCATGTAAAAGTTGAGGCAAAGCTGCAGCGAGTTATAAAATATGGTGTTGAATACATTCCTGCTAAGAATGTAAAGAAAACCGCTATCGATGCAATTCAGCTTTTAAATCTGATGAACATTCCTCAACTGGATATCACGCTGGGAAGTGCGTCGGTAAAAACTTATTCTGGAAAAGATGTGGCTATGTTTATTGATTTCAAGGAGGCAACTTCGGAGGATTTGCAAGGTTTGCGCCCTGAGGATGTGCTTCGCATCGAAGTGCTACAATATCCCGAAGATGCTCGTTTCGGAGGGCAGGCCAATGTAATCAACTTTGTTATGCGCAAATACGAGTGGGGTGGTTACACTAAACTCACCGCTAAGGGTAATAGCCTAAACATCGACCGAGGTGATGGCATATTATATTCGAAATTTGTAAAGAACAAATGGACTTTTGATGCCAATGCCACTGGCTCAATCGCCCATGAAGATAAATATTGCGGATACAATGCGGAAACTTTTCGCAACATATCCATAGGCGACCAATTTTTTGATGAGATAACCCGCACTACTCAATCAGGTGGGGACTATTTGAAACGTAGCAATTCGGAAACTATGTCGTTTCGTGCCGCATACGAAACAAAATCAAATGAGATTATTCATTCGGTTTCCTACAACCGTATGGCAAATCCTGCAACGAGCGATTTATTGAATATCGCATATTCTAAGGATATTATTCCGGCATCGTTAGCGCTTTCTCGCGAAACCGGACAGACTATTTCGCCGCGATTCTCCGGCTACTATTATTTTGCATTGCCTAAAGGTAGCTCTTTGGTTGCCACATGGAGCTTTATTTATGAAAGAACGCATAGGAATTCGTCGTATCAGCTTGGCGATTTGTTGCCAATCATTAACAACAACAAGGAGAGCACCTACGCACCTGTAGTGACTATGCAGTATTCCAAGAAATTTTCGCACGATAATACTTTTAGGACATTCTTTATTACTCACAACTCCATCTATCACACCGATTACGAAGGTTCCTTCAATGGATTGCAGAAACTCCTGTCGTCAGAAAACATGTTGTTTCTTGAATATATGCAGAATTGGCGATGTGGGTTGAGCTTGTATTCACGCACAGGAGTGTCGTATGTAATCGCACGCTTGAACGGCGTAAATACATTGGAGCAATGGAACCCTCGGCTCGGACTGCAACTTAATTACAAAATCAACGAAAAACATTCGGCATCAGTTGAAGGATGGTGGGGGAACAACCATCCAACTCCGGCATATTCAAATTCGGCTATTGTTCAGAGTAATGAACTCCTGTGGCTACAGGGCAACCCCGACCTTCGCAACACCACGTTTATTACGTCGGTGGCATCATATACTTATATCCCAACGAATAGATTTAGCATGTCGGCAACTGCCGAATATCACGGCTATCTAAACAAAACCGCCAATGATTATTTTTCCTTGCCGGGCTATGATGGCTTGGTGCGTAAGGAGATAAACAGCGGAGATTTCCATGACATTTCGGGATACGTTTCTGCTACGCTGAAACTGTTTGGCAATTCGGCTTCGCTACGCGCTTCGGGACGGCTTAAACGCATAGTTGCTTCGGGAGTAGATGCTCAATCAATGAATCTTATTTCCACGAATTTGCAAGCCAACTATTATCTTAATAATTTGTCATTCGTCTTGTATTATCAAACGCCTAACAAAAATATTGCGCCTTTTGACAATGGTGTACGCTATCATTACAAAAGCACATACGGCGTATTGGTTAACTATGCTACGGGCAATTTCAAGGCGGGGCTACAGTTCCGCAATTGGTTCAACAAATACAAGTATTATTTTGATTTCGATTCGGAGAGTTATTCCACCCATGGATGGCAATGGAGCAGTGCTCTCGCAAGGTCGCTTCAAATTTCAATTTCCTATACTTTGCCTTATGGCAAAAAGGTGAAACAAAGCAATGAAATACAAACCCATACCGACACTAATAGTGCAATCTTGAAATAACGCTGGCAGCCCTGGCGGAGCGTGATTGTGGCTCTGTCAGGGCTGCGTAGTATTAGGGAAACAATCTGAAGTATCAGAATAAATTCGTATCGAATCGGAAATTTCGCGGTATGGCAGTTGCTTCGTCGAATCAGGAATTGTCGGTTATCGGCGGGTGAAGCGGGCAACGAAGCCGCCGCCGCTCATCAGCGGTTCTTGCAGGCGTGCGCCGCTGCGCACTTTGCGGCTTTTCACCTGAATGAGTTTGCGGTTATCGGGTGCGTCGGTGGCTATTTCCATTGTGTAGTTGCCTTTTGGCAGGAAGTCCAGTCGGGCATCAAAGGTGCGTTCTTGTTCGCCGTTGAGCACGGTGAGATACCACACGTCGCCTTTGCGTCGTGCCAAGGCAGCTATTTTGCCGATTTCGCTTTGCGGAAGCACCACTGTTTGGTCCCACGTCACGGGCACGCTTTCTATGAACGAGCGTCCGGGCGAGGTGAGCATGTCCTCCATGTCGGCTGAGAAGATGAGCATCGGCGAGGTGAACATGTAGATTGACGACAGTTGATGGGCAAACGTAACCGACGGGTGGCAAAATCCGCGGAAGTTAAGCGGTGTATAGTCGGCAGCGCCCACCAGCCAGCGTGTGAATGGCAGCACGGTGTCGTGATAGGGCCACGGTGGACCGGGTGCCCAGCTGTTTTCGCCGCCCACACATTCAAGGCCGCGCACAGCCTCTTTTGCAAGCAGGTTGGGGTAGGTATAAGAGTCGCCTGTGGGCTTGTTCACTCCGTGGAAAATCACCATCAGTTTCTCTTTTGCGGCAGCTTTGAGTATATCTTCCATCAGATTCACGGTGAAGAGGTTTTCGGTGTGGAAGAAGTCGATTTTCAAGCCCTTCACGCCTGCCTCGGCGCATTTTTTCATGAAGTCGGCTCGTTCGTCGGGGTCAATAAGTCCGGCATCGGTGTGGTTGCCGTGACGTGGCGATGAGGCGCGCCACACCCAGATATTCACGTTCTTTGGGCGTGCGTAGTCAACCAGTTCTTTCAGCATTTGCCATTTGTTGCGGCCGTTGGCGTCTTTCTCGGTTTGTTGCCACAGCTCCCATCCGTCGTCAACCACCACCGATTCAATGCCCAGTTCCGAGCATCCGTCAACGTATTTTTTGTGGTTGGCAATACTCAGGCGGTTGGGGCCTTCAACCAGCCATGTGAACGATGCTCTGCCCGGCTTAATCCATTCGGTGTTGGCTCCTTGCGGAAACAGGGTGCTGTCAGGGCGGTCGCACACCTGCGCCATAATGCCGTTGTTCACCAGTCCATTGAGGTCGGGAGCAAGCATAAGCACGCGCCACGGTGTCACCACCTCTTGTGCGCCCTCTTTGGGATATGCCACCCAAGGCACGTCCTTCACCACCTCATGCCAATATTTTGGGTGTGGCAAGCCGGTGATTACGCCCGACACCATGTGTCCTTTGTTCTCAACGTAGCCAAACTTCACGCAATTTGCTGCTGAGCCAAGCAGCACGGCGCCGTGATAGTTAAACAGGTTAGCCTCGGTGATGGCGGCATAGATGCCCTGCGGCAGACGGAAAGTGGCAGGCGGTGCCAGCAGTTCGCCTTTGATGTCGTCGGTGTTGCGTTCCTGGTATTGTTGCAGCCATCCGTATTGAAACGGGCCGCTGGCATACCAAACGTGGGTTTGCGAAGGGAACGAGAACGAGGTGAGTTCGTCGTAGATGCACACCGCTCCGGGGGCAGGGATGTGGTAGCGCAGCGCAATGCCGTCGTTGAAGGTGCGTGTTTCAAGCATCAGACGTGCTCCGTTGGCGTGCTCAATGTTGTAGGTGGTGAGGTTGCCTTGATTGGCAACGGTGCGCAGCTCTTTCACGTTGCTGCCCAAGGGGCAATTGTCAACGGTGATGCCCAGAGGCGATGCCTCAATCACCTTGACCCCGTTGTAAGTAACCTCAAACACCAATTGTCTTTGAGCATTGACCTGCACGTTGATTTGTGCAGCCTGACGGCCCTCTGCCGCCGCAGTGCTTTGCGCCGGCAACGCTTGCCATGTGCACAGCACCATCAACACCATCAAAGATAGTTTAGCTTTAATCTTGTTCATTTTTGTAATATTTGGGTTAATAAGAAGGCGCTTTTTCTCTTTCACAAATTTACTTTGTTGCGCAGTGAGCGCAAATGAATATTCTTACTAATCTGTTGCAGTTTCTTATGATTAGGCAATCCACCGAGGCGCAATATTGCTTACAAATCGCGAAGCAAGAATGCCATGTAGAAAGGAATGGTGAGCACATTATCCTGTCGCCCAACATTATAATTGCCGCATTTAACGGCGTGGGTTACATGGTATTTTTCGGGGTGCTTAAGCAGTGTTTTTAATGACTTGGCGTTGCCTGTGCGGGCTTTACATTCAATCGGAACACATTCGCCGTTGAGTCGTATTACAAAATCAATTTCCAGACTATCGCTTTTTTGAAAATAATATAGTTTACGACCCATTTTGCCAAGAATGTCAGCCATTATGTTTTCATAGATGGCACCTTTATAGCTGTCTAACCGTCCTTGGAGAACATCGAATTGTGTGCCGTCGTCGAGCATGCTGATAAACAAACCCGTGTCGGCCATATACACTTTAAAGCAGTCGGTCATAGCATTACCGCTTAGCGGCAATCCGGTTATCGACAGGTTGTAACACCTGCGCACTATACCGGCGTCTTCAATCCATTGCAGGCTGCTTTTGTAGTCTTTGCTGCGTCCGCCTTTTCGAACCACCGAATAGGTGAATTTTTTGTTGTCGCGACTTAATTGTCGAGGAATAGATTCAAAGCACTCGCGAATTTTGGCTCTATCTTCACGGTTTGCATATTTTATCATGTCCATTTTGTATTCATCAACAATGTTGCGTTGCAGCGCTAACGTTTGGTTCAGATTGTGGGTCTGCATAAATGTTTTAACCACTTCTGGCATACCTCCTACAACCAAATATTCATTCAGTAACTGGCGCATACGATTGTGTAATGCATCAGGTATTGGTGTTTCGTTGCGATATGATTTACTGAGGAAATCAAACACAGGCTTAGTTATTTCGTTTGCCCATAACCATTCCTCAAAATCCATTGGATACATTTCCACTATTTGTTCAAATCCAACTGGCACTGATGCTGTTTCATCATTGGTGTTCCCCGATGAATATCCGTTAACTCCAAGCAGCGACCCCGTGCAAATAATGTCAAATCGCCCATCGAGGTTGAAATACTTTAGTGAAGTTCTTGCTTGTGGACACTCTTGTATTTCGTCAAATATGATACATGTTTTGTTTGCAACAAATATGGCATCTCTAATGGCTGCCGAAATGAGCATTGTCAAATAGTCAACTTCTAAAGAACCGGTAAATATTGTGCGCAACTCTTTGTTTTCGTGGAAATCAAGATATACTATGTGCTTATAGTGATTTTTTGCAAATTCTTTCACCGAACTTGTTTTTCCACATTGCCGACAACCTTTAATCACCAATGGTTTTCTATTGGGATTGCTCTTCCAGTTACTTAATATTTCATCGATTTTTCTTTTGAACATTGTGGCAAATGATATTATGTTGAATATTAGGTTTTTAACACTTTTTCGGGCGACTTTTTAGCGATTTGTTACACTTTTTCGGGCGACTTTCTGTGCCAAAGGTATGAAAAAGAAACGATGATGCAAAATTTAAGAGCCAAAAATTGTGGAAAATGCCCCGAGAATCAGACGGCGATTATTTGGTGAATCGCAGCCATTCAAGGTTCATGAGGTCGGCATCGGTTTTGCCCGAAGGGCTTTTGAACACCAGCACCAGTGCGTGCACACTCTGTGCTTTTGCCACGTTGGTGCTGTGGATTTCATAAGCCACTTCGCCTTGCATAGCGCCAACATGACATGTGCCCAGCAGCGTGCCTTGCGGCGAGTCGAGGCGAATCTCAATGTCGCAGTCGAGGGTGTTTCCCCAGGTCTTGCACATAAAGTGCGAGATGCTGTTTTTGCTGAAGTCGTAGTATCGCCAGAAGGCTGTGTCGCCGTGGCGTATGTTGGCAAGGTATTCCACGGGGATGTCGTGTTCGGGTCGGCGGCATCGCACAGTGAGGTTGCCGCTGAGTTGGCAGGCGCGAGCGGCATCCATGCGCATAAACGGGTCGAGCGGGCCGCCCACGCCCTGCGTGGTCATTTCCACCTCCTGAATGGTGCCGTCGGGGTTAAATCTGATGGGTTCAATGCACACTTTGCGCATGGTTGGCGAGCCGTGGGTGGGGCGGTGGTAAAAGATATACCAATTGCCGTTGATTTCCACTATCGAGCCGTGGTTGTTCACCACGTTGGCGTGTGTGTTGTAGTTGTCAATTATCACGCCACGATAGGTGAATGGGCCCAGCGGCGATGTTGAGGTGGCATAGTTGAGTGTGGCACAGTTGCTCTCGCCGTGGCGTTGATGTCCGCCGTAGATATAGTAATATATGCCGCCGCGTTTGCGCACTGAGCTTGCCTCGTTGAAGGCGTGTACCTCGTAGGTGAGCAGACTGTCGCTGATAGCTCCCTCCAAACGGGTCATGTCGCGGCTCAGCTTGGCGCCTTTGGCATAAGCCTGACCCCAATAGAGATAGGCTTGACCATCGTCGTCGATAAATACCGAGGGGTCGATGCCCTCAGCGCCTTTTATGATTTTGCCGTTGCGGAATGGGCCGTAGGGCGAGTTGCTGACGGCAACGCCCTCATCGTCGGCTTTGTCGCCCGACAGGCAATAATAGAGATAGTATTGCCCGTTGTGATAGATGCAATCGGGGGCATATAGTTCGCGGGTAGTGTAGTCGGCTTGTTTGCCGGGGCCGTCGGTGGCAAACGAGAATTGCTCGATGTGCCAGTTCACCATATCGTCGGTTGAGAGCACATGGTAAGCCTTTGAGCACCAAGCGTATTGTGGTAGGTCGCGCGAGCCGTACACATAAATGCGTCCGTCGGGCATCACGCGAGCCTCAGGGTCGGCTATATACACTCCCGGCGGCACTATGGGGTTAAGGGCACCGTTAGTAATGTGTGAGGTGGTTCCGGCAATTGGCGACGAAGCCGCTTTGCCACCCACTGAGGAGCAGCTTGTAAACGATGTCACAGATGCCATAATTACTACTGCCAACGGCAGTAATGCGTAAGTGTGTAATTTGCGGTTCATGAGTTTTTTAGTTGGTTTGGGGTTGGTTAAGCACTTATTTCACGATGCAAATGTAAACAAATTATCTCAATTATTCTCGTTTATCTCAGAAATATAAGTGTGCACAAGAGAACAATCAAGGCCGGGTGACATGCAGGTGTTTCTTTTGTCGCCCGACCTTGAGTTTATGTGTTGCAGCGCGGTTTGTTGCAAACGTGCGCGTTATTTTGCCAATGCAGTCACAATGCTTTCGTAAGAGTGTATGCCTGAAGGTGATACCACATCCACTATCAAGCGATATTTGCCTGGTTTGTCGGCAACCGGCAAGGTGTCTGTTGCCTGGTGGCTTAATCCTATTGGTGTGTACAATGTGCCTTTCGACTTCACGTCACGAGGTTTCTCGTAGTTGCGTGTCACCACGTTGATGGCGCCCGTCAGGGCACCAAACGTGTAGGAGAGGGCTTGCCAAGGGCGCAGGTATTCCACCGATTCTATTTCGAACGACGACATCTGCAACAGGCT
Source organism: Muribaculaceae bacterium (assembly GCA_051871515.1). Lineage (GTDB taxonomy): Bacteria > Bacteroidota > Bacteroidia > Bacteroidales > Muribaculaceae > SFTJ01. The sequence continues at coordinate 8,929 of JBJECY010000020.1, read as the reverse complement.
CGATAGTGGTTCTGGCGTGCGCTGTCCGTTGATGAGCATCACCACTTGATTCGCTTTCTTGCCCAATGAACTTGGACCTCTCGACGAGAATATGGCATAATCGATTTCGACTCTACTATCCTTAGGGTCTGACGAATTTCCACCAGTCTCCTGCCTTTTGTTTCCCGATATTGGGTCGTCGAATCCGCCGTTCTCGTCTTCGGTTTTGGCAACTCTCCGGATTGAAATGCCGTGAATGTCCTTCAGTATATCATAAAGTGTGAGGAAACCGCGTTCTTCAATCGTCTTGCGGTCCTTATAGGCGTGCCCGTAGAAGCGAGTTGTGGAATGTAGGTTGTCATATTTTGTGTGAGCCTTCACAGTGATTTCGGGCAATTGCTGCTTATCCCAGTTGCCGCCTGCGTAGGTTACTTCTGTTTTGACATAAAGGTTTTTTTCCAAAATTTTGCGCTCTGCTAATTGAAAAGCCGGGTAGGTGTCATCGTTGATTCTCACATACATTGCCTCGGGCTTATTCTTCTTGTTTACGGCTTGCAAAAAGAAACATGTGCCGTCGTCGAAGTCGTCAACGGCAATGGTGAACTCACCATTTTTGTTGAGCTCGGCATTATACACGGCATTGTTCTCAGTGTTAAATGCCACCAACGAGCCATTGTTGAATGGCTTTTTTGAATGTGATTCAATCTTTCCTTGAAAATACATCACATCTTCGGGCAGGAACGTGTAGATGGCAGTGTCTTGCTTCACGGCATCGGCTATGTTGAATCGCTTGAACGAGGCTGTGCCCATCCAAGCCATTAATTCGGCATCGCGTTGATGCTCAGGTAGAGTGTAGCAGTTCTCGGGGAATGGCAGCGGCGACTGAAGGTCAGAGAGGTAGAGCAATTGACTCTCGGCGTGCTCCACCCAGCGGGCATTCATTGGCACCAGCCGAGCCATCACATTGGCATTGTCGCCAAGGTTGGGCAGGGTTAAGGGTTCACCTATCGCAGCCGTCTGTGGCAAAGCCGGTTGAGGTGTTTCTTCGCCACGAGCCATCACGGTGCATTGTGCCAAAAGGTTGGTTTTTGCGTCGGTGAGAAAGAGGGTAATCATTTGCGGGGCGTTGGCCAGCTTGAAAGAACCGGCAAGGCGGTTGATGGCTATGTGCGAGATGCCGTTGAGGCGGTCGTAGGTGTACAATTGCAATTGTTGCACATCAGTAGTGCCGCCAAGAATGGAAAATGCCACTTGCGAACCCTTGAGTGAAGCTTTCACAATGGGCTGAGCATCGTTGCAACCTTGCATTGGGAACACTTTCTTGACCCTCTCATACACCAGATTCATTGTGTATTTCACATTGGGTTGAGGAATGAACGACATCACGGCAAGGCCTGAGGCCGATGTGCATTGAGTGGCTATGGTGTCGCCGTTTTCGGTGGTCAGTGCCAAGGGAATGTTGCTCAACGGGTCGTTGAGGTAGTTTGCCACACGAATAGTGATGTTCTGTGGTGCGCCCGAGCAGAGGTGCCCGCCGTGGGGCACTACGGTGCACTTCACGCCGTCGGTGGTGATGGGGTCGAAGTCGGGGAACGATTGACCCACCAACAATGGTTGCAGGGCAAACGATTCGTGCGAGAAGTTGCGCATGAGTTGTGTGTATGCTCTGATGTAGTACACGCCGTAAGCGCCAAGCTGGTCAATCGGCAGGGCTGCTGCAAAAGAACCTTTGTTCTTGCATGATACCTTCTGACGAACCACTATAGAATCGTTGGGGTTGATAAGTTCAATGTAAAGATAATTGCTGTAAGGCTCAATGCGGTTAGCAGCAAGGCAGGTCACCTGCCCCAATACCGTCACCGTATCACCGGGCTGACACGATACTTGCTGCGGGCACAATGCTATCTGCTCTGAGCGAAAGTCGTGAGGCAGCTGTGCTTGTGCCACGGCGCATATAAGCAATGATATAATGTAAGATATGAATCGTTTCATGATAATAGGTGTTAAATTTAGTAATAAGTTTAACACTGCAAATATAAAAAAAAGAAATGTCAATTGGGATACATTGTTGTGGGGGGGGTAACATTTATAATAAAAAATGTTAATTTTTGAATGGCTGCGAGAGATGTAGCTGTTTGGTAGCAAACATCCATTGTGAGGCAAAACCAGATGTCACAATGGATGTTTATTTTCAACCAAAAACGGCATGATGAACAGTTTGGTTTGTATGGTTCTCTGTCCTCAGAAAATCAGCCCCCAGAGCCACGAGAGCAGTTCCCATGCAAGGAAAACAATAAAGAACACTATAATCAGAACCAGTTTAATCAGCCACACCACAAAGCCCACAATCCAGGTCACCAGCAGGCTGCCGCCAAGTGCCACAATCACGTCGGTGGCCACAAGCGCCAGCACGCTCATCACGGTGAATGAGGCAAATCCCCACAGCACGCCAATGGTGTTGAGCCTGGTGGTGGCATAGTAGAGTTTGGGAATCAGCGGACGTTTGCAGCGCAGATACACTAACCACATCACAACAATCGAGATGAGGGTCATTGACAGTGGATAGTTGTCGTAGCCCATGGTGTTGGGGTCGTTGGCGTATGCCACAAATTTCAGCACCGGGTTATATAGCTCATAGAAGTTGTAGATGTAGGGCACGCCCACAAGCAGCAACATGATAAAGGCTATCACGGCGCCCATTTCGTGCAGGTGGCCCATCTTGCGTTTGGCGGTGGCAAGCAGGCTGGCGGCGCGCGAGCGTGTGCCGTACACGTTCATGTCGTTGGCAATGTTTGAGTGGTGCCATGCTTGCGGGAACATGCGCCGGCGCATATAATACTCGGTGTTGTCCATCACGCTCTCGGCATGCTCGCTGATGGGTGATGTGCTGCCCGGGCGGAACACTCCGCCCATGAGCACGCCTTGATATGACGAGCCGTTGTAGGTGTATTCAATGTAGTAGGCGTCGAGCCTCGTGATGGTGAGTTTCTGGTAGATGATGGTTTTGTTGGCCACGTTTTCTTTGTTGAGCATCGTTTGCAGGAAACTGCCCATCTGCTGGTTGAGCTCGGTGAGTTTCTGATTGGTGATGTTGCTTTTCTGGTTCACCTCGCTGTACACCTCGTAGCCCTTATATTTTGAGTGAATCTCAGCAAACTCGCCGCTGCCGAACATTGTGGTGTCGGCAACGTAGTTGGTGTTGTGGCTGTAAGAAAATTCCTGCAACACGGCGCGGTAGTGAATCATTTGTTTTTGTCCGTCGCAGGTGGGGCATATCACTCGGCCATCGCCGCCGCAGGTGCGGCATGTTACTTGGCCTTTACCGTTGCAGGTGCTGCAGGTTAAAGAGCCTTGGCCTTTGCATGAGGTGCATATTTTGCGTCCTCGGCCACCGCAGCTGCTGCATGATTTGTTTTCGTGTATGGTCACCAGCTCGGTGACGTTGCCGCGGTAGCGGGTTTCTTGCCGTGTAACCTTAACAAAACCGTTTCCACTGCATGTGTAACAGTGCTTTGAGCCTTCTCCGTTGCAACTTGAACACGCATTGGTGCCCCGTCCGCCGCAACTTGAGCAGTCCACTTTGCCGTCGCCGTGGCATTTGCTGCAAATGACCTTGCCGCTGCCTGAGCAGGTGCGGCAGGTGTAGATTTGCTCGGAGTCTTGAATGACGTGCTTATGCGTGACGTTGGTCAGCGTTGATGGCGCGGCGTTGAGGGTGAGCGACCACACCGGTTTGTCGGGCACGTAGCGCCCGGCACGGCCTCGATAGGGGTCGTCGAAGTCAGCCTTCCAGCGGCGCTCGTATTGTGTATCCACTTTCAGCGTGTACATCGGTCGCAGTGACACGGTGCCTATGCTGATGTCGTCGCCGAGCGAGGAGAGCGGATTGTGGGGTATATTTTTGGCATAGGTGTTCACGGCTTGGCGTATGCGTTGCTCCATTGCCTTGTCAAGAGTAACGGCATAGCGGGGTTTCAGGTCCTCTTTTGTTGCCATAGGTCAATCCTCCTCGTCGGTTTTGAAAGGTGAGCGAATAAACACTTTGTAGATTTTGCTGATGAGGAAAATCAGCAGCACAAGAGCCGAGATGGCAATGAGCAGGCTTGAATTGAAGAGCGTTTCGGCCGAATTAACGCCCATTTTGCGGTTGATGTAAAGGTTACGGTCGTCAGAGTCGTAGGCGTTTTTGATTGAGTCGGCAAGCTCGGGGCGTGCCAGCGCAAGCGAGTCGGTGGCGACAAGGCTGTCGGGGGCCTCATAATACAATGTCACGTATTGGCAAATGGTGGTGATGGGATTCCGCTTCAGCACTTTCACGTCGGGCTGTTGCAGCACCAGATGGGTGGCGCTGTCGTTGGCGAGCGCAGTCATTGAGTCGGACGCTGCCGAGTCAATCACCGAGGTGCGCCAGTTGACATAGCCTATTGTCACTGATTGATTGGTGCGGTGTCGGCTCCCACATCCTGCCAGCGTCAGTAATAGCAATGCTAAGGGTAAAATTAATAGTCGTTTCATAATAGTTAGGTGTTTATGGTGAGGTTAGACATTGTGTTTAAGGCAGAAGGCGTTGGGGGCATCGTTGGCTGAGGGCTGCGGCGGTTATTTGGCTTTTGGCCTCGGTTTATTTATCGTTTGCTTGTTGCTGTCGCCTTGCTTCATTGCCTTGATGAGCTCGGCGAGCGAAGCTCCGCGATAGTTGTAGTTGCCAAACGAGTCAATGAGCAGATAGGTGGGAGTGGTGTAGATGTTGAGCGGCTCAAGGTATTTGCCTTTGGGGCCGCCGGGAGCCCACAGGTGCAGCCACTTGGTGCTGTCGTTCTTAAAAGTTTTGCGCCAGATTGCTGTGTCGCCGTCAACATAGACGTCGGCAATCTGCAGGCGTGAGCCATAGGTTTTGCCGAGTTGCTTAAGCGAGTCAACGGTGAGGTTGTGGTAGCTGTCGTCGCGGCTCCAGAACCACATGATGCTGTAGCTGTGGCCGCTGGTGCGCACGGTGCTCCAGGTGCCGTTGCTGTCATAGAGGTCAAACATGAAGAAGTGCTTTTGCGCCTCCACCTTGCTGCGGGCATTGCGCAGCGTGTGATAAGTGCTGAGCAGATAAAGCGGCTTGGCATCGTCGTTGAGGATGTTGAGCAGGCTGTCGGTGTGCTGCGTGTTGCTCAGGCTGCTGTAGTCGTAGAGCAGCAGCAGGGTCGATACCACATCGTCTTTGTTTTCGCGCATATATTTCTCAATCTCAATATTGAGCATGGCGTTGTTGTTGCTCTCAATCTCCTCGCGGTGTTTTTTCAGGAAATCGGTCCAACGTTGCGTCACTTTTGAGCCTTTGTATTGAATGTTCATGGGGTCGCCAAACACGCCTTTAAGCTGAATCTTGTCGCCGTCAATCACCGCCATGCGTGCTATTGGCGCGCCGTTGTCGCTGAGCACATTAACCACGGTAAGCTCGGGTGCCGAGCCTTGATAGCTGATGCGGTCGTCGTTGGCTGTCACCCAGTCGGCCACCACGCCGTCAGAGGTAGCATAAATCACTTGCACGTTTTGTGTGCCAAGGCCGTCGATGCGTGCCTCAAGGCGGAAACTATCGCTGCGGCATGCGGTCAAAACCAGTGCTGTGATTGCTATGAGTGCAAATCTTAGTTGTTTCATTTGCTGATGTATGTTGTGATGATGATTTCTTATTTTCAATGTTGCGTAAAATTACACATATATTTTCAATAATACAAGAACTTGGGCGCAGTGCCGTGGCTCAACCGGGGGGGCGCAATCAAATCACATGCGGCTGTCGAGGTGCAGAATGTGTTGCACCAGCATCAGCTCGTGTATGTCGCTGCGGTCAACCTCCATATCGTCGTAGTTTGGATTGGCGCTGCGCAGAATCACTTTTGAGGGGTCGGAGTGACGGCGCAGGAACTTTATCAGCCGGTAATCGTCGAGCAGCACCACATAGATTTGCCCCCAGAATATCTGCTGCATGTTGCTTAGCTCGCGCAGTGCCACATAGTCGCCGTTGTGAATCACCGGTGCCATGCTGTCGCCGCTCACGCGCACCACGCGGCAGCTGCTGCTTATCACGTCGGGCAGATTGATTGAGCCAATGATTTGCTCGTTGGCAAAGAGCAGCGAGCGCGGCATGGCTCCTGCCGTGACGTCGATGTCATAGACCGGGGTGCCTTGCGGCGTGCTTTGCAGGGCGTCGCCGGGCGCCACGCTTGCCACCGGGATGTTGCTCTCTTTGGGGAAGGGGATGTCTGTGCCCTGCATCACCCATTGCTTTGATACGCCCAGACTCACCACCATGCGGTTTACAAACGAGTCGTTGATGGGCAGTTTACCTTTTAGGTATTTCGAGAGGTTGCTGTTGTCAACGCCAATGCGCTCGGCAAAGTCGCGGTTTTTAAGCCCCAACTCCTCAATCAGGTAGCGCACACGCGATATTCTCTCGTCGTTTATGTTGGTTTCCATTGTAGTATGTGATGGTTAAAGTGTGAATTTCGTGGTAAAGTTACAACACGTAATGGTAAAATGCAAATAAAAACAACGCCTTTGGCACTATTTTGGAGCCAAAGGCGCTTAATTAAATGGTTTTTATTGAAAATTACTTATGTGAGCATCATTTGCTGTGCCACGCCGCACTGTTGCTGCTGCCGTGATAGCCGCGGCAAGGGGTGGGGAGCAGCCTGTTATGCTCGCCTAAGTGCATCAATAGTTCTCGGGCTTGATTTGGAAGTAAGCTTGTGGGTGTTTGCAAACCGGGCAAACTTCAGGAGCTTGCTTGCCAACGCAGATGTGTCCGCAGTTGGTGCATTGCCAAACGCAGTCGCCGTCGCGTGAGAACACCACTTTGTCTTGCACGTTCTTGAGCAATTTGCGATAGCGTTCTTCGTGCTCTTTTTCAACGGCTGCCACGCCTTCAAAGGCGGCTGCAATCTCGTCGAAGCCTTCTTCGCGTGCTTCGCGTGCCATGTTGGCATACATGTCGGTCCATTCGTAGTTTTCGCCTTCAGCTGCGTCGAGCAAGTTTTCTTCAGTTGATGGCACTGCACCACCGTGAAGGAGTTTGAACCACATCTTAGCGTGTTCCTTCTCGTTGTTGGCTGTTTCTTCAAAGATAGCTGCAATTTGCACATAACCATCTTTCTTTGCCTTAGATGCATAATATGAATACTTGTTGCGGGCTTGTGATTCACCTGCAAAAGCTATCTGCAAGTTAGCTTCGGTTTTAGTTCCTTTTAGTTCTTTCATTTTGTTACTATAGGTTTTTTTAAAAGTGTTAATGATTTTGTTCAATGGGTTGGTTTTTTCGCTTGGCGCACTTTCTTGGCGCCTTTGCAAAGGTAAGTAAAAAATCCTTATGGTTGTTCATTGTGTATATTATTTTTTTGCACCCCTATTTGGTCATTAACGTTATGATGATAGCAACTTTCTTTTTTTGAGCAGATGGTTTTATGCCCTGGGGGCGGCGAGGCTGTTGCCAGAGGGGGCGTTTATCGGTGCCCATGGTGGGAGAGAATGGCGTTGCCCATTAATCAAAAAACCGGTGTGGATGGTGCTTTTTAGCAATTATCGGCTTGGCTACCGGAAAATCCCTATGGCAAAAGAACGCCCGTTTGCGCAGAACAGGTTAATGGCCAAGGGAATCCGCTGTTTGGATAAAAGTCGCAGCCGGCGAGATGAGTGCACATCTTGCCGGCTGCGTAGGCTGTTGCCAGAGGGGCGTGTGATTAACGGTGCATCACTGTGGGCGAGAGCTCAGCGTTGCTGCCGTATTGGCTCTCAACACCCTCAATCACGTTGATGATGTAGTCGCCAATGCGCTCACTTTCACTGATGATGTCCATAAAGAAGATACCCGACTGGTATTCATATTTCTTCTGATTGATATTCTCAATGTTCTCAGTGCGCAACTGGTTGCGATAGTTGTTGATTTCGTTTTCTTTGTTGATGTTAGGCGTAAGCTCGTTGCCGGTGACGTGCTCCATGTTGGCAAGCACAATAATCATCTCGGTGAGGGCTTCTGAAACCAGGCGCATCATGTTGTCGATGTTCTGATATTGCTCTTCAACAAAGTGCACGTGGGCTTCCTCCTTACGTATGAGCGACTTGGCAATGTTGTAGCAGCTGTCGGCAATACTTTCAATCTCTGAGATGATGTTGAGCATGGCCGAGATGCGCAGCTTACCTTCGTAGCTCAAGCGGCCGTCAACCACTTTGTTGAGGTAGTTGGCTATCTCTATTTCCATGCGGTCGCTGATTTCTTCATATTTGCCCACGCGGCTATAGAGCTTGTTAAACTCCACTGTGCCCAGCTTGGTGTGAACAAGGTCGATGGTCATGTCATACATGCGCTGCACGCGTTGTGCATAAACCACAATCTCGCGCTGTGCCTGCATGATGTTGAGTTCTGAGGCGTTGAGCAGACCCGATGAGATGTATTTGAGTTGGAACTCCTCGCCGTCTTTGGCTTTGGTCTTGATAAGTTTGTTGCAAATCTTCACATAAGCCTCGGTGAACCAAATCATCACCGAGAGGTTGATGAGGTTGAACACGGTGTGGAAGATTGACAGACCAAATGATACCGATACTGCAAGCTCTGAGCCGGTGAGGACGTTGGGGTTGCCTTGACCCATGGCCTCGGTAATCCAGATGATGAGCTTCACAAACGGGAAGAACAGAATCACCGTCCAGATGGTGCCGAAGAAGTTAAAGAGGAAGTGTCCCAAAGCGGCTTTCTTGGCGGCTTGGTTGGCGCTCAACGATGCCAGCACCGGTGTGATGGTTGTACCAATGTTGCTACCCAGCACCACTGCGCAAGCCATGTCGAAGCCTATCCACCCCTTGGTGCTCATCACCAGCACAATGGCAAAGGTGGCTGCCGACGACTGGATGACCATGGTGATGGCCATACCCACAAACACAAACAGCAGCACCGAGGCAAAACCATTGCTTG